>DATFCW010000106.1:0-6371 GCA_035252665.1 Casimicrobiaceae bacterium | reverse complement strand
ATTTTTCCGCGCAAGGCGCGACGCGCGTCTCGAAATCCCGACGCGTCAACGCCTTTCCGCGACGCGCGTTAATCGGCGGATGTGGAATATTCGCGTGGCGCCGCGTCGCGATTCGTAACAAAGTAGCGAACCGTTACATTTGAACACGGATCAAGCGAATGTCGGTCGGCGTCCGACGCATGAATCGGGGCGTTGCCGATCCCTCGTGGATTGGCCGTTCTCGTAGAGTGGACAACGATTGGAGATTCGCATGCAGCTTCGCAGCGTCGCAATCCTGTTCGTCGTGGCCGCCACACTCGTCGGGGGCTGCGCGTACCCTGAGCCCTACCCCGTCTATCGCGCGCCGGTCGTCGCGCAGCGCACCGAGTATGGCGTGGTGGAGGCCATCGACATGTATCGCGGCGGCAGCGGTGCACCGGTCGGCCTCGGCGCGATCATCGGCGGTATCGCCGGCGGCATCATCGGTCATCAGTTCGGCAGCGGCAGCGGCAACACGGCAGCCACCATTGCGGGCGCGCTCGGCGGCGCGGCCGTCGGCAACGAGGTGCAGCGCGCGAACAGCGCCGATCGTTATCGCGTCGTCGTTCGCCTCGACGACGGCGGCACCGTCGCCTTCGATCAGGTCGGGCCGGGAGAATTGCGCGTCGGCGATCGTGTGCGCATCGTCAACCGTCGCGTTTACCGCTACTAGAGACCGGCCGCATGAAACCTGGGCGCATGAAACCTAGGGGGCATCGGAGCATCCAATGAAGCGTAAGAGCGTTACCGGAGGCGTGATGGCGCATCGCAGCTATTCGTATCGCGGTCGTGGCGAGTCGTTCGCACCGGCCGAGTTCGAGGCGCTCCTTGCAGCGTCGCTCACGACGTCCGAAGCGCGCCGCGCCGACGAGCTCCTCGAATGGATCGAGGACTACGAGGCGAGCGCCCGCTTCGTTCCCGATTGGGCCGACGAATCCTTTCGCAACGCTGCCTGAAGCAGCGTTTCAAGCGACCTTAGTGCAATCGCTGGCGTGACTTGCGCGCCGTGTCGCGGCGTTCGCGACGCGAGCCGCTGCCGTGGGCTTGCTGCGTCTTGCGCCGTTCCTTCCAGAAGCGATAGATCAGGACCGATGCGACGGGCAACTCGTCGACGAGGCTCGCGCGCTTCTCCTTGTCGTCGATCCAGTCCGCGAACTCGGGATCCTGATCGCCGAACGCGAGCGCCTCGATCGGAAAGACCCAGTCGCGCGCGTCGGTCGAGTCGTAGAGCGGCTGCCATTCATCGTCGCGCAGCTTGATGCCCGCCATGTAGCCTTCGCACCACGCCGACGCCTCGGGCGGTGTCTTGTCGTTTCGCGCGTTCTCGTCCGGCATGTACAGGAGCGGCCGAAAGCGCGTCGGCGATTCGCCGAGCGTGCGCTGGATGCCGACCATATGACGCAGCATCAGTCCCATGATGTGTTGCGCCTGCTCGTTGCTGCCGAACACCGGATTCGACGATCGACCGCCGTCGCTCCATACCTGCGGCAGCCATTCGGACGGCTGCACGTTGTCGGGTCCACTGACGATCGCGGTCAGGAAGCCGTCCAGCATCTCGAGGTCCATGCAATCCTGCGGCACGAGATCGGACGCGAGGAATCCCTCGAGCTCGTCGAGCTCGGGATCGGACAGCGGTTCGTCGAGGGCGCGCATCTCGGCCATGTTGGTTTGGACCTCCTGGTTACGCGTTCGTCACCGATTCGCGCGGGAAGCGTAGCGCATGCGCGACGTTCACCGCCAGCGCGAACACGATCACCGCACCTGCCTGATGCAAGGCCGCGAGCGGCAACGGAACGACGTTCACGAGCGTCGCGACGCCAAGCGCGAGTTGCAGGGCAAGCATCGCGACCAATGCGGTCGCGCCGCGACGCGCGCGTCGCGGGATCTCTGATGCACGCAAGCGCCACCAGAGAATCGGAATCGCGAACGCGAGCACCCATCCACCGACGCGATGATCGAATTGAACTGTCGCGATGTTCCAGAAGAAGTTCTTCCACCAAGGCGCGAGCAGCATGATCTCGGGTGGCACGACGTAGCCGTTCATCGACGGGAACGTGTTGTACGCGAAGCCGGCGTGAGTGCCCGCGACCAATGCGCCCAGGAGTGCCATCGCGAACACCAGCGCGACGATCCCGAAGGCGCCTTGCCGCGCATGTCGCACGCGCGCATCACGGGGATTCGCGTTGGCCGGCAACGCGAGCGAGAGCGCCGTCCACAGCATCGCAGCGAAGATCGCGAGCGCAAGGCCGAGATGCGCGGCTAGGCGGAACTGCGACACATGCGGATCGGAGACCAGTCCGCTCGCCACCATCAGCCAGCCGACGACGGCTTGCAGCGCACCGAGCGCAAAGATCCCGGCAAGCGGCCACGCGTAACCGCGCGGAATCCGGCTGCGCACGACGAACCAAAGATACGGCACGAGGAACACGATCCCGATCGCCCGACCGAGCAGCCGATGAAAATATTCCCACCAGAAGATTCGCCGGAACTCGTGCTGCGTCATGTCGGGGTTCACCTTCCGAAACTCCGGCGTCCGCTGGTATTTGGCGAACGCATCGTTCCAGTCCGATGCCGACAATGGGGGCACCGCGCCGACGATCGGGTCCCATTCCGTAATCGACAATCCCGAATGCGTGAGTCGTGTGATGCCGCCCACGACGACCATCGCGAACACGAGCGCGCAGCAAACGCCGAGCCATACGATGATCGCGCGATGCGACGGCGACGCGACAACCTGCGAGCGTGCGGTCGGAACACCTGCGGAAATGACGACGGTCGCCATCAGTGCGAATGGCCCTGCGCGTCACTGACGTCGGCAACGACGTCGATCGTCCCGGCTTTTTCGAACGTGAGCGTTAGCGGAACGCTGGCGCCGCGGATCAGTGGATGCGCGAGGCCCATGAGCATCACGTGGTAACCACCGGGTCGAAGCGCAACGCTCGCGCCCGCCGGGATGTCGAGCGCCGGCACGGCGCGCATGCGCATTACGTTGCCGTCCATCGTCATCGAGTGCACTTCGGCGCTCTTCGCGACCGGCGAAGCCACGTGCACGAGGCGATCCGCGCTCGCTCCACCATTGTGGATCGTGAAATACGCGCCGCCGGTACGCGCACCCGGCGGCGTTGCAATCGCATAGGGATGCTCGATGCGCAGATCGTGCAGCGCATAGTCCCGCGTCTGCGCGGCTCCGTCGCCGATCGACAGCGCGACGGCGACGACGACGGTCAGGGAGAGCGTGATGGATCGCGCCAGGATTTGCGCCGCATCCTTGGAGGCGGCGAAAGAACGAAGCCCGCGCATGCCGGCATTTTACCGCGCCGGCGTTGAACGGCCTTTGCACGGCACGCAGCTTTCGCGTTCAGCAAGCCTTAAGGCGGTTCCCCTAGAATGCCCGAAAGACGGAGTGCCCATGCGCATCCTGCTCGTCGAAGACGACCCGATGATCGGCAAGACGCTGTCGCAGGCGCTTTCGCAGGACGGGTACGCCGTCGATTGGGTGAGCGACGGAGTCGCCGCGCGAACCGCGCTCGACGTCGGAAACGACGCCTATGCGCTCGTGTTGCTCGACCTGGGCTTGCCGCGCAAGAGCGGGCTCGAGCTCCTGCGCGAGCTTCGCAAGGGCGGCAATCGCGTACGCGTGCTGATCGTCACGGCGCGCGATGCAGTGGCGGATCGCGTCGCCGGCCTCGACGCCGGCGCCGACGATTATTTGACGAAGCCGTTCAGCCTCGACGAGCTCGGCGCGCGGATGCGAGCGCTTTTGCGTCGCGACATCGGACGCGAAGGCAACGTGCTGCGCCACCGCGATCTCGCGCTCGACACCGCGACCCGCGTAGTGACATTGGCCGGGCGAAGCATCGACTTGTCGGTGCGCGAATTCGCGCTGCTCGCGGCGCTGCTCGAACGGCCGGGCGCGGCGCTGTCGAAGGCGCAACTCGAGGAGCGAATCTACCGCTGGGGAGACGAAGTCGAGAGCAATGCCGTGGAAGTCCACATCCACAATCTGCGCAAGAAGCTCGGCAGCGAAACGATCCGGACGCTGCGCGGTGTCGGGTATGCGTTGGCGTGAACGCGCGCGATGAACTCCATCCGCCGTACGCTGCTCGTCTGGCTGCTCGCGGGACTCGCGACGATCGCGCTCGCCGCGAGCGGCGTCACGTATCTCGCTGCGCGGCGTGAAGTCGGGCAGTTGCTCGACCTTCAACTGAAGCAACTCGCCTATTCGACGCGCATCGACGACCTGTTGCGCGGCCGACAGCCCGGCCTCGGCACGCGACAATCGCCGCAAGGCGTTGGCGTGACCGAGATCGTGACGCAAATCTGGGATCGCGATGGCGTCCTCGTCTACTGGTCGCAGCCCGGCGCGGGACTGCCGGTGCCTGCCACGCAAGGCTATTCGACGATTCGTCACAACGGCCGCGACTGGCGGGTCTATACGCTCGTGCAGGGCACGCATGCGCTGCAGGTCGCGCAGCCGCAGGACGAGCGCGAAGCGATCGCGACGCAGACCGCATTGCGCACGCTCGTTCCCTTCCTCGCGCTCATTCCGTTCTTCGGCGTGCTGATCTGGGTAGGCGTCGGCCGTGGTTTGGAGCCGCTCGACGCGATGTCGAAGGCGGTGTCGAGCCGGCGCCCCGATGCGCTCGCGCCGATCGAGGAGCAAAAGCTGCCCGACGAATTGCAACCGCTCGCGGCGAGCTTAAACGGGCTCCTCGCACGACTCTCCGATGCGCTTGCCTCGCAGCGACGCTTCACCGCGGACGCCGCGCACGAGTTGCGCACGCCGCTCGCCGCGCTGACGCTGCAGCTCGATCTCGCGCGCCGCAGCGCGTCCTCGGCGGCGCTCGACGATCTGGATGCGGGTGTGGCGCGAGCGTCGCACGTCGTCGAGCAACTGATGACGCTCGCCCGCGCGGAGCCCGAGTCGATGGCGCAAACGCGCACGCGATGCGATCTCGTTGCGCTCGCGAAGGACGTCATCGTCGCGCGCGCCGCGCTCGCCGCCGACAAATCGATCGACCTCGGCCTTGCGCATGAAACACCGGCGGTGGTGAGCGGCGATCCGGAGGGTCTTCGCATCCTGCTGTCGAACCTCGTCGACAACGCGCTTCGCTATACGCCGCGCGGCGGGCGCATCGACGTGTCCGTCGAACGCGACGGCGAAGATGTGATTTTGTGCGTCGCGGACACCGGCCCCGGCATCGCGGCCGAGGAGCGAGAGCGCGTTTTCGATCGTTTCTATCGGGGCGAAGCGAGCGAGGGCTCGGGAAGCGGACTCGGTCTTTCGATCGTCAAGCGAATTGCCGACGCGCATGGAGCGACGATCGCGCTCGATGCGCCGGCGAGCGGCAGCGGACTGGTGGTGCGCGTGAGATTCGAAAAGCGGGAAGAGGGGTGACGGTGGGCGATGAGAGTGCCCAAGCGAGACCGCTCGACGAAGCCACTCTCCTCCCCCGCTCCCCTTTTTTGCATTGGCGCTTTTACTCTTAAGGAATGGTTAAGCCCCCGACCGTATATTCGATGCTGCCGGCCTCGATCCAGAAGGGGTCCCTCGAATCCACAGGAGTGCATCGATGCAAACGAAATTTCATCTGAAACAAGTGGCCGTCGCCGTCGCGGCCGCGGCCTTCGGGCTCGCGGTCGGGACCGGCTACAACCGGCTCGACACGTCGGCGCTGTCGCTTGCGAACGCGGCAACGCCGCCCGCCGTCACGTCGCCGGTGGCTTCGACCGCTGCCGCGCGACTTCCCGATTTCACGTCGCTCGTCGAGCGCGACGGTCCTGCCGTCGTGAACATCAGCGTTGTCGGCACGACGAAGACGACGGGCCTCGACCAGGGCGATGACGAAGACAATCCGCTGAACGATTTCCTCAAGCGCTTCGGCATGCCGAACGGGCCGGGCTTCAACATCCAGCCCCGTGTCGTGCCGTCGCGTGGCGTCGGCTCGGGCTTCATCGTCAGTCCCGACGGCTACATCGTCACGAACGCGCACGTTGTCGACGACGCGAAGACGGTGACGGTCAAGTTGACCGACCGCCGTGAATTCAAGGCGAAAGTCATCGGCGTCGACAAGCGCACCGACATCGCGCTCATCAAGATCGATGCGAAGACCCCGCTGCCCGCGCTCGATCTGTCGCATCCCGCGCCAGCGAAGCAGGGCGAATGGGTGATCGCGATCGGATCGCCCTTTGGCTTCGAGAACAGCGTGACCGCGGGCATCGTGAGCGGGGTTCACCGCGCACTGCCAGGCGGCCAGATGACGCCGTTCATTCAAACCGACGTCGCGGTCAATCCGGGCAACTCGGGCGGTCCGCTGCTCAATACGGCCGGACAGGTCGTCGGCGTCAACTCG
>DATFCW010000105.1:0-4409 GCA_035252665.1 Casimicrobiaceae bacterium | reverse complement strand
CAGCGGATACCCGCATCGCGCGCATGCCGGTAATCGGAGACGACGTTCCTGCGATAGGCGTCGGCATCCAATGCGTGCAACGGGGCCAAATGATCGGTGCCATCGAAAGCGGCGATCCAGAACGAGTGAAAGATCGGTGTGGCCCGGGCTGCGATGCCGTGTTCGATGCGCATTCAGGGAGGCTTTACGGAACGAATCAGTCCGGTGCGATCTGCAAGGTCCATGCCTCGCATTCGGTGTCATTCACGGCAACACATGAGCACCGCTGCGACATCGTGGTCACGGCGAAGCGCTGTCGTAAGAATTACCGAAGCCGCCGGCAATTGCTGCTGCGGACGATTTCCCCTCTGTGAGCGAAGCATTCGGCACCTCGATGCGCGTGTAGGACAAGCACGTATTGACGGCGCGCTTTCGCGCGCGGTACAAGGAGCGTCACTCGGGACAAGGTCGACCGCTACGTGAACGCGAGAGTCGCAGGCTCATCGATGACCGCAGAAACGAATCGCATGACGAATGGAGCGGTGCGTTCATCACGTCGACGCGTCACGCATGCGGTATTCCCCGTGGCAGGTCTCGGCACCGCGTTCCTGCCCGCGACGAAGGCGTGTCCCAAGGAGATGCTGCCCATCGTCGATCGACCGCTGATCCAGTACGCGGTCGAGGAAGCCGCGGCGTCGGGGCTGACGCGCTTCATCCTCGTCACCGGGCGCAACAAGCGGGCGATCGAGGATCACTTCGATCGCGCATACGAGCTCGAGCACGAACTCGCCGCGCGCGAGAGCGACGACGCGCTGCGCGAGTTGCGCTCCGCGATCCCGAAAGGCGTGACCTTCAGCTACGTGCGCCAACGGGAGGCATCGGGGCTTCCCGATGCACTGCGCAAGGCGCGGCCCTTCATCGGCGACGAGCCTTTCGCGGTCATTCTTCCCGACGACCTGATCGATGCACCGCGACCGGCGCTCGCACAGCTTCTCGACGTATTCGCCGAGCAGCACGTGAGCGTCGCGGGCGTCCAGCGGAGCGCGCGCGATGCAAGCGACGCGCACCTGATCGCCGCCGATCTCGGCACGAGCACGATTCGAAACGCGCGCTCGCTCGTCAAGGTGCCGCCGATCGGAGCGGGGTCCCTGCCGGTCACGCCCTGCGGCCGCTACGTGTTCACCAAGGCCGTGTGGGACGCGCTTTGCGATGAGCGCGATCCGATGCTCACGCGCACGATGCGTGCATTGACGGAGCGCGAGCACGTGTTCGCGTGCGTCGTCGAAGGGCAGCGTTTCGACTGCGGCACGAAGCTGGGCTTTCTCGAAGCGCAGTTCGCGTTCGCGCAGAAGCGCGGCGAACTGTGGCCGAGGCTTCGTCGAAGCCTCGGGCATCTGCTCGAGGATCAGCTTCCTCCGCACGAGCATGGCAGTGCGCTCGCGTCGACATCCGACGCGAAGGCCGCGATCATGCGCTGATCGCGTCTTCGCGCGCATCGCTCCCAGGCCGCACCAACTTACCTGCAATTCCTACCGAAGTTGCGCATGTCCGTGCGGCTTCGCGCTTGATTCGTCGGCAATTGATCGATGGCATGTCGATTGCGATCGAAAGCGGGTCGACTTCGAGCCGCAATCCGATCATGCAAGACGATGCAGAACCATCGGTGCAACGCCTGTCGAAACCAAGCGATGCGAATGCGCATCGCAATGCCGACGAAGGCCGCTCATGGCCGCGTTGCGAGCCCGCGCTCACGCACTTCGAGCTCGGCGCACCGTCGGATTACCGGCCCACGGCATTGATGGCCAAACGATTCACGCCGCGCTATGGCGCAAGAAAGGAATGACGATGGCAACGACTTCCAGGACAGGGACCACGACCACGACGACGAATCCGATGACCGCCGGCGACGTCGATTCGCGCTATCGCACCGGCGACGACTACTGGTCGAATCGCAACGAAGGCCCGGGACCGCAGGTGATGGCGGCCGATACGCTGCAAGGTGACGAGGTGCGCAACGATGCCGACGAGGATCTCGGCGAGATCACCGACATCATGATCGACGTGCCGACGGGGCGCGTCGCGTATGCGGTGATGTCGGTTGGGGGAATGCTAGGCATCGGCGACAAGCTGTTCGCGATTCCATGGTCCGCGCTTCGCCTCGATCCCGAGAACAAGTGCTTCCGGATGAATGTCGCGAAGGAGCGGTTCGAGCAGGCGCCGGGGTTCGACAAGGATCATTGGCCGACGATGGCCGATCAGCAGTGGGCAGAGAACGTGCACTCTTTCTATAACGCGCGGCCGTATTGGCAGTAAGGTCGGCTTGAGCCAAGGCCGCAGGCAACGCGTGTCTGGCGCTCCGAGTCCGTAAGCGATCGCCTGCGGGTCCCTGCGCGCCGAGGCGGCGAGGAACACCTCCCTCGCGAGGTGTTTCTCGCCGCCTTCCCGATACGCGTGTTCATGGAACGAGCGCCAAGCCGTGGCCGTCATAGTGCATGCCAATGGTCACGCATACGACAGAGGCGGCGCGCAACGGCAACGGCGCAAAACCCGTCTCCCCCGCTCCCGATCCCGAGCTTCGCGCGACGCTTCGCAAGGCCTCGCTTCGCTACAGCCGCCCGAGCGACCGCGGTTACCGCCGGGAGGGCGATTCCAAGGCGTTCCGCTACGTCGACGCCGACGGACGTCGCGTTCGCCGCTCGCAAGTCCTCGCGCGGATTCGCGCCTTGGTGATTCCGCCCGCCTGGACATCGGTGTGGATCTGCGAGGACCCGCAAGGCCATCTGCAGGCAACCGGCCGCGATGCGCGCGGCCGCCTGCAATACCGCTATCACCCGCAATGGCGCGCGCAGCGCGACGAGCACAAGTTCGACCGCCTCGCCGAGTTCGCGGCCGCACTCCCCGCGATTCGCGATGCCGTCGACCATGATCTCGCGGAACCCGGCTTGACGAGGCGCAAGCTTCTCGCCGCGATGGTGCGCCTTCTCGATCGCACCTACGTGCGCGTCGGCGACGAGCGGTATCGTCGGGAGAACGGAAGCTTCGGTCTCACCACGCTTCGCAATCGCCACGTGCAGGTACGCGGCGATCGCATCCGTCTGCGCTTTCGCGGCAAGTCCGGCAAGGAGCACGATCTCGCGCTGTCCGATCGGCGCCTCGCGCGCGTCGTGCGGCGCTGCCTCGATCTTCCCGGCTACGAGCTCTTTCGATACATCGAAGACGGCGAGACGCGTCCGCTTTGCGCAACGGACGTCAACGAGTATCTGCAGGAGATCGCGGACGCCGACTACACGTCGAAGGATTTCCGAACCTGGGGCGCGACCGTCATCGCGACGGTGCTGCTCACACGTTACGGCCTTCCCGGGTCGATCAGCGATCGCACCAAGACGGTCAACCGCGCGCTTCGCGCCGCCGCGCAAACGCTCGGCAACACGCTCGCCGTATGCCGCAAGAGCTACGTGCACCCCGGCGTCGTCGAGGCCTACCTTGCCGACAAGCTGCCGGGGCGGCGAGTATCGCTCGATGCGCCGGGCCTTCGCGCCGGCGAGCGTCGAACGCTCGCGCTGCTGCGCACGCTTCGCGCGCCGGTCAGGCGATCGCGTCCTCGTGCGCGATCGCGCGCCGTAGCGTCGCTTGCGGCATCGCCGCCTTGAACCGTTGCGTCCATGCGCGCTTGGTGACCGGCGTTCGCTTCGCAACCGCGCGCACGATGATCCGTCGCCAATGCTCGAGCACGCTTCGCACACGCGCATCCTGAGGATGTAGCGAGATGCGCAGTAGCGCCCGCGTGCGCGAACGGTAAAGCTCGTGTCGGATCGCAAAGCCCGAAAGCGCGCGTCGCGCCGCGCTCGTCGGGCTGTACCAGAGATTTGCGGTGCGCTCGAAACGCCACGCAGGCAGATGGAACATGCCGCTTCGCACGGTGACATACTCGAAGCGGTGATCGCAGCGCTCGAGCGCAACGCGCGCGCCGTGACTCAGAAGCCATGCAGGAGGAACGAAGCCGGCGAGCGGCCAGCCAAGTGCCTCGAACAACGCGACGCCGCGTGCAATGCGCCAGGCGGCAGCCTCCCCCTCGAGCGCAGCGAATTCGCCTTCGGCGCGCGTCAGCATCCGCCGCTCGAACCAATCGCTGAAGCTGCGCGGCGGCGGCGCATCGTCGATATGGAACAAGCCGTGCAGCGCGACCTCGTCGCCGCGCGCAAGCCGCGCTTCCATCGCCTGCACGAAGCCGCGATCGCACGAAATATCGGCACGGTAGTGAAACTGCGGCACGACGAGCAGCGTCAGTGGCGTCGCGGCGATGTCATCGAGCATCGCAATAAGCTCGCGACAATCGCGCCATGTTGCGGGCGACACGTCGTGGACCGAGATTGCGACAGCCAGTTGTTCAGGAGGTCGCATAGCGCGGCGCGCGCGCGCAGCGAGGTGAT
>DATFCW010000104.1:0-2792 GCA_035252665.1 Casimicrobiaceae bacterium | reverse complement strand
CGAACCGCAAGGCCGGTTGCTCGAGGCGATGGATGCGGCATCGCGCGCACACGCGCTCGCGCCCGAGGAAGTTGCATACGGAGGATTCAAGGCGCAGCTCGAGGTGACCGCGGGCATGCGCAGGAAGGCGCGCGCGACGCTCGATGCGGCGATCGCGCGAAAGCCCGATTCGCTCGCCCTCAACTTCCAGCTCGCGGATCTGCTCGAGCGCGAGAACGAGCTGGAGCGTGCGATGCAGTCGTACGAGAAAGTGGTTCGGCTCGACCCGATGCACGGCGCGGCGTTGTCGCAGCTTCTGTTCCTGCGTCAGCGGATCGGCGACTGGCACGATCTTGCCGAGCTGCGCACGCGGTTTCGCGAAGGCATCGCTCGATCGGCGCCGCTGCTCTCGCCGTTCGTGCTGCTGTCGCAGCCGTCGACGCGAAGCGAGCAGCGGCAATGCGCCGAAACGTGGGCAGCGACGATCGCGCGGCCGGCTCAGTCTGCACCGACGTCGATCTCGCAAAGTGGCCGGCTTCGTATCGGCTATCTGTCGTCGGACTTTCACACGCACGCCACTGCGTTTCTTGCGGCCGGCATGTTCGAGCAGCATGACCGCGAGCGCTTCGAGATCATCGCGTACTCGACCGGTAAGGACGATCGCAGCCCGATGCGCGAGCGGCTCGTGCGCGCGTTCGACCGCTTCGTCGATGCAGCGGGTTGGCCGGCGCTGCGCCTCGCCGCGAGGATTCGCGAGGATGCGATCGACGTGCTCGTCGACCTCAAGGGACACACCGAGAACGCGACGCCTTCGGTGCTTGCGTCGCGGCCCGCGCCGATCCAGGTGCATTACCTCGGCTATCCGGGCACGCTTGGTGGCCATCTCGCCGATTACCTGATCGGCGATCCGATCGTCACGCCCGAAGAGCACGTGGGCGATTACTCGGAGACGCTCGTGCTGTTGCCGCACAGCTACCAGGTCAACGATCGCAATCGCCCGATCGGCGCGACGCCGGATCGCATGGAGCTGGGTCTCCCGCGAAACGGCGTCACACTGTGCTGCTTCAACAGCGGCTACAAGCTCAATCCCGAAGTGCTCGACGCCTGGATGCGCATCCTCGCCAATGTGCCCGATGCGGTGCTGTGGCTGCTCGCAAAGCGCGGCGAGGAGCGCTGGGTCAGCAACGTGCGACGCGAGACGGTGCGGCGAGGGATCGATGCGCGGCGGCTGATCTTCGCGCAAGCGCGCGCGAATGCCGACTACCTCGCGCTCTATCGCGCGGCCGATCTGTTCCTGGACACGTGGCCATACAACGCGCACACGACGGCGAGCGATGCGTTGTGGGCAGGATGTCCGTTGGTGACGCTTCGCGGCGAGACGTTCGCATCGCGCGTCGCGGCGAGCCTGCTCGCGGCGGTACGCTTGCCGCAACTCGTTTGCGAAGACGTTGCGAGCTACGTGGCGAAAGCGACGGCTCTGGCACGCGATTCCAGTGCACGCACCGAGTTACGCCAACACTTGGACGGCGCGGGACACGGAAGCGCGCTGTTCGACACGGTGGCCACCACGCGCGCGCTCGAAGCGGCGTATCTCGCGATGGCCGATCAGTATCGAAGGCAGGTCCGGCAGACCATCCGGATTGGTGTCTCGCAGGGCGGCAGCTACGTGTCCATTTGAGCGCGCACCGCGGCGTCGCCGATAGCGAGTCTCCGCAACGCTAGTCGCGCAACCAGGCGATGGCCTGATCGACGCGATCCACGCCGCGAATCGTCGCGCCTTCAATATCTTGTTTCG
This sequence comes from Casimicrobiaceae bacterium, assembly GCA_035252665.1. Classification (GTDB taxonomy): domain Bacteria; phylum Pseudomonadota; class Gammaproteobacteria; order Burkholderiales; family Casimicrobiaceae; genus VBCG01. The sequence goes on along the minus strand of DATFCW010000104.1, from coordinate 1,018 downwards.
GTTTGTTCAAGCTCGGTATCACGAACGATTTGAGTCCGAGCTTGGCGGCCTCGCGAATCCGCTCCTGACCTCGTTGGACCGGGCGGATCTCACCGGCCAGGCCGACTTCGCCGAATACGAGAGATTTCGGAGGTAGAGCGCTGTTTTTCAACGAAGAGCAGACGGCCAGCAGCACGGCCAGATCTGCGGCTGGTTCCAGAATACGGACTCCTCCAACCGCATTGACGAAGACGTCGAAGCCGCTCGTATCGACGCCCCCGTGTCGATGAAGCACGGCGAGCAGCAAGGCGAGGCGCTGCGCATCGAGGCCGACCGCGAGGCGTCGCGGCATGCCGCCTTGCGCCGGATCGACGAGGGCCTGCACTTCGACGAGCAGCGGCCGCGAGCCTTCGAGCGTGGCGACGATCGCCGATCCCGCGACGTTCTCGGCATGCTGCGAGAGGAACAGCGCCGACGGATTCGACACGCCGCGCAAACCACGCTCGGTCATCGCGAAAACGCCAAGCTCGTTGGCGGCGCCGAAGCGGTTCTTGATCGCCCGCACCAGTCGAAAGCTCGAATGCGGATCGCCCTCGAAGTACAGCACGGTGTCGACGATGTGCTCGAGGACGCGCGGGCCCGCGATCGAGCCCTCCTTGGTCACGTGGCCGACGAACATCACGACGACGCCACGCTCCTTCGCGAGCCGCGTCAACTGCGCCGCGCATTCGCGAACCTGTGCGACGCTGCCGGGCGCCGACGCGAGCGACTCGGTATAGATTGTCTGGATCGAGTCGATGACGACGACTTCCGGCGCTGCCGCATCGATCGCGCGAACGATCGCTTCGAGCTGCACCTCGGCCAGCAACTCGACTGGGGCGTTGACGAGACCGAGGCGCTGCGCGCGAAGCGCGATCTGCTCGGCCGATTCCTCGCCGGTCACATAGAGCGTGCGATGCATTGCGCCGAGCGCCGCGCCCGATTGCAGAAGCAGCGTCGACTTGCCGATCCCAGGGTCGCCGCCAAGCAGGATCACGCC
>DATFCW010000103.1:0-2392 GCA_035252665.1 Casimicrobiaceae bacterium | reverse complement strand
CGGTCGAGCAGTTTCCGAGATTGGAGGGCCGGCAAATGGTGATGCTGCTGGCCCCCAAGAAGACGTTGCCGAAAACGCATCACCCGGACAAGCCCGAGGACGGTCGGCCGCAGGGCCGCAAAGCCGCTCCCGCGAAAGCGGAGCGCACCGCCGTGGGCAGCAAATAAAGGAACGGCATCATGCCGAAGATGAAGACGAAGTCGGGCGCGAAGAAACGCTTCCGCGTGCGCGGAAGCGGCTCGGTCAAGCGCGCTCATGCAGGCAAGCGGCACATCCTCACCAAGAGGACCACGAAGAACAAGCGGCAGCTTCGCGGGATCACCGGAATCCACGAGACCAACTCGGATTCGGTGCGCGCGATGCTGCCCTACGCGTAAGGAGCGACCATGCCAAGAGTCAAACGTGGCGTGACCGCGCGCGCGCGGCACAAGAAGGTCATCGAGCAGGCCAGGGGCTATCGCGGCCGGCGCAACAACGTCTATCGCATCGCGAAGGAAGCGGTGATGAAGGCGGGGCAATACCAGTACCGCGACCGGCGAGCGAGAAAGCGCGAGTTCCGCGCGCTGTGGATCGCGCGGATCAATGCCGCGGTACGCGAGCTCGGCCTCACGTACAGCGCGTTCATGGATGGCCTCAGGAAAGCGTCGATCGACATCGACCGCAAGGTCCTCGCCGATCTCGCCGTGCACGACAAGGCAGCGTTTACGAAGATCGCGGAGCAAGCCAAGGCTTCCCGGGCTTGAGACGCGGAATCGATCGAAAGGGAGGCGCGGGAGGCCTCCCTTCTTTTTTGAAATTGGTGCCAGAGATGTATTTCCCGGCACTGCAGCGTCGAATCATGACAGTGTTTCGGGAAATACATCTCTGGCACCAATTTCAACGCGCATGGATGAACTGAGCAGCATCGTCGACCGTGCCCTCGCCGATTTCGCCACCGCGAGCGATCCGGCGACGCTCGAGAACGCGAAAGCGAAATATCTCGGCAAGGCCGGCGCCCTGACCATGCAGTTGAAGTCGCTGCGGGCGCTGCCGGAAGGCGAACGCGCTGCGGCCGGCGCGCGGATCAACGCCGCGAAGGCAACGCTCGAAGACGCGCTCGTCGCGCGCCGCAACGCGATTGCCGAAGCGAAGCTCGTTTCGCAACTTGCCGCCGATGCGCTCGACGTGTCGTTGCCGGGGCGCGGTCGCCGCGTCGGCGGCCTGCATCCGCTGACGTTGACGCTCCTGCGCCTCGAGGCGCTGTTCCGCTCGATCGGTTTCGACGTCGCCGACGGCCCTGAGATCGAGGACGACTTCCACAATTTCACGGCGCTCAACACACCGGAGAATCATCCCGCGCGCTCGATGCACGACACGTTCTACGTCGAGGGTGGCTTGGTGCTTCGCACGCACACGTCGCCGATCCAGATCCGCTACATGGAGACGCACGCGCCGCCGATCCGCATCGTCGCGCCCGGCCGCGTGTACCGCGTCGACAGCGACGCGACGCATTCTCCGATGTTCCACCAGGTCGAGGGACTGTGGATCGGCGATGACGTGTCCTTCGCCGATTTGAAGGCGGTAATGAACGAGTTCCTGCGCAACTTCTTCGACCGCGACGACGTGACGCTCCGTTTCCGGCCATCGTTCTTTCCGTTCACCGAGCCCTCGGCAGAAATCGACATGCGCTTCGGTGACGGCGGATGGCTCGAGATCGCCGGCGCCGGGCAGGTGCACCCGAATGTGCTGCGCGCGGTGAACATCGATCCCGAGCGCTGGCAGGGCTTCGCGTTCGGCATCGGGCCCGATCGCCTTGCGATGCTGCGCTACGGCGTCGACGATCTGCGCCTGTTCTACGAGAACGATTTGCGCTTCCTCGCACAATTTCGCTCATGAGAATCCCTGAGCGCTGGCTTCGCACGTTCGTCGATCCGCCGATCGACACGGCCACGCTGTGCGGCAAGCTGACGATGGCCGGTTTCGAGGTCGAGGACGTTACGACCGCAGCGCCAGCGTTCGCGAACGTCGTCGTCGGATCGATCACGAAAATCGCGCCGCATCCGAATGCCGATCGTTTGCGTGTCTGTACCGTCGATGTCGGACGCGACCGCGCGCTGCAGATCGTGTGCGGCGCACCGAACGCCGCCGTCGGCATGCGGGTCGCTTGCGCGCTGGTCGGGGCAACGCTGCGTGGTGGACAAGCGATCGGCGAAACGTCGATCCGCGGCGTCGCATCGCGGGGCATGCTGTGCTCGGCCAGCGAGCTCGGCATCGCAGACGACGCCTCGGGCTTGTTCTCGTTTTCCACCGATACGCGCGTCGGGCAGGACGTGCGCGAGGCGCTCGCGCTCGATGATGCGCTGATCACGATCAAGCTCACGCCGAATCGGCCCGATTGCCTGTCGATCGTCGG
>DATFCW010000102.1:0-3092 GCA_035252665.1 Casimicrobiaceae bacterium | reverse complement strand
CGGCTCGGTTCGCAAACGATCGCGCGTCGGCCTCCCTCCATCGCGCGGCGCCGCCAAGCGCAGCCACGCGTACCGAGGATCACCTATACCCCATCGCATTCGGCAATCCCGACGACAGCACCGGAAACAACGTCAGCAACGCCAGCACGACGAGCTGCGCCCAGAGGAACGGCCACAGCTCCGCCACGAGGCGCGCAAGCGGCACGCGCGCGACGATCGAGGTCACGAACAGCAGACCTCCCACGGGTGGAGTGATCATCCCCATCGTCAGGTTGACGATGACGATGATTCCGAACTGCAGATCGTCGATGTGCAACGCATGCGCGATCGGCGCGAGGATCGGCACGAGCACGACGATGCCCGGCAGCGGCTCGATGAAAATGCCGAATGCCAAAAGCAGCAGATTCACCGCGAACAGGAACGCGAGCGGCGAAAGCTGCATGGCGATGATCCAGTCGGTCAGGTTCTGCGGCACCCGCGACACCGTCAGTACCCACGCGAATGCCGCCGACATGCCGACGATCAACAGCACCGACGCTGTCATCAAGGCCGAGCGAGCCAAAATCGCCGGCAGCATCCGCCAGGAAAGCGTCCGATACAAGACGCGCCCGGCGAAGAGCGCGTAGAACACCGCGACGACCGACGCTTCCGTTGGCGTGAACGCGCCGGACGCGATTCCGCCGAGAATCAGCACCGGCAGCACCAGGGCCGGCAGCGCCCGCCAGGTATTGCGCGCATAATCGACCCACGTCGGCCGCGCGGCATCGCCGCGGTAATTGCGACGCACCGACACGACGTGATTGATGGTCGCCATGGCAATCGCGATCAGAATGCCCGGCACGACGCCTGCGATCAGCAAGCCGACGAGATTCACGTCGGGATACGCGAGCGCGTAGATGATCACGCTGATCGACGGTGGAATGATCGGCCCGAGGATCGATGTCGCCGACGTGAGCGCGGCTGCATACGCCGGCTCGTAGCCGTCGTCGCGCATCATCCGGATCATGATCGCGCCCGGGCCCGCCGCATCCGCGAGCGCCGAGCCGGAGATGCCGGAAAAGAACGTGAGCGTCAGGATGTTCGTGTGCCCCATGCCGCCACGGAATCGTCCGACGAATTGCGATGCGAAACGCAGCAGCACCGCGGACAATTCGCCACCGGTCATCAGCTCCGCGGTCAGAATGAAGAACGGCACTGCCTCGAGCGCGAAAAGATCGATGCCGGAGAAAAGATACTTGGGAAGCGCGACGAGCGGAACGTGCTGCCAAAGCATTGCGGCAAGCGTTCCCCCGCCAAGCGCGAAGGCGACCGGCACGCCGAGCGCCAGCAGCGCGATCGACGCGATGAAAAGAATGGTCACCATGCGATCTAGACCTTGGCCGTGTCCGCATCGAATTCGCCGCCGCCCAGAAGCTCGCGTCGCGCAACGTAGCCGCGTGCCATCAGCGCGAGATGGAGAAGCGACAACGCGAAGCCGATCGGCATCGCCAGATAGATGGCGCCGATCGGCACTTCGAGCACCGGCGTCGTCTGCGCCCACGTAAGAATCGCGTAGCGGATGCCGACGACGATCATCACGCAGAAGAAAATCGCGAGCAGCACGAAGATGATGGCGCGAATCGTCGATGCGAAGCGCGGTACGGCGTGCTCGAGCGTATCGATGCCGATGTGCCCGCCATGGCGCAGCACCGGTCCGACGCCGACGAACGTCAGCCACACCATCGCGTAGCGCGACGCTTCCTCGACCCACAGAATCGAGCGATCGGTCAGAAAGCGCAGCGCAACATTCGAGAACACCATGATCGCCATGGCGGCGAGCAGCGCGATGACGAGCGCGCGGTTCACCGCGAGGAGTCGGCGATCGAAGGTGGCGAGCATGGCGGCAAGGTCCGCGGGCCGCGGATTTTCGCACGGGGCGAGGCGATCGCCGCGCCGACGACCCGCCCTATAATGGACGATCCGTGCCCATGCAGCGTGAGCGACGGCGACCCCACGTGAAGTCCGACTTTCGAACGCCCCACGGTCACTCGGATTCCGACCTGCACGCGTCGGACGCCGAAGACGACGCGATGCGCTACGCGCGTGCGCGCCAGATGATGAGCGACGCAATCGATGCGCATCTCGGCGAAAACGCTGCCGACTTGCGCGCCCGCCTTTCGCACGCCGAATCTGCGGTCGACCTGCACGCGTTGATGCCAGAGTTCACGAAAGCGCTCGTCAGGCGCGTCGGCATCGAGCCTGCCTCGCCGATCGTGACGGCGATCGATCGGCTGATCGCCACCAGGTGACGACGACAGCCGCCGCCCGCGGGCCGCTTGCCGGAATGCGCGTGCTCGAAATGGGCGCGCTGATCGCGGGTCCGTTCTGCGCGAAGATCCTCGCCGAATTCGGCGCCGACGTCGTCAAGATCGAGCCGCCCGGCAGCGGCGATCCGCTTCGCGGCTGGCGCTACGTCGAGAACGGCACGTCGCTGTGGTGGCACGTGCAATCGCGCAACAAGCGATCGGTCGGCGTCGACCTGCGCACGCCGGACGGACAGTCGATCGCGCGTTCGCTCGCGAAACGCGCCGACATCCTCGTCGAGAATTTCCGTCCCGGCACGCTGGAAGGCTGGAACCTGTCGTATGAATCGCTTTCGGAAGCGAATCCCGGGCTCGTCATGGTGCGCATCTCGGGCTACGGCCAGACCGGTCCTTATCGCGAGCGCCCGGGCTTCGGCGTCATTGGCGAGGCGCTCGGCGGACTTCGCTACGTGACCGGCACGCCCGATCGTCCGCCGTCCCGCGTCGGCGTATCGATCGGCGACACGCTCTCTGCGCTCTACGGCGTGATCGGTGCGCTGATGGCAATCGAAGCGCGGCGAAGCAGCGGCCGCGGGCAGGTCGTCGACGTCGCGCTCTACGAAGCGGTGTTCTCCGTGATGGAATCGATGCTTCCCGAGTTCGATCGGTTCGGCGTCGTGCGCGAGCGCACCGGATCGATCCTTCCCGGCATCGCGCCGACGTCGGCGTATCGATGCAACGACGGAAGCTTCGTGCTGATCGCCGCGAACGGCGATTCGATTTTCAAGCGCCTCTGCCGTGCGATGAATC
>DATFCW010000101.1:0-10954 GCA_035252665.1 Casimicrobiaceae bacterium | reverse complement strand
GCGACGATCGATGTCGCGAGGATTCCGTGCGGCGACGCACTTCGTTCGTTGCTGCGCGGAAAAAACCGCGAACTTGCGCTCGAATGCCTGCTCGCGGGCGGCGACGACTACGAGCTTTGCTTCACGGCGAATGCAACCATGGATGCGCGAATCGGCGCGGTTGCGGGTGCGCTCGGTTTGCCTTTGATCGCAATCGGCACGATTCGCGCCGAGCACGGTCTCGTCATCCTCGACGAGGACGGCCGGCCGCTGGCGTCGCGGCCGCGGGCGTTCGACCATTTCGCGTGACCCGATGCGATTCGCGCGCGACGCGATTCACTTCGACGCGATGAACGCGCCGAGTTTCGCGTTCATGGTCCGCCACCCGGCGCATCTCGTTGCGCTCGGTTTCGGCACCGGGCTATCGCCCGTGGCGCCCGGAACGATCGGCACGCTCGTCGCCTTTCCGATCGCGTGGTTTCTGAATTCGCATGCCGGAACGGCGGCGTGGCTGATCGCAATCGTTGCCGTTGCGCTCGTCGGCGGATGGTGCGCGCAGATCACCGGACGCGATCTTCGCGTCGCCGATCACGGCGCAATCGTCATCGACGAGATTGCAGCCTTTCTGTTCGTGTTGTTCTTGGCCGGCAATAGCACCATTCGACAGATCGCCGCCTTCGTGCTCTTCCGCATTTTCGACATCGTCAAGCCGCCGCCGATCCGGCAGATCGATCGCGCCACGCACGGTGCGCTTGGCGTCATGGGCGACGATTTCGTCGCGGCGTGCTACACGCTCGTCGTGCTCTCGATTGCGACGCGCATCTACGAAGCGTTGGTCCCCTCATGATGGACGCCGCGCGGATCGAGGAAGCCGCGCTCAACGCGCTGCAAACGCAGCAGCAGCTTTTCTTCGACGGCTGGCTCGTGCGGCTTTCGCCCGGCAAGGCGAAACGCGGACGCAGCGTGAATCCGCATTTCGGCTCGTCGCTGCCGCTCGAAGCGAAGATCGAGCGATGCGAACGTCTTTACGCATCGCGCCGGTTGCCGCCGCTCTTTCGCATCACGCCGTTTGCGAAGCCTGGCGACCTCGATAACGTGCTCGCGCAGCGAGGCTACGTCGCATTCGATCGCACGCTCGTGCAGTTGGTCGACGTCGCAAGCGCAGCCATGCACAGGGTCGATGCGCCAGTCGCAATCGACGAGGTATCGCTCGAAGCATTCGTGAAGGCCGCTGGCGTGCTGCGCGGCTCGTCGACCGTGCAGACGAACGCGCATCTCGAGCGCCTCGCGCAGTCGCCGCTCGCGCCTTGTGCAATCGTCGCTCGAATGGACGGACATATTGTCGGCTGCGGCCAACTATCGTGCGAGGACGCGATCGCGGGCGTATATGACATGGTGACGGCGCCCGAATGGCGCGGACGCGGCGTAGCGACGGCGATCGTCGCTGCACTGCTCGCGAACGCCCGCGAGCGTCGCGCCACGTGCGCTTTCCTGCAGGTCGACGAAGACAACGAGCCGGCGCTTCGCGTTTATCGCAAGTTCGGATTCACGACCGCCTACGTCTATCACTATCGCGGACGGCCGGGCGAATGCGAATAGACGACGAGCACGAAAGCCTGGCGCTCGAGCTTGGGCAGTCGCTTCGAGTGCGCGGCCTCCGCGTGGCCACTGCCGAATCGTGCACGGGCGGAATGATTTCGGCCGCGATCACGGCGATCGCCGGCAGCTCCGAGTGGTTCGAGCGCGGCTTCGTCACGTATTCGAACGAGGCGAAGCGGGAGATGCTCGGCGTGGCGCAAGCGCTGCTCGACGCGCACGGCGCGGTGTCGCAGCCCGTCGCGATCGCGATGGCGGAAGGCGCGCTTGCGCATAGCGAGGCCGACGTCGCCGTCTCCGTGACGGGCATTGCCGGGCCGGGCGGCGCCACCCCCGGGAAGCCGGTCGGCATGGTGTGTTTCGGGTTCGCGCGCCGCGGTAGTCCGGGGTCCGCGATCACGCAGCAACTCGCCGGCTCAAGGGCGGAGGTGCGGTCACGGTCGGTCGAAATCGCCTTGCGGGGTTTGATCGAGATCGCGTCGGGGGGCTGATCGGCGCGCGTTTTCGGCGCCAACATCCATCGCTTCTGGGCGGATGCCCCGACCACGCCTCGGCTGTTTCACCTAGGCCGAACGACTGCTTGCATCGAACGATCGTTCCATGGCATCATCCGCCCGGTTCGACGAAAGCCTTGGCGGCCGCGCCGGGCGTCGACAATCAGGAGCGACGCATGCCCCCCTTCGACAGCAGCATGGACGACCAGAAAGGCAAGGCGCTCGCCGCGGCCCTCGCCCAGATCGAAAAGCAGTTCGGCAAGGGCTCGATCATGAAAATGGGCGAGGCCCAAGCCCAGAACGACCTCCAGGTTTTCTCGACCGGTTCGCTCGGCCTCGACATCGCGCTCGGCGTCGGCGGCCTGCCGCGCGGGCGCGTCGTCGAGATCTACGGCCCCGAGTCGTCGGGCAAAACCACGCTGTGCCTGCAAGTCGTGGCCGAGGTGCAGAAGCAGGGCGGTGTCGCGGCGTACATCGACGCCGAGAACGCGCTCGACCCGATCTACGCGGGCAAGCTTGGCGTCAACGTCGCCGAGCTCTTGATCTCGCAGCCGGACACCGGCGAGCAGGGTCTCGAGATCGCCGACATGCTGGTGCGTTCGGGCAGCGTCGACGTCATCGTCATCGATTCGGTGGCCGCGCTCGTGCCCAAGGCCGAGATCGAAGGCGAGATGGGCGATCAGCTCCCCGGCTTGCAGGCCCGCCTCATGAGCCAGGCGCTGCGCAAGCTCACGTCCAACATCAAGCGCGCCAATGTCCTCGTCATCTTCATCAACCAGATCCGCATGAAGATCGGCGTGATGTTCGGCAATCCTGAAACGACCACCGGCGGCAACGCGCTCAAGTTCTACGCGTCGGTGCGACTCGACATTCGCCGCATCGGCTCGATCAAGCGCGGCGAGGAGGTGGTCGGCAACGAGACCCGCGTGAAGGTCGTCAAGAACAAGGTGTCGCCGCCGTTTCGCGAAGCGCTGTTCGACATTCTGTATGGCGAGGGCATCAGCCGCGAAGGCGAGATCGTCGAGCTCGGCGTCAATCACCGAATCATCGAAAAGTCGGGTGCCTGGTACTCGTACTCCGGCGATCGGATCGGACAGGGCAAGGACAACGCGCGCGAGTTCCTGCGCGAGCATCCGGAGGTCGCGCAGGAGATCGAGACAAAGATTCGTGCGGCAGTCGGCGTCGCGTCGCCGTCCAGGATCAAGAGCGAGGGCAACGGCGCAGAGGCGTAACCGGTCGCGTTCGGAGTGACGCTTGCGCACGGATCGCCGCGTGCGCGAAGCGCGCAAGCCCCTTGCTTGGGTGCGCGCCACGGCGATTCGCATGCTCGCGCGCCGCGAACACTCGCGCGCGGAGCTTTCGCGTCGACTCGTCGCCCGCGGCGGCGATCCGCAAGAGATCGAGCGCGTGCTCGATTCGCTCGAGCGCGAAGGTTATCTGTCCGACGCGCGCTTCGCGCAGGTGCTCGTCGCGCACAAGGCCGAGCGCTTTGGCAAGCGCGCGATTGCCACGGCGATGCGCGCACGCGGCATCGATTCGGAGACTGCGAAGGCGGCGCTGACCACGATTGAAAGCGCCGACGAATCGGCGCACGCACGAAACGCGTGGGCGCGTCGGTTCAAGGTCCCAGCGACCGACGAACGTGGCCGTGCTCGACAAGTGCGATTCCTGCTTGCGCGCGGTTACGCACTGTCGATCGCGCTCGAAGTCGTCGGCCGAGGTGATGCGAATGCGCAGTCGCTTTCCACGTCCGATTCGGACGAATCCGCCGACTGACAGCGACCCAGCAACGGGCGGCGACCTTACGCGGTGACCGCTTCGACGTCGTGCTCGCGATCGTCGGCGGCACCGGTATCGGTCAGCAGTGCCACGGTGCGCCGCGGGAGATCACGCTCGTTCAGGGCGACGGCGTCCCGCCTTGCCGCGTTTCCCAGGCGCGCCGCGTAGGCAGGACTGCGCGCGAGCTCGAGCACCCGCTCGATCGCCTCGTCGGTCCGGCCGACGATGTGCGCATTGACGCCCTCGCGCAAATGGTCGGTGTATCCGCCGCGATCGCCGGCAACGATCGGAAGACCCGTCGCCATCGCCTCCATCACGACGCGGCCGTACGCCTCGAACCAACGAGTGCTCGTCCGGTAGACGAAGCAGTCGAGCGAGCGCAGAAACGTCGCGGGGTCCTCGCTTCCCGCGGGCAGCAACTCGATGTTCGGCGCGCCGGCAAGCTCGGATGCAAGGCAGGTCGCACCCATCAGGCGCACGCGGCAGCCGGCATTGGCCAATGCCCGCCACAGACCCGGGTCTTCCTCGTGGTGTTTGGATCGGATATCGCGCGATAGCCGCCCCACGGTAAACGTGCGCGACGGGTGCAGCCGCTCGCCTGGCCGGAATCGCTCGACATCGATCGGGCTTTCCAGCACGCCTCCGAGCCCGCGATGCCGCGCTTTCAGGGCCTGAGACGTGTAAACCACGTCCACGCGGTGACCCGCGCGGGCAAGCCGCTCGGCGTTCTTGGCGAGGCGATCCGGCTGGTCGGTGTTGTAGATCAGGACGACGCGGTCGAAGGACGCCAGACGTGTCCAGTGGCCGATTCGGAAATACGTGCCGACGAAGACCAGCGTGCCGCCGCGCGGAAAGCGAAACACAAGCGGGCGGATGCGGCGAACCGGGTATTGCGAGAACGCCTGCGCGGGCGAATATTCGCTCCAGAGCGTCGCTTCGGCATGCCGGCGGAGCAGCCGCCAGGTATCGATCGTGCGCCAATCCGATCCGCCGCTCGGGTCCCAGAGCGGATTTACGAGATGCACGCGCGGGCGCTCGTGCGTATCGACTTCAAGTGCCATTGCGCGAAGCTCTTATTGCCCGGGCGACAGTTGAACATTGCTGCATACCGCTGTCGCGCAGAGTTTTGTAACGTCCCATTGCAAACGTCAACAATTATCGGGCCGTCGACCGGTTTGTCGATCGCAAGCGTTGTATCGGGATCGCATCGGCCCCCAGCTTCCGTTGCCAGCAAGCGATGCGCGTACGTTGAAAACGTGGACGCCGGGCAAATCGGGGCACAGCGCGGTCGCTGACCGCTATACTGATAAGCTTTTGATTTGACGATCTTCCGGGACATCGCGCGCCAGGTGCACCGAAAACCCGCCGGCCCCCAATGAAAGTCGCCGACATCCGCCGCAGGTTCATCGACTACTTCGTGTCGAAGGGGCACGCGCACGTGCCGAGCTCGCCGCTCGTGCCGGCGAACGACCCGACGCTGCTCTTCACGAACTCCGGCATGGTGCAGTTCAAGGACGTCTTCACAGGCCGCGAGCGGCGCCCGTATTCGCGCGCGACCACGGCGCAGCGTTGCGTGCGCGCAGGGGGCAAGCACAACGACCTCGAGAACGTGGGCTACACCGCCCGCCATCACACGTTCTTCGAGATGCTCGGCAACTTCAGCTTCGGCGACTATTTCAAGCGCGACGCGATTCGCTACGCCTGGGAATTGCTGACCGTCGAATATCGGCTGCCGCCCGAGCGCCTCTGGGTCACCGTCTACGTCGACGACGATGAGGCGTATGACATCTGGACGCGCGACATCGGGGTGCCGTCCGAGCGCTGCATCCGGATCGGCGACAACAAGGGCGCGAAATACGCGTCCGACAACTTCTGGCAGATGGCGGATACCGGCCCCTGCGGCCCGTGCTCGGAGATCTTCTACGACCACGGCCCCGACGTTTTCGGCGGTCCGCCCGGATCGCCCGACCAGGAAGGCGATCGTTACATCGAGATCTGGAACCTCGTGTTCATGCAGTTCGACCGCCAGAAGAGCGGCGACACGTTCACGATGACGCCGCTGCCCGCGCCGTGCGTCGACACCGGGATGGGCCTCGAGCGGCTCGCCGCGGTGTTGCAGCACGTGCACTCGAATTACGAGATCGATCTCTTCAAGTCGCTGATTGCCGTCGCCGCGCGCGAGACGCATGCGACCGATCTCGACGATCCGTCGCTCAAGGTGATCGCCGATCACATCCGCGCATGCGCGTTCCTGATCGTCGATGGCGTCATTCCGAGCAGCGAGGGTCGCGGTTACGTGCTTCGGCGAATCATCCGCCGCGCGATCCGTCACGGCTACAAGCTCGGGCAGAAGCAGCCGTTCTTCTATCGTCTGGTCGATGATCTCGATCGCGAGATGGGCGAGGCCTACCCCGAACTTACGCGCGAGAAGTCGCGCGTCGCGCAAGTCTTGCGCGCCGAGGAGGAGCGGTTCGGGGAAACGCTCGAGAACGGCATGCGCATTCTGGAGCAGGCGCTTCGCGGCGGTGCGCGCGTACTCGACGGCGAAACGGCGTTCACGCTCTACGACACGTTCGGCTTTCCGCTCGACCTCACGGCGGACGTCGCGCGCGAGCGAGGCTTGACGATCGACGAGGCGGGCTTCGAGCGCGCGATGAATGCGCAGCGCGAACGGGCGCGTGCAGCGTCGCAGTTCAAGGCCGGCGAATCGCTTGCGTACAGCGGTCCGAAGACGACGTTTCGCGGCTACGAATCGCTGTCCGAAGAGGGACGGGTCGTGGCGCTGTACAAGGAAGGTTCGCGCGTCGAGTCCTTGTCGACCGGGGAGCGCGGTATCGCCGTGCTCGATCGCACGCCGTTCTACGCGGAATCCGGCGGGCAGGTCGGCGACCGCGGCGAGTTGTCCAAAGGCGGCGCGTGCCTGACGCTCTTCGCGGTGGAAGACACCCAGAAGATCCAGCCGGACGTCACCGGCCACATCGGCGAGATGAAGACAGGCGAGTTGCGCGAAGGCGATCGCGTGGCCGCCAACGTGGATTACGAGGCGCGCGGGCGCACGATGCGCAATCATTCGGCGACGCATCTGATGCACAAGGCGCTTCGCGAGGTGCTCGGCACGCACGTCCAGCAGAAGGGCTCGCTCGTCGATCCCGACAAGACGCGCTTCGATTTCGCGCATTCCGCGCCGCTGACCGACGACGAGATTCGCCGCGTCGAGGCGATCGTCAATGCGGAGATCCTCGAAAACGAAGCCGTGTCGGCGCGCACGATGCCGATCGCCGAAGCGCAGAAGTCGGGCGCGATGATGCTGTTCGGCGAGAAGTACGGCGACGAGGTGCGTGTGCTCGACATCGGCACCTCGCGCGAGCTTTGCGGCGGCACGCACGTCTCGCGCACGGGCGACATCGGCTTTTTCAAGATCGTCGGCGAAAGCGGCGTCGCGGCCGGCATCCGCCGCGTCGAAGCGGTCACCGGCAAGGGCGCGCTCGACTATGTGCAGCGGCAGGAGGCGCACCTCGCGAGCGCCGCTCAGCTTCTGAAGGCGCCGGTCGCGGAGATCGATGCACGCATCGCGCAACTGCAGGAAAGCGCCCGCAATGCCGAGCGCGAGCTCGCGCGACTTAAAGCTAAGGCCGCCGCGAATGCAGGCGACGACCTTGCCGGCGGCGCCGTCGACGTCAAGGGTGCGAAGGTGGTTGCGGCAGCGCTCGACGGCAGCGACGCGAAGGCGCTGCGCGAGACGATCGACAAGTTGAAGGACAAGCTCAAGAGCGCGGCGATCGTGCTCGCGAGCGTCAATGATGGTCGTGTCACGCTGATAGCGGGCGTGACGAACGATTTGACGGCGAAGGTGAAGGCAGGCGAGCTCGTCAACCATGTCGCGCAGCAGGTCGGCGGCAAAGGCGGCGGTCGCGCCGACATGGCGCAAGCCGGCGGATCGAATCCCGCGGCGCTGCCGAAAGCATTGCAATCGGTGTCGAACTGGGTCGGCGAGCGGCTGTGATCGGGCCGCTGTCGCCGCAATTCGGAAGCGACAACTACGCAGGCATCTGTCCCGAGGCCTGGCGCGCCCTCGAAGCCGCCAATCGCGGCCATGCGCCCGGATACGGGGCCGACGAGTGGACGCGGGCAGCTGCGCTGGCGATCCAGCGCGCGTTCGAGACCGACTGCGAGGTTTTCCTCGTCTTCAACGGCACGGCGGGGAATTCGCTGGCACTTGCCGCGCTTTGCCGCAACACCGACGCAATCGTCTGCCACGCGATGGCGCACGTGAACGTCGACGAATGCGGCGCACCCGAATTCATGAGCGGCGGCGCGCGGCTTCTCACCGTCGACTCGCCGCTTGCGAAGCTGTCGCCCGATGCCATCGTGGCGAAGGCCGTCACGCCGCATGACGAGCATTCGTCGCGTCCGCGCGCGGTATCGCTCACGCAGGCGACCGAGCTCGGCACGGTGTATACGCCGCGCGAGCTTTCGGTGCTCTGCGAGACCGCGCACACGAGGCACATGCGCGTGCAGATGGATGGCGCGCGCTTCGCGAATGCGGTCGCGTATCTCGGTTGCTCGCCGGCTGATGCAAGCTGGCGCGCGGGCGTCGACGTGCTGTGCCTTGGCGGCACGAAGAACGGCCTGCCGGGCGGCGAGGCGATCCTCTTCTTCGATCGAGAGCTTGCCGACGAATTCGCGCGCCGCCGCAAGCAGGCAGGACAACTCGCGTCGAAGATGCGCTTCCTCGCCGCGCCGTGGCTCGGCGTGCTGGAGGATGGTGCCTGGCTTCGGCATGCGGCACATGCCAACGCCATGGCGCGACGGCTCGCCGAGGGGCTATCGACGATCCGCGAAGCGCGGCTTCTCGCGCCGGTCGAGGCGAACGGCGTGTTCGCCGACCTGCCGAAGCACGCGATCGACGCAATGCTCGCGAAGGGATGGCGCTTTTATGTCTTCGTCGGCGAAACGGGCGTGCGGCTCATGTGCGCGTGGGATACGACGCCCGAATCGGTCGACCGCTTTATCAACGATTTGCGGCGAGTGATCGATCGCTGACGAATAGCAGCGCGCCGGACGCGACGCATCGCGCTCGCTTCGAACGCTCACCAAGGGTCGCCCTTTGCAATCGCCAGGCGACATCGGCCAAACGGCTGATGGCGAGCGCGATCGTCGTGCGGTGTGATGCGCGCTCGCCTTCGTCATCGAAAGCCGCGCCACGCACCCGCCATCCGATGCCCTTTCGCTTGCAGCCGCGCTCGCCGCCTTCGCGTCGGGGGCGACGCTGCTGCAGTTCTGCGCGCACCTGCCACCGGCACCGGGCGCGCTTGCGCTTGTCGCGCTGATCGTCACCATCGCCGCGGTTGCGGCCACCGCCGATTGGCGACGCGCGCGCGGGCCGCCGCCTGGTGGCGCCGATGGGTCCGAGTGCGCGTCCACCTCGCGCGTCGCATCGCTCGGCGTGAGTCGCGCATGGCTTGCGCGCCTGTTTCGCGTCATCGCGCCGGCCATCGCTGCCGCCGGATTCGGATTCGGCTATGCCGCATGGCGTGCCGATATGCGTCTTTCCGATGCGCTCCCTTCCGCATGGGAAGAAACCGATCTGCGCATCGAAGGCGTCGTCGACGACCTGCCGCAGAACGAGGCGAGCGGAGCACGCTTCGCATTCGCCGTCGAGCGCGTGCTGACGCCCGATGCGATCGTGCCGCATCGCGTATCGCTTGCGTGGTACGCGCCGCGCACGGGCCGCGATGGCGACACTGCGGAAGCGCCGGTGGTCCACGCGGGCGAGCGCTGGACGCTGACGGTGCGGCTCAAACGCCCGCACGGCAACGTGAACCCGCATGGATTCGATCTCGAGGCATGGCTGCTCGAGCACGACCTTCGCGCCAGCGGCTATGTGCGTGACGATGGCGACAACGCGCGCACGGCGACGTTCGTCGCCCGCCCGAACGATTACGTGCAGCGGGCGCGTGAGCGCGTGCGCGAACGCATCGAGCAGGCGTTGGCGCAGGCGCCTTACCGCGGCGTGCTGGTCGCGCTCGCGATCGGCGACCAGCGCGCGATTTCCGAGGCGCAGTGGGCGATCTTCAGCAAGACGGGCATCACGCATCTCGTCTCGATTTCCGGCCTCCACGTCACCGTTTTCGCGGCGCTCGCCGGTGCGTGCGTATTCGCCGCGGCGCGACGAAGCGCGGTGCTCACCTCGCGCGTGCCGGCGCGCAAGGTCGCAGCGCTCGCAGGCGCGGTCGTTGCGTTCGGCTACGTGCTGCTCGCCGGCGCTGAAGTGCCGGCCGTCCGCACGCTGCTAATGCTGATCGTCGCCGCGTACGGTCTGTGGCTCGCGCGTCCGGGTACGGCATCGCTCGTCTGGCTCTGGTCGCTCGTTGCCGTGCTGCTGTGGGATCCGTGGGCGGGACTCGCGCCCGGATTCTGGCTGTCGTTCGGCGCCGTGGGTCTGCTGCTCTATGCCGGCAGCAACCGCCTGATGTTCGCGGCCGCCGGCGGATGGCGAGCGCGCACGTGCGAGGCGCTGCGCGAGTCGGCGCGCGCGCAATGGGTCGTCACGATCGGTCTGGTGCCCGGCACGCTCGCCCTGTTTCAGCAGGTGTCGATGGTTTCCGTGTTCGCCAACGCCATCGCCATTCCGGTCGTCACGCTCGGCGTCGTGCCGATCGCCCTTGCCGGCATCGTCATTCCGTTCGATCTTCCCTGGATCGTCGCGCACGCGGTCCTTTCGCTGCTCATGCGCTACCTCGAATGGCTCGCGGCGCTGCCGATCGCTGCGTGGACGTCGCATGCGCCGATCGGATGGACCGTTCCCATCGCCGTTGCCGGCATCCTCTGGTTCACCGCGCCCAGAGGTGTGCCGGGACGCGCGCTCGGCGCAGTTTTCGCGCTGCCGATGGCGCTGCTCGCGCCGCCGAAGGTGCCCGAGGGCGGCATGCGCATCGTCGTCCTCGACGTGGGGCAGGGGCTCGCCGTGCTGGTCGCGACCGCGCGTCATGTGCTTCTCTACGACACCGGTCCGCGCTTCAACGATACGGTGGATGCGGGCGGACGGATCGTCGTGCCATTTCTGCGTGCCGCCGGGATCGCGAAAGTCGACGCGCTCGTCGTCA
>DATFCW010000100.1:0-11138 GCA_035252665.1 Casimicrobiaceae bacterium | reverse complement strand
GCCGTCGATGCAACTGTCGCAGACCGAGTGCCTCGTGCCGCGAGAGGATCTCGATTGGTACTACTGCACCTATTATGGCGGCTCGCGAAGTCGCGAGAACCCCGACGTGTCGCCTCTTTTCGCGCCGAGCCTCGAGAGATTGCCGCCCGCGTTGATCATCACCGCCGAATACGACACGCTACGCGATGAAGGGAAGGCATACGCCGATCGGCTTCGCGAAGCGAACGTGCGCGTTCAATACAGCTGCTATCCCGGGATGGTGCACGGCTTTCTGCAAATGCGTGGCCTCGTGACGGATGCTCGTGCTGCGCTCGACGAAATCGCCGGCGTTGTGAGCCCGCGCGCTTAGACGAGCGTCAGTTTCAAGACCTACGCGCCGTCCTCGAGCATGCGCCTCAGCTCAAAGAGAACTGCGAGTGCGTCGCGCGGCGACATCGCATCGGGATCGAGTTGCGCGAGCCTCGCGATGACTTCATCGTGCTTCGTAGCGCGCGGCGATGAACCAGACGCGGCATTGGTAGCACCGACGAAGAGATCATGCTGCGCATCGTCGCGCGTGTTGAATTTATCGAGCCGCGCGAAATAGCGCTGCGCCTGCTTGAGCGTATCGGCGGGCACGCCGGCGAGCTTCGCCACCGACAATCCGTAGCTGCGATTCGCCGGTCCGCTTTCCACCTGGTGCAGGAAGACGATGCCCGGTCCCTGACGGCTCTTCGTCTCGACGGCGTCGAAATGGACATTCGCGCAGCCGTCGATCTCCGAAGGCAGCGCGGTCAACTCGAAATAGTGTGTCGCGAACAGCGCGAGGCTGCGATTGTGCGCGGCGAGGCGATGTGCGATCGCCCATGCGAGCGCGAGTCCGTCGAACGTCGACGTGCCACGGCCGATCTCGTCGATCAGAACGAGACTCTGCGCCGTGGCGCGATTCAGAATGTACGCAGCCTCCGTCATCTCGACCATGAACGTCGAACGTCCGCCGGCGAGATCGTCCGAGGCGCCGATGCGCGTGTAGATGGCGTCGATCGGCCCTAGCGTCGCGCGCGCGGCGGGCACGAACATGCCGCAACAAGCGAGGAGCGCGATCACGGCGGTTTGTCGCATGTACGTCGACTTTCCGCCCATGTTGGGCCCCGTGACCACGAGCAGCCGCCGCGAGGGATCGAGCTTCACGTCGTTGGGCACGAAAGATTCCACCTGGCGCTCGACGACCGGATGGCGGCCGCCGTCGATGTCGATGCCGACATCATCCTCGAATTGCGGTCGAACGAGCCGCAACGCGTCGGCACGCTCGGCGAGTGTGGCAAGCACGTCGAGCGTCGCGAGCGCAGTCGCCGCGCGCTGCAACTCACCGATGCCGGGCGATAGTTGCGAAAGCAACTCCTCGTAGAGGCGTCGCTCGCATGCGAGCGCGCGTTCCTGTGCCGTCAGCGCTTTCGACTCGAACGCGGCGAGCTCGTGGGTCGTGTAGCGCTCGGCGTTCTTGAGCGTCTGCCTGCGCCGGTAGTCGGCCGGCACGCGCTCCGCATTGGCGCGGCTCACCTCGATGTAGAACCCGTGCACACGGTTGTACTCGACCTTGAGCGCGGCGATTCCCGTCCGCTCGCGCTCGCGCGCCTCGAGCTCGAGCAGGAATTGCCCGCACCCGCGGTCGATGCCGCGAAGCGCGTCGAGCTCGGCGTCGAAGCCGTCCGCGATCACGCCGCCTTCCCGTAACAGCGCGGCGGGCTCGGGTGCGATGGCACGTGCGAGAAGCGTCTGCCACTTCGGCTCGCACGCCAGATCGCGCGCGACATCGTGCAGTAGCGACGTTTCGAATGCGCTAGCGAGTTGCGCGAGCTTCGGGAGCAGCGCGAGAGCGTCGCGAAGACCCGCGAGATCGCGCGGGCGCGCGCTTCGCAATGCAATGCGCGACACGATGCGCTCGACGTCGACGATGCGGCGCAGCGCCGATGCGATCTCGCGGACGACAGGAGGCTTGCCGCGTAACGCGTCGATCGCGTCATGGCGGGCGGCTGCGCGCGCCTGTTCGCGCAGCGGGTGCGTGAGCCAATGGCGCAGCATCCGACTGCCGGCGGCGCTTGCGCACCCGTCGAGCAACGAATAAAGCGTCGGCTCGCGCTGCCCGCCGAGCGTCTGCGTGATTTCGAGATTGCGACGCGTTGCGGCATCGAGTGCGACGTATTCGCTTTGCGTTTCGACCGAAAGCGCGCGCACGTGCTCGAGCGCCGTCTGCTGCGTGGCGCTCGCGTACGCGAGAAGCGCGCCCGCCGCGCCGATCGCGAGCGGCGCAGCTTCGGCGCCGAATCCCGCGAGATCGAGCGTGCCCATTTGGCGAGCCAGTGCGCGGGCAGCGTTCGCAGGATCGAACTGCCAGGGCGGCAACGGATGCATCGCAACCGGCGCGCCCCGCCAGTTGGGCGCGACTGCACCTTCGGCCAGCAGCAACTCGGCCGGCTCGATGCGCTCGAGCGTGGCGGCGCTGTCGGCAGTGGCGACATCGGTGAGCGTCATCTGACCCGAAGCGAGATTGAGCCATGCGATGCCTGCGCGCGTGCCGTCCTGCACGAGAGCTGCGAGCGGCGCATCGCGCTTCGCTTCGAGAAGATTGGCGTCGGTGAGCGTGCCGGGCGTGACGATTCGCGTCACCTTGCGCTCGACCAGGCCCTTGCTCGTCGCGGGATCGCCGATCTGATCGACGATCACGGCACTTTCGCCGCGCGCAACGAGTCGCGCCAGATGCTGCTCGAGCGCGTGATAGGGAACGCCGGCCATCGGAATCGGCGCGCCGGCCGATTGGCCGCGCGCGGTGAGCGTGATGTCGAGCAGGCGCGACGCACGCTCGGCGTCGCCGTAGAAGAGCTCGTAGAAATCGCCCATCCGATAAAACAGCAGCCGATCGGGATGCTCGCTCTTGAAGCACAGGTACTGCTGCATCATGGGCGTATGCTGCGCGCGGCCGACGTCGTTCATGTGGGCTCGTCGCCTACTGCAGCGGCGTGTCGCGCGGCTTCGTCTCCTCGACGATGAGAATCCGCTTGACCAGACGCTTCGCGTCCTGCCCGTCCCCGTCCGCGCTGGCACGATCGACCTCAGCGAGGGGCAAGCGCACGATCACCTCGGGACCCACCCGGGGCGGTCGCTTCGCGCGTCGCTGTGTCCGCCATGCAGCTCGACGAGACGTCGCGACAGCGGGAGGCGGATGGCGAGGCTGTCGCCCGCGGATTCGAGCGAAGGATCCATCTGCATGCGCATGTCGAACACGCGGTCCGTCATCTCGTGCCGGATCCCCCGGATCCCCCGGCGGTTGTCGATCACGCGCATGAGCGCGGCGCCTCGCTTGCGCTTGGCGAAAAGCCGGATCGCGCGGCCGTTCTGCGTGTATTTCGAGGCATTGCCGAGCAGGTTGCTGTTGAAGCGGTAGCGAAGATCGCGGTCGACGTTCGGCATGGCGGGCATTTTACGCATCGTGCCGCGCGCTTCCGCAGGTCGCGCTGCGAGCGCCGAGGGCCTGCGCGCCGCGACCTCGCAGGGCGCTTTCGGCGCTCCATCGCGCCCCGCGGGTGCCTTGTAGTCCAAATGCCGACAGACATCGCTCGTCGCCCGTGGCATTAGTCGTCTTTCGGCGCTTTCCGAATGGAGGGAATAGATGAGATCGCTCGAACCCGTCCACCTTGCCGGGCGCACCCTGACCGGCACGCGCCACGTCTGCGCATTCTTTCACTCCCGCGAAGAGCAGGATCAGGTCATGATGCCGTTCTTCAAGGAGGGCTACGAACGCGGCGAGAAGCTTTTCCACATCGTCGATTCCCGGCTGCACGATTCGCATCTGCACGCATGCCAAGAGCACGGCATCGACGTCGATGCCGCGCAGGAAAGCGGCCAGTTCGAGGTGCGCAACTGGGAAGATGCCTATTTGCGCGACGGCTATTTCGACGGCGACCGGATGGTGCGCTTTCTCGAAGACGTGCTGCAAGGCAATCGCGAAAAGTATGGGCAGACGCGGCTCATGGGGAACATGGAGTGGGCGCTGGAGACGGTTCCGGGCGTCACGGACATCGTCGAGTACGAAACGAAGCTCAACTTCGTGCTGCCCCGGCACTGCGACCCGGTCGTGTGCACCTACGACCTCAACAAGCACAGCGGCAGCGTCGTCATGGATATCCTGCGCACGCATCCGCTGGTGATCATCGGCGGTATGCTGCAGGAGAACCCTCTTTATGTTCCGCCCGCGCAGTTTCTCGATGAATTGAGGCAGCGCCGGGCGTCGTAATGACCTCGGCGTCCGACATCGAGCGGGAAATCGAGTCGCCGGAGGGCTTCCAGCGTTGCGTGCGCGACGTGCTGGCGCTCGCGACGCTGCCGGCCATCTGTATCGGCGCGCAGCCGGTGCGCGTCGCCGAGAACCTCGCCGCCGCATTGTTCGCGACGCTCCGGCCGCAGCTCGTGTTCGTCGCGTTCGAGGGTGTCGCCGATGCGCCGCGCGTCGCGGTGGTGCAGACGGGCCGCAGCAGCACCGATGCGGCGCTCGCAGAACAATTGAGCGAACGCATCGCTGCGTGGGTCCGCCGCCACGACCCGGACGAACTGCTCGTCACGCCGCATCCCGTGACCGGCGACGAGCTCCGATTCAGCGTTCATGGCATCGGTTTCGACGCATCGCTCGGGGCCATCGCCGCGGCGTTCGAAGGGACCGGGCCTTCGGCGATACAGCGCACGCTCCTCGGCCTGGCCGCGACCCAGGCCGCCTCGGCCGCTCAGAATTCGAAGCTGGTCGCGTCGTTGCGTGACAGCATCGCGCACCGCAAACGCGCCGAGGAAGCGCTGGCCGCGAGCATCCGCCACAAGGACACGCTGTACGGCCTGGTCGATCGGCTGCATCGTTCGCGGCGCATCGAAGAGGTGTACGACGCCGCGATGGATGCGCTTCTCACGGGCCTGCAATGCGATCGCGCATCGGTGCTGCTCTTCGATGGCGCCGGTGTCATGCGGTTCGCGGCGTCCCGCGGCCTTTCCGAGGCTTACCGGCGGGCCGTGGAGGGACACTCGCCGTGGTCCGAGCACGAGCCGGACGCGCAACCGATCTGCATCGGCGACATGGCATCGGCGGCGATCCCGGCGCCCCTGATGCAGACGATCCTTGCCGAGGGGATCAAGGCGCTCGCGTTCATTCCGCTCATCCAGCGCGGGCGGCTGATCGGCAAGTTCATGACCTATTACGACGCGCCGCATCGCTTCGAGGACGCGGAGACGCATCTCGCGCTCGCCATCGCGCGGCATATCGCGTTCGGCCTCGAGCGCGCGCGAGCCGTCGAGGAGCTGCGCGAAAACGAGCGCCGCTTCCGGGAGATGATCGACGCATTGCCGGCGGCCATCTACACGACCGATGCCGACGGGTTCCTGACGCACTTCAATCCGGCCGCCGTCCGATTCTCGGGTCGCGTACCGGTCCTCGGCACCGATCGATGGTGCGTGAGCGCGAAGCTCTATTACCCGGACGGCCGGTCGATGGCGCACGACGTATGTCCTTTCGCCGTCGCGCTGAAGGAAGGACGGGCGATGCACGGCGACGAGGCGATCGCCGAGCTTCCCGACGGCACGCGCCGCTGGTTCACGCCGTTCCCAACGCCCATCCGGGATGCCGAAGGCCGCGTGGTCGGCGGCATAAACATGCTCGTCGACATCACCGAGCGCAAGCTCGCGGAGGAGGCGGAAAGGGGCCGCACCGAGGAGATCCGGCGTCTCGCCGACGAGAAAATCGCGCTCGTGGAGCAGCTTCAAGTCGCCGACCGGCGGAAGGACGAGTTTCTCGCCATGTTATCGCACGAGCTGCGCAACCCGCTCGCGCCGATCCGCACGGCGGTCGACCTCCTCGCGGCCGCGAACGACAACCCAGGCATACTGGCCCAGGCGCGCGGGATCCTGTCGCGGCAGGTTGGCCACATGGTCGCCCTGGTGGATGATCTCCTCGACGTCGCGCGGATCACGCGCGGCAGCATTTCCCTCGACAGGAAGGCGGTCGACCTCAGCGAGATCGTGCAAAACGCGATCGAGCTGAGCCGGTCGGAAATCGAGAGTGCGCAGCACAGGCTTGACCTGCGGATCGCGGATGAAGGGGTCAAGGTGTACGCCGATATCGTGCGCATGGCGCAGGTCGTCGCGAACCTGCTCAACAACGCTGCCCGGTACACGCCCCCGGGTGGCGAGATTCGGGTCGAGGCTGGCCGCGATGGCGGGTTCGCCACCATTGCCGTTCGCGACAACGGCATCGGCATATCGCCGGAAATGCTGCCCCGGATGTTCGAACTCTTCACGCAGGGCACGACCGGTAATCGTCCGGCGCGCGGAGGCCTCGGCATCGGCCTCTCCCTTGCCAGAGCGCTCGTCGAGTTGCACGGCGGGACGCTCGAAGGGCGCAGCGAAGGCGAAGGGCGCGGAAGCGAGTTCGTCGTCCGTGTGCGCGCGTTCGACGGACCGGACGCCGCGATCACGCTGCCGCGGCGGGAGGCTGCGCCGCGCGCGCCGCGGCGGATCCTCGTCGTCGACGACAACGTCGACGCGGCCGACAGCCTCTCGCTCCTGTTGCAGCAAATGGGCCACGACGTGCACATCGCGTACGACGCGAAAAGCGCGCTCGACGAGGCGCATGCCTGCCGGCCCGAGATCGTCCTCCTCGATTTGAGCCTTCCCGGGGCGGACGGCTGTTCGCTCGCTAGGCAATTGCGTGGCGGGTGCGTCAACGACACCGGGCTGCGCATCATCGCGGTGACCGGGCACGGCCGCGAGGAGGATCGGCGGCGCACCCGCGAGGCGAATTTCGACGCGCATCTCGTCAAGCCGGTCGCGGTCGACGCGCTGCGTACTTTCCTGTCGTCGGAACGGCCTGCCGGCGCTGCTGCCGCATCGACCTGATCGCGCGCGTCGTCGCGAACCGCTTCGTCGACGCGATCCCGCATTCGCGGCCGCGCTGCGGCGACCTCAGAACACCCAAAGCGCCTTCGGCGGCACTTCCAGCCAGTGTATCTCGCCCGCGAGGGGCGTATCGCCGTAGGCGCGCACGCGCGCGTCGCCCACGTGGAAGAGGTGCTCCCAGCGGTCGCCGAGATACATCGACGTCGAAAGCTCCGCGGGCAGCCGGTTGTCGCCGGGTCCTTCGGCGATGCGAATGCGCTCCAGCCGAATCATGCCGACGCCTTCGCCGCCCTGCGCGACGCCCGGCTTCGCGGTACCCCAGAGGCGCCAGCCGCTGCCTTCGAGCAGCGCCGAGCCGTCGCGGACTTCCGCGATGCGGCCGGACAGGCGGTTGTTGCTGCCCATGAAGTCGGCGGTGAACAGCGTCTGCGGCGCGCCGTACATCTCCTGCGGCGTGCCCTGCTGCTCGATACGGCCGCCGTTCAAGAGCAGGATGCGATCGGAGATCGCGAGCGCCTCGGCCTGGTCGTGCGTGACGCAAAGCGCCGACAGTCGCATGCGCACGATCAACTCACGAAGCCACGCGCGTGCTTCCTCGCGAAGCTTGGCGTCGAGATTCGACAACGGCTCGTCGAGCAGGATGACCGGCGGGTTGTAGACGAGCGCGCGCGCAAGCGCGACGCGTTGCTGCTGTCCACCGGAAAGTTGATGCGGGAAGCGCTGGGCGAGGTGCCCGAGCGACAGTTGCTCGAGCGCCGTTTTAACGCGCGTGTTGATGTCGGCGCGCGCGGTGTTGCGAAGCCGCAAGCCGTACGCGACGTTGTCGAACACCGTCTTGTGCGGCCACAGCGCATACGACTGGAACACGAGGCCGAGATTGCGCGCCTCGGCGGGCATGTCGACTGCGCGCTCGCTGTCGAACACGACCTTGTCGCCGATCAGGATGCGCCCCTCGTGCGGCACTTCAAGGCCCGCGACGGCGCGAAGCAGCGTCGTTTTGCCGCTGCCCGACGGGCCGAGCAGCGATACGACCTCGCCGCGCGAGAGCGTCATCGTGACGCCTTTGAGGATCGGGTTGTCGCCGTAGCGAAGATGCAGATTCTCGACGGTAAGCTCGGGCATTCTCGCCTCCACAAGCTGGCTAATCGCGCAGCCGTACACCGAAGCGAAGCGCGATCGCGAGGCCGATTCCAACCAGCACGATATTGATGAGCGACAGCGCCGCGACGATGTCGATTGCACCGCCTTGCCACAGCGACACGAGCTCGGCGCCGATGACTTCAGTTCCGGGTGCGAGCAGGTAAACGCCCGTCGAATATTCGCGCTCGAAGATCATGAAGACGAGAAGCCACGACCCGAGCAGTCCGTGACGGATTAGCGGCAGCGTGATCTCGCGCGAGATGCGTGCACGCGCGGCGCCCACCGTGCGCGCAGCCTCTTCGAGCTCGTTGCTTACCTGCAGAAGCGACGACGAGATGAGCCGCATGCCATAGGCGAGCCATACGACGGTGTAGGCCAGCCACATGCTGAAGATGGTCTGGCGCAGCGGACGAAGCGGCGGGAAGAACAGGAACACCCAGAGGAACGCGAGGCCGATCAGGAGACCCGGCACGGCGCGCGGCACGAGCACGAGGTAATCGATGATGCGCGACCAGCCGTCGTTTCGCCGGTGTGTTGCGAAACCGATCGCCGTGTAGCATGCGACCGTCAGCGCGCCGCCGACCGTGCCGAGCAGCACGGTGTTCCAGATCGCGCGAACGTCGGTGGGCTCGTTGAAGACTTCGTTGAAGTTGTTGAGCGTGAATGCCTCGCGCAGGCTCACGCCGAAACCCCAGTTCGTGACGAATGCGCGAAGCGCGATGCCGGTGAGTGGCACGATGACGGCGACGAACAACCATGCGCCAACGAGCGCGACCGCGACCCATTTCCAGTGTCCGAGCGGAAGCTCGCGAATCCGGCCCGCCTTGCCGCGAATCGTCGCGTACTTGCGCACGTTCTGCAAAAGGCGTCGCTGCAGCAGCACGAGCGGAATCGTCAGCGCGACGATGCACACCGCGACGGCGGCCATCAGGTGATACGACGGCGTGCCGAGCTTGTTCGTTAGCTTGTATAAGTACGTCGACAATACGAGGTGTCCCTCGGGATCGCCAAGCACCAACGGAAGGCCGAAGAGCTCGAGTCCGAGGAAAAAGATCAGCACCGCCGAGAACAGAAGCGCGGGCATGATGAGCGGCAGGCTTACCGAAATCGCGACGCGAAACGGCGATGCGCCGGCGACACGCGCGGCTTCCTCGACGTCGGAGCCCAGATTCTTGAGCGCCGACGATGCATATACGTACACATTGGGCACGTGCGTGAGACCTGCGATCACGGACATCGCGAGCAGCGAATAAAGACCCCACGGCGCTCCGCCGAAGACATTCGTCGCCCAGATCGAATAGAAGCCGACCGGACCGGCCGCGACGACGTAACCGAACGAAAGCACCATCGGCGACACGAAGCTCGGCACGAGCACGATCGGCTCGATGATCCGCTTGCCCGGGAAATCGGTGCGCTCCATTACGAACGCGAGCACGCCACCAAGCGGTACCGCGATTACCGTCATGCCCGCCGCGATCAGCAACGAGTTGACGAGCGCGGTCCAGAAATCGGGGTCGGCGAAGATGAACGCGTATGCATCGAGGCCGAGCTTCTTCGTCGCCTCGAAGAACGGCGCGTTGAGCAGGCTCTGATAGGCGATCAACGATAGCGGTGCGAGCACCACCGCGGCGGTCAGGAGAATCGTGATGCCGCGCGGCAAACCGCGAAGCAACGCGAGACCGGGTCGCGCGGGCGCGAGCGCTAGTGGGGGCTTGGCAAGGCTGGCCATTGCCAGGTGTCGCGTATCAGGTATCAGGTATCAGCACGTTCGCAGCACGTTGTGCGAGGTGTTTACCGATCCCTGATCCCCGATCTACTTCCCCGCCGCCAGATTCTTCTTCCACTCGCTCAGGAATTCGAGCCGCTTCTTCGGATCGAGGTACGTCACGATCTCCGAGCTGACCGGGATCGGCTTCACGACGTTCGGGCCGAGCTCCTTGTCGAGCGAAGCGGCCGTGTACTCGGCGTTGACGTCGTTGCGGATGGCAAACAGCTCGACGTCGCTGCCGATCATCTTCTGTCCCCGTTGCGACAGGATGTAATCGGTCCACACCTTCGCGGCGTTCGGGTTCTTCGCGTCCTTGCCGATGAACATCACGCGCGACAGCACGAGCGTGTAATCCTTCGGCAGCACGACGCCGAGGTTCGGGTCCTTCTTTGCGCGGACGAGCGCGTACGAGCCGAGCACGTTGTAGCCCAGCAGATGCTCGCCGGACGAAACCTTCTCGAGCATGTTGCCGGTGCTCGCATAGACGCGATAGTTCGTCGCGCCGAAGCCCTTCTCGAGATCCTTCATCCCGGGAAAATATTTCGTGTCCTGCACGACGAACATGAAGCCGACGCCGCTCTTCTCGATGTCGTAGGTCGTGACCTTGCCCTTGAACTTGGCGGTATCGGTGTCCAGAATCTTCGCGAAGCCCGCATGGTCGTGCGGGATGTCGTTGCCGGTGACGAGGCGCTTGTTGTAGATGAACACGGCCGGCTCGTACGTCGTGCCGTACGCCTGGTTCTTGTACACGGCCCACTTCGGAAGCTTCGCGGCCTCCGGCGAGACATACGTCATCGCCTTGCCTTCGTCGACGAGCTTCACCTGCAGGTCCATCGCCGAGCTCCACATCACGTCCGCGCCGCCCTGGCCCGACGCCGATTCAGCGATGAAGCGGTTGTACATCTCGGTCGAGTTCATGTCGTTGTACTCGACCTTGATGTCCGGATAGAGCGCGTTGAAATCCTTGATCAGCGGCTGCGCCGCCTTCGTGTCGAGCGCGCTGTAAATGACGACCTTGCCTTCCTTTTTCGCGGCCGCGATCGTCTGCGCATAGTCGGCGGGATAGCCGGCGGGAACGGTTTGAGCCGCGACCGGCGCGGCAAGCGCCGCGAGGGCAAGCAGGAGAAGACGTGGCGACATGCAATTCCTCCAGGGAAGGGTTGCGCCCGCGAAAGCGTGTTCTCGGTCGAATCTTGAATCGCTTGGCCGCGGACCGATGGGCGACCTATTCTATGCGCAAATGGCCAATGCTCGTCAGGGAGGTGTAGGGTCAGAGAGGGGGTCAGAGACGAGACTCGCTCGAGAGTCCATCGTCGATGCG
>DATFCW010000099.1:0-5355 GCA_035252665.1 Casimicrobiaceae bacterium | reverse complement strand
CTCGCGGTGGTCAAGGCGGACGCGTACGGACACGGACTAATGCGCGTGCTTCCTGCACTGGCCGACGCCGATGGAATCGCGCTGATCGAGCTCGACACGGCGGTTCGCCTGCGCGAGCGAGGCGAGCGGCGGCCGATTCTCCTTCTCGAGGGATTCTTCGAGGCGTCCGAGCTCGAGACCTTCGCTGCACAGTCGCTTGCGAGCGTCGTGCATTGCGTCGAGCAGGTGGAGATGCTCGAACGCGCGACGCTTTCGCATCCGCTCGACGTTCATTTCAAGATCAACACGGGCATGAACCGGCTCGGCATCGCACCTATGCAAGCGCCCGCGTTTGCCGAGCGACTGGTGCGATCGCGAAATGTCGCGTCGCTGTCTTTGATGACGCATTTCGCGCGCGCCGACGATGCCGAAGGCATTGCGACGCCACTTGCCCGCTTCGAGTCGGCGTGCGAGGGGCTCGCGTTTCCGCGTTCGCTTGCGAATTCCGCTGCGCTTGTCCGCCATGGCGCGGCCGGCGGCGACGCCGTGCGTCCGGGCATCATGCTCTACGGCGCGACGCCGCTCGCCGATCGCAGCGCGCGCGACCTGGGCCTTTCACCGGTGATGACCCTGCGCTCGAAGCTGATCGGCGTGCAGACGCTCGAAGCGGGCGCGAGCGTCGGCTACGGCGCCACGTTCACCGCCACGCGCACGACGCGCATCGGCATCGTCGCGTGCGGGTATGCCGACGGGTATCCGAGGCATGCGCCCAACGGCACGCCCGTGCTCGTGAACGGACGGCGGGTGCCGATGGCCGGGCGCGTTTCGATGGACATGATCACCGTCGATGTCTCGTCGCTCCCCGATGCGATGGTCGGGAGCGAAGTGGTGCTGTGGGGAGACGGACTTCCGGTCGACGAGGTCGCGAACGCGGCCGGCACTGTCGGCTATGAATTGCTGTGCGCGGTCGCGCCGCGCGTGCCGTTCATCGTGCATGCACACGGTGGCTGATTCCTGTCCTCCGATTCCTGATACCTGACATGTACGTCGTCGTTACCGGCGCTGCGGGCTTCATCGGCTCCAACATCGTCAAGGGATTGAACGCACGCGGCGAGACCGACATCATCGCCGTCGACAACCTCGCGCAAGGCGACAAGTTTCGCAATCTCGTCGGCTGTCGCATCGCGGACTATCTCGACAAGGACGAATTCCTGCTGCGGGTCGCAGAGGGCGATTTCGACGACGACATCGCGACGATCTTCCACGAAGGCGCATGCTCGGATACGACCGCTACCGATGGCCGCTACGTCATGCGCAACAACTACCGCTATTCGGTCGCGCTGCTCAGGCATTGCCAGGACAACGACATTCCCTTTCTCTACGCGTCGAGCGCTGCGGTGTACGGCGCGGGCAGTGTCTTTCGCGAGGAACGCGAGCACGAAGCGCCGCTCAACGTGTATGGCTACTCGAAGGCGTTGTTCGACGACTACGTTCGCGGCACCTTGCCCGACCGTACTGCGCAGATCGCCGGATTTCGCTATTTCAACGTCTACGGGCCAGGCGAAGCGCACAAGGGCCGGATGGCATCGGTCGCGTGTCACTTCTTCGACGAGTACGAGCGCGATCGGCGCGTGCGGTTGTTCGAGGGGTCTGGCGGCTACGCGAACGGCGAGCAGCGGCGCGACTTCATTCACGTCGATGACGTTGTCGCCGTGAACCTGCACTTCTATGAGCACGCCGATCGTTCGGGCATCTTCAACGTCGGCACCGGCAACGCGGCAACGTTCAATGCGGTTGCGCGTGCCACCATCAATGCATGTCGCAAGCGTGCAGGGGAAGCGCCGCGTGCGCTCGACCAATTGCTCGGCGAGGGATCGATCGAATACGTGCCGATGCCGCAAGCGCTCGCCGGTCGCTACCAGAGCTTCACTCAGGCCGACCTCGCGCGCCTTCGCGCGGCGGGCTACGAGAAGCCGATGTTGCCGGTCGAGGAGGGCGTGGCGAGCTACGTCGAAAGTCTGATTTCAGGAAGCGAAGCTCGTTCGTAAGCTCGGGTCTCGCTCGCGCGAACGATGAGGCGCCCAGGCCCTCGCCGCGCGGCGAACTTCCCTTGACCACGAAGGAGTTATCCATGATCCGTTTGTTGCTTGCATTCGCGCTCGCGCTCGCGGCGCCGCTTGCCGACGCAGCGCTCAATCTCAACACCGCCACCAAAGACGAGCTCGTAGCGCTTTCGGGCATCGGCCCGGCCAAGGCGCAGGCCATTCTCGACTACCGCACGCAACACGGCGGCTTCAAGTCGGTCGACGAGCTGAAGGACGTCAAAGGGATCGGCGCACGCCGATTCGAGAAGCTCAAGTCGGAGGTGACGGTCGCGCCCGCGAACGTCAAAACCGCCGCGCGCGAGGCCAAGCCGGCTGTCGCGGCGAAGCCCGACGCAAAGTCGCGCAATTGACCAGAGCCGGGGCCACGCGGAAGCGCGTGGCCCTGATCACTATCCGGCTGCGCGAGCTTCGAGGGTGCGCGACTTGTCGTACAGGTTCTCGGGCGCAACGCGCAGATCTCCGGGTCAGCACACGGTGTTGAACGCCTCGAACGCCTGTCCGAACAATCGCGCGTCTTTCAAGCGCTGACACAGGCCTTTTTCGAGATGGGGCGCGCTTCGAACGCGCGTCGCTCGCCTGTGCTGAACTCGAGCTCGAGATGGAAGTTATCTCGTACGAGCCTTTCGTTAAAAGCTTCCATAATGCTTCCTCAGCGCAGCGGCTGGATGGAGAACGAGCTTATGGTGGGCATTACCTGCTTTCCTGATGATTCTTATCCCGGGGCCGCGGCAAGCGAATGATGTCCGGCCGGGGGTAACAATCAGACGCCAGCGCGTCGAGTGTCGCCCGGCGCTTGCGTCCGCTACAATCGTCCGCATGACCTACGCCACGCTTTCCGACGCCGTCGGCAACACGCCGCTCGTGCAACTCACGCGCCTGCCCGGCAACACGTCCAACGTCATCCTCGCCAAGCTCGAAGGCAACAACCCGGCCGGCTCGGTCAAGGATCGGCCCGCGTTGTCGATGATCGTCGAAGCGGAGAAGCGCGGCACGATCAAGCCGGGCGACACGCTCATCGAGGCGACATCGGGCAACACCGGCATCGCGCTCGCGATGGTCGCCGCGATGCGCGGCTATCGGATGGTGCTCGTCATGCCCGAGAGCCAGACCGAGGAGCGCGTGCAGACCATGCGCGCCTACGGCGCCGAGCTCGTGCTCACCCCCAAGGCCGGCGGCATGGAAGCGGCGCGGGACATCGCGACACGGATGCGCGACGAGGGCAAGGGGAAGATCCTCGATCAGTTCGCCAATCCCGACAATCCGCTTGCGCACTATCGCGGAACGGGGCCCGAGATCTGGCGCGACACCGATGGCAGGATCACGCACTTCGTCTCGGCGATGGGCACGACCGGCACCATCATGGGCGTGTCGCGATTCCTGAAGGAGCAAAACCCATCGATCGAGATCATCGGCGCGCAGCCCGAGGAGGGCTCGCAGATTCCCGGCATTCGCAAATGGCCGGCGGCGTATCTGCCGAAGATTTTCGATCCCAAGCGCGTGGATCGCACCGAGAACGTCTCGCAGGCCGATGCCGAGAACATGGCACGGCGTCTCGCGCGCGATGAGGGCATCTTCTGTGGCATCAGCTCTGGCGGTGCCTGCGCCGTGGCGCTACGGGTTTCGCAATCGCTCGAAAACGCGACGATCGTGTTCATCGTCTGCGATCGCGGAGACCGCTATCTGTCGACCGGCGTGTTTCCCGCCTGATCACGGGTTTCCACCCATGAGGAAGCGCGGCCGCGCCGCGCGCAAAGGGTGAGCGCTACGGAGCCGCTGCTCGCCTTCGACATCGAGACGGTGCCCGACGTCGCGGGCATTCGGCGCGTTCATGACATCGGTCATCATGTCGACGACGACGGCGTGCTCGCCTGGTATTCGCAGCAGCGCCGGGCGGGCACCGGCAACGACTTCGCGCCATTCCATCTGCAGAAGGTCGTCGCGATCGCGTGCGCGATGCGCGACGTCGCGGGCGTGCGGATCTGGTCGATCGGCGACCCGGCCGATCCCGAGCCGGAGCTGATCCGGCGCTTCTTCGACGGCATCGAGAAGTACACGCCGCAGCTCGTCTCGTGGAACGGGGGCGGCTTCGATCTGCCCGTGCTGAATCACCGCGCGCTGATCCACGGCATCACGGCGTCGCGTTATTGGGATTGGGGCGACGACGACAAGGAATTCCGCTACAACAACTACCTCGCGCGCTACCACACGCGCCATCTGGACCTGATGGACGTGATGGCGCAATACCAGCTTCGCGCGAGCGCGGGCCTCGACGCGATCGCGCGCCTGTGCGGCTTTCCCGGCAAGATCGGCATGGACGGGAGCGAAGTGGCCGCGGCGGTCGCCGCCGGTCGCATCAACGACGTGCGCGGCTACTGTGAGTGCGACGCGCTGAACACGTACCTCGTCTACCAGCGTTTCCGATTGATGCGCGGCGAAATCGACGGCGACGGATACGCGGGCGAAATTGCGCTCGTGCGCGAGCGCGTCGCCGGATCGGAGGCCGCGCACTGGCGCGCGTTCGTCGCAAAATGGGACGCTTGCGCCGCGTGATCGGGCGCTTTCGAGCGACTCGGCGCTTCATGTTCGGATAATCGGCAGCGGCGCGAAGCGCCCGCCGAGGACGTGCTGCGAATCGACGCCCCACCATGCATCGAGCGCGGTCGCGTAGACGCTGCGAAAGTCGATCGCGTACGGGGGATTGCTTTGCGGCGTGAGCGAAGCGAGGTTCGGCGCTTCGCCATAAATGCCGCCGCGAACGCGTTTTCCCAAGGCGAAGTGCACGCTGCTCGTGCCGTGATCGGTACCGCCCGACGCGTTCTCATGCGGGCGTCGACCGAATTCCGCATACGTGAGAATCAGCGCGTCGTCGTAGCGTCCTGCCTCGGACAATCCGCGGACCAGCGCGTCGAGTCCTTCGGCCAGATCGCCGAGCAGTCGCGCCTGCGTGCCAAGCTGGTTTGCATGCGTGTCGAAACCATTCAGTGTGAGACGAACGACCGCGACGCCCTTCGAGCGCGCGACCACTTCGCATGCGGTGCGCACCTCGGCACCGAAGCCACTCGTGGGGAATGTCGTCGCGAGAGGCGCGCCGGACGAAAGTTCAGCAGCCGCGTGCGCGATGTCGGCCTCCGTGCGCAGGATGTGCGCGAGCGCGGGCGTCTGCGCCGCATGCGTTGTCTCGGCGAACTGCGCAGGCGAGGCGAGACGCGCCGCGCCGCCGACCGTAATCGCGCGCGCGCCGCCGGCGAGCGGGCCGAGGTCGTACGAGCCG
>DATFCW010000098.1:0-8334 GCA_035252665.1 Casimicrobiaceae bacterium | reverse complement strand
TCGCCGTCCCGTCGACCTTCATCGACAGGATCGACGAATGAAACGCCTCGGTGCGAAGCGCGTGCACCAGCGCGTTGTGGTCGAGCTCGATGGCTTGCGGCGCGGCGCTGCCGCCGTAGACGATCGCGGGCGTCTTGCCGTCGCGGCGCATGCGGCGCGACGCGCCCCGACCTTCGGTCGTGCGCGGAAATGCGGTGAATTCGATCGTGGCCATGGTGCGACTCCTCTCGTGTCTGCGGCCTTCCGGAATCGATACCGGTCGTCCGCGATGGTCACTCGCGCGCTTTCATCGCGCGCTCATGCGAAGCAAGCGATTATAGCAAGTCGACGTCTATCAGCCGCGATGGCGGCGCGTCTCGGCCCAGCGATGTCGCGCGTGAAGCGCGGCGCCCTCGTCGACATCCGTTGCCTTCGGAAGACGGTCGATCGCCTGACGGATTTCGCCGTGCGCGATGGCCACCTGCGGCTCGTCGTGCACGTAGTGCCAATAGTGGCGAGCGAACTCGGTCTCGACGCTTTCGACGCTCGACGGCGCGATCAAGCGCTCGATTTCGGCGCGAATCGCCGAGAGATCGTCCTCGGCCGGCGCCGGATCGGCTTCCAGGAACACGTCGAGATCGACGATCAACTCCGAGAGCGATCGCAGCCACGCGAATTGCGCATCGCTCGTGAGCATCGAAAGCCATGCGCCCGGCTGGATCAGGGTGCGACGCTCGGCCTCGGCATCGCGGCGCACGCGCTCGGCAAGCGCGCGATGCAGCGACCGCAGCGCGTGCGCTACCGCAGCGAGATCCGTATGGTGCTTCGTATCAGCCACGTTTTCTGATACCTGTTCCCTGACCCCTGATCCCGGACAGCTACATCACTTGCCCACCATTCACCTGAATGATCTGTCCGGTGACGAACGACGACAATGCATCCGACGCAAGATAGACGAAGGCTCCCGCGCATTCTTCCGCGCTGCCCAGGCGATTCATCGGGATCGACGACTTGAACGCTTCGAGCATCGCCGGCGTCGAATAGCGCTCGTGGAAAGGCGTGACGATGACGCCCGGCGCAACGGCGTTCACGCGGATGTTGTCCTTGACGAGCTCCTTCGCGAGACCGCGGGTGAACGTCGACACGAAGCCTTTCGCGCCTGCGTAAAGCGTCGAGCCGCCGCCGCCGCCCGTGCGCGCGGCGATCGACGTCACGTTGATGATCGAGCCGCCTCCGGCCTTGCGCATGTGCGGCACTGCCGCGGCGCAGCACGCGACGAGCGAGCGAACGTTGAGGTCGATCACTTCGTCGAAAATCTCGTCGTCGAACTCCCCGATCGGCACGCGGCGGACCAGTCCTCCCGCGTTGTTGACGAGGATATCGACGCCGCCGTAATGCGCGGCCGCCGCGTCGACGACTTCGCGCGCCTTCGCGGTCGTGCGCAGATCGCCACCGACCAGGAACGCCTGCGCGCCGGCGAAGCGCACGTCGGCCGCCACTTCCTCGGCGCGATTGAGGCTCGCGTTGTAATGAATCGCGATGCGGCATCCGGCTTTCGCGAACGCGCGCACGGCCGCGGCGCCGATGCCGGTCGATGCGCCGGTGACGAGCACGGACTTGCCGGCGAGATCGCTCGCGAGGGATTCGGTCATGAAAGCTACTCCGTGAAAAGAGACGACACCGATTCCTCGTTCGAGATTCGCGTCATCGTCTCGGCGAGAAGCTGCGCACAGGAAAGCTGCCTGATCTTCGGACACGCCTGTGCATCGGCAGACAGCGGAATCGTGTCGGTGACGACGATCTCGTCGAGATCGGAGGATGCGATGCGGGGAACGGCGCCGCCGGAGAGCACCGGATGCGTGCAGTACGCGACGACTTTCTGCGCGCCGTGCTCCTTGAGCGCCGTGGCCGCCTTCACGAGCGTGTTCGCCGTGTCGACGATGTCATCCATGATGACGCAGGTGCGCCCCTCGACGTCGCCGATGATGTTCATCACCTCGGCGACGTTGGCCTTCGGCCGCCGCTTGTCGATGATCGCGAGATCGGAGTCGAGGCGCTTCGCGATCGCGCGTGCGCGAACCACGCCGCCGACGTCCGGCGACACGACGAGCAGATTGTCGTAGTTGCGCTTCCAAAGATCGCCGAGCAGGATCGGCGTCGCGTAGATGTTGTCGACCGGGATGTTGAAGAATCCCTGGATCTGGTCGGCATGCAGGTCCATCACCATCACCCGGTTGACGCCGACGACCGCGAGCATGTCGGCAACCACCTTGGCGGTTATCGGCACGCGCGCGGAGCGCGGGCGCCGATCCTGGCGCGCGTAACCGAAATACGGAATCGCGGCGGTGACGCGTGCGGCCGATGCGCGTTTCAACGCATCGACCATGACGAGCACTTCCATCAGGTTGTCGTTGGTCGGCGCGCATGTCGACTGCAGCACGAACACGTCGCGCCCGCGCACGTTCTCCAGCAATTCGACCATCACCTCGCCGTCGGAGAAGCGCCCGACGACGGCGCGCCCGAGGCTTAAGTTCAGGTGCCGGCAGACCGCCTCGGCGAGTTTCGGGTTCGCGTTGCCGGCAAAGATCCGCATTCGCTCGAAGGCCATCGGTCGACGTAGGGACGGGGAAACGTGGGAGCGGCGCGCCAGCGGCGGCCGTTCTGCGGCGATGCGTGCGCATCAGCTCGGAAAGGGCTGGGGAGGAAGGATTCGAACCCTCGAATGCCGGAATCAAAATCCGGTGCCTTAACCAACTTGGCGACTCCCCAGCGGAAACAGATTCGCGCGGATCCGAATTGGAAGGGACCGCATTCGATCAAGCCGCGAAGGATGCGAGCGGATGCCGAGCAAGCGTTCGCACGACGAGCCCCGACGTGCCTTGCGGCAACACCGCGATCGCCCGCTGCGCGTCGTTTTGCGCGTCGAACGTCGCGAACGCGCAGCTTCCGGAGCCGGTCATGCGCGCCGACGGCGACGCCTGCCTCAATGCGCGCACCGCCAAGCCCACCTGCGGAAACCGCGACACCGCGACGGCCTCGAGGTCGTTGTGCCCGTAACCTTCGGAAAAGACGTTCATTTTCGCCGAGGGCGTCGAACGTGTCAATTCGCGCGACGCGAAGATCATGGCCGTCGACACCTGAACATCGGGCAGCGCGAGCGCGACCCAGCAGGTCGGAACGCTCATCGGCGTGAGGAGTTCGCCGACCCCGCGCGCGAGCGCCGCGTCACCGCCGACGAAGAACGGGACGTCCGCACCCAGCGACACCGCGATGCGCGCAAGCTCGGCGCGCGACATGCGAAGCGACCACAAACGATTGAGCCCGAGGAGGACGCTTGCCGCGTCCGAGCTGCCGCCGCCGAGACCGGCGCCGAGCGGAATCTGCTTCGTCACATGGATCGACACGCCGCGCCGAACGCCGGCCGCGTCGCGAAGCGCGTGCGCCGCGCGAATCGCGAGGTCGTCGCGTTCGGCGACACCGGGCACGTCGGCGGCGCGCGAGATCGTTTCATCGTCGCGATCGACGAGCTCGATGGTGTCCGCGAGGTCGATCAGCACGAACAGCGACTCGAGCGTGTGGTAGCCGTCGGCACGGCAGCCGGTAACATGCAGGAAAAGATTGAGCTTCGCCGGCGCCGCAACGGTCACGACCACAGCGTCACTCGCGCCGATCGACGACGATGCGAACTTCGATCGGATCGGCGCCGGGATACGACAGCGTCACACGAGACGGCAATCGTGACGCATCGTCGGCATACGCATAGACGATCTCCCAGCCGTCCTGCCGCAACAGCGACACGCGTCCTGCGGCGTCGCGTTCGACGCCATACGGTGCGCCTGCGCGCGGCACCGCCCGCACCCAGTACGCCAATCCCTCGACCGGAATCGTGACGCCAAACGCTTGCTGCGTGAGCGCCTTCCACGTCGGCGCGCTTTCGGTACGCCCGTCCTGCAATCGCACGCTCGCTTCCTGCGCGTCGCCCTGCAACTGCGCGAGCGTCTGCCCGAGCGGCGTCGAGAGATCGATCTCGTCATGCCCCGGAACGTGATGCCAGGAAAAGGCGCCGGCGACGCCGTTGTCGCCGCGCCGCGCCGACATGCGTCCAGCGAGGGCGAACGCGACGTCGTTCGATGCAATCGGCGCTTCCTTGACGGTCGGTGTCGGAACCGTCGCGCACGCCGCAAGTGCGACTGCGCAAAGGACAAAGGCGCGCCGCGCGCCGATCTTCACGGCGCGAAGCGCTTCATCGTTTCCTTCAACAGCGCGTTGTTCGGGTTCGCATCGAGCTGCGCTTTCCAGATGGCGCGCGCCTTGTCGTGTTCGCCCTTGCGCCACAGCACTTCGCCGAGATGCGCCGCGATTTCCGCATCCGGGCGTCCTTCGAGCGCCTGGCGCAGGTAACGCTCGGCATCGTCGAAGCGGCCGAGCCGATAGAACGCCCAGCCCAGGCTGTCCAGGATGAAGGGGTCGCTCGGCGCGAGCTTATGTGCGCGCTCGATGAAACCGAGGCCTTCGTCAACGCGCGACGTGCGATCGACGAGCGTGTAGCCGAGCGCGTTCAACGCCTGCGCATCATCGGGGCGCAGCGTGATCAGGTGCTTGAGCTTGGACTCCGCCTCGTCGACCTTGTCGAGCTTCTCTGCAACCATCGCGAGGTCGTAGATCAAGTCGGGCGTGTCCGGATTGTCGGCGAGCCCTTGTGCGAGCACGCGATAGGCGCCCGCGTCGTCGCCGGCATCGCGAAGCACCTGCGCCTCGGCCTGCTTCAACTGCACGCGCTGCTCGCGCGTGACGGGACTCAAGCTCGCGAACCACTTCTGCGCCTTCGCGACGTCGCCTTCCTTGCCATAGAGCGCGCCGATGCGAAGCTTCGAAAGCCAGGCGCGATCGCCGTCGGTCACGGCCTGGTAATACTTGATCGCTTTCGCCCATTGCCGCGTTTCCTCGGCCGCCTGCGCGAGATAGAGATCGATGACGCCGGGCTCGCCGTATCCGGCGCTCTTCAAGTCGGTCAGAAGCCGCGTCGCTTCCGGGTAATCCTTCATCTCGAGCGAGATCGTGGCGACCGCGAACTCCAGATCCCGCGATGTCGGCTCACGCGTCCATAGGTCTTGCATCAACGTCCGCGCCTCGGCGTAGCGCTTGCGCTCGACGTAGCGCTGTGCGAGCGCGCCGGCGGCGTTCTTCGAGTCGGGATGCGCGTGCACGAACGCCTCGAGCGAGGCGAGCGCATCGTTCGGCGAATCGCGGTCGAGAATCTCGGCCTTCAGGATCGCGGCGCGGTCCCAGTCGGGTCGAAGCGAGAGCGCGCGGTCGATTTCGTCCTTCGCTTCCATTGCGCTCGCTTTATCGTCGACCCCGACCGCGTAAGCCGCGAGCGCGACTGCATAGTGCGCTTCCGGCACCTTGGGATACGGCTTCGCGACATCGCGGATGAGCGATAGCACCGCATGCTTGTCCGACTGCTCGGAGAACAGCCGGTTGATCTGCATGAACACGTCGCCCACGCCCTGTCCGGACACGGCGGCGTTGGCGAGCACGTGCTCGATCCGCTCGCGAAGCTCTTCGGTCGCGGCGGTGTTCGGGATCGCGCCCGTGTTGTTGTTCTGGGCGAGCGCCGCGAGCACGTTCTTCGGGCGCTCCGCCGACGGGTCGAGTTCGCTCCAAAGGGCCGCCGCATCGTGCACGAGGGTGCGTTCGCGCGCGGCGATCGCCACCTCGGTCGCGCGCTGCGCGAGCCTCGGGTCCTTCGTCTCGCGCGCCGCGTCGAGATACGCCTGCGCCGAAACCTTCAGGTCTCCCCGCTGCAGCGCGACGTCGCCGAGCAGCATCCGATAGAAGAGATCGGCGTCGAGCTCGACGTGGTCCTTGGCCACGGGCGTCGGTGGCGTGTCGGCGGCG
This sequence comes from Casimicrobiaceae bacterium, assembly GCA_035252665.1. Lineage (GTDB taxonomy): Bacteria > Pseudomonadota > Gammaproteobacteria > Burkholderiales > Casimicrobiaceae > VBCG01. Next base: position 2,454 of record DATFCW010000098.1, on the reverse strand, counting down.
GTTTGCTCGCCTCGTACGGATGCGCAGGCGACGAGCGCGACGGCGAGCGCCGAAACCAGAAGGCGCTTCGAAAAACAAACAATCATCGGTGGCGTTCCAGTGTGAAGCGAGCACGACCCATCGGCATGGGCCCGCGCATCGCGGAGATTAAGCTATAGTCGCGCGCGGTACCAACGCGAAATCTGCCGCGGCCGGCCGCCTTGTCGCGAGTCGCGCGCAATCCGGATGCCTGAACTCCCGGAAGTCGAAACGACCCGGCGCGGAATCGCGCCTCACGTGCTTGGCCGGCGCGTGGCGCGGGTCGACGTCTACGACCGGCGACTGCGCTGGCCGGTTCCCGCAGATCTCGACGCGCGGCTTCGCGGGCGCACGATCGATCGCGTCGACCGGCGCAGCAAATATCTTCTCATTCACGCCGGCGAAGCGGCGCTGCTCGTTCATCTCGGCATGACCGGGACGCTTCGCGTGTTTCGCGACCCACCGCCAAGACGCCTGCACGATCACGTCGATATCGTACTCGACGACGGCACGCTCCTGCGCTACCACGATCCGCGACGCTTCGGCTCGATGCTATGGATCGCGTCGGCGCGCGATGGCCATCCGCTGCTGGCGAACCTCGGTCCCGAGCCGTTCGACGAACGTTTCGACGCCGACTATCTGTGGCGCAAGACGCGCGGACGGCGCGCGGCGATCAAGCTCGCGCTCATGGACAACCGCATCGTCACTGGCGTTGGGAACATCTACGCGAACGAGGCGCTCTTTCGCGCCGGCATTCATCCTTCGCTTCGCGCGGGGCGATTGTCGAGACCGCGTGCCGCGCGGCTCGTCGCTTCGGTACGCGACGTGCTCGAGGCTGCGATCGCGAAAGGCGGGAGCACCCTTCGCGACTTCGTGGGCTCGGATGGCGCATCGGGTTATTTCCAGCTCGATTACTTCGTCTACGGGCGTGAAGGCGAGCGTTGCCGCGTTTGCGGCGGAGCGATCCGGCAATCGCGAGTCGGCGCGCGCTCGTCGTTCTACTGCCCGCGCTGCCAGCGCCGCTGACAAAAGCGCCTCGCGTGCCATAGCGCGGCACGTCGCGACGGCGTGCGGCGCGTGTTGAAGCCGACAACCGACGGCAGGCAGCGGCGAACCGACGAACGACGGTCGGTTTGCCATCTGGCGTTCGTCGAGGCGCCGCGTCTGCAATGCCGTCCAACCATACGGCATGAGTCGTGCTTCCCGCCGTTGAATCGGCCGCGAGTCCCGCTTGAAGAACACGTCCAATACCCCCGGCCGGGCGGTCATTCGGTGAATCATTCGCGCGACCTTGCCGCCCGCTTCGAGGCCTACGCCGACTGGCGTCGGCGGCTTTCGGCCGGCATCTCGTCGCTGTTCGAATGGCTGTCGCAGCAGGACCTCGCCGACGCGCAGGTCGAGGTCAAGGTCCAGCGCATCCTCGAGCAGTTGCAGCAGGACAAGCTGGTCGTTGCGTTCGTGGCCGAGTTCTCGCGCGGCAAGTCCGAACTCATCAACGCGATCTTCTTCGCGGACTTCGGTCAGCGGCTGCTGCCTTCGTCGGCCGGGCGCACGACGATGTGCCCGACCGAGCTTCTCTACGATCCGTCGCGGCCGCCGTCGATTCGCCTCCTGCCGATCGAGACGCGGCTCAACGAAGCGAGCGTCACCGAATTCAAGAGCTACGCCGACGAATGGGTGACGTTTCCGCTCGATCTCGGCGTTGCCGAACGCATGGCCGAATCGCTCGCGCGCGTGTCGCAGGTCAAGCGCGTGCCGATCGCGCTGGCGCGCAAATACGGATTGTTCAGCGAGCGCGACGAGGACATCCTTTCCGCGCTCGAACGCGGCGACGAAGGCAGCGTCGACATTCCGTGCTGGCGTCACGCGATCATCAACTTTCCGCATCCGTTGCTGCAGCAGGGCCTCGTGATCCTCGATACGCCGGGCCTGAACGCGATCGGCACCGAGCCCGAGCTCACGCTCAACCTGCTGCCGAACGCGCACGCGATCCTGTTCCTGCTCGCCGCCGACGCAGGCGTCACGAAGACCGATCTCGACGTCTGGAACGATCACCTGGTCGGCGAGGATGCGGCGACGCGCGGCGCGCGCCTCGTGATCCTCAACAAGATCGACGGCCTCTGGGACGAGCTCAAGCAGGAAGTCGAGATCAACGCCGAGATCGACCGGCAGGTCGAGACGACGGCGGAGCTTCTCGGCATCTCGCCAGCGCAAGTGTTCGCGGTGTCCGCGCAGAAGGCGCTGCTCGCGAAGGTGAACGGCGACGACGCGCTGCTCACGCGAAGCCGGCTGCCGGTCCTCGAGCATTCGCTGTCGCGCAAGCTGATTCCCGCGAAGCGCGAGCTCGTGGGGGCGTCGACACAGGCCGAGCTGCGCAGCCTCACGGCATCGGTGCGATCGATCCTCGATTCGCGCGCGGCCTCGATCGCCGAGCAA
>DATFCW010000097.1:0-24761 GCA_035252665.1 Casimicrobiaceae bacterium | reverse complement strand
ATTCGCAGCGCACGAATCGTCGCCAACCCGGGCTGCTATCCGACCGCGGTGCAACTCGGCTTCCTGCCGCTCATCGAAGCGGGCGTCGTCGATACGCGCTATCTCATCGCCGACTGCAAATCTGGCGTCTCGGGCGCAGGCCGCAAGGCCGAGCTTTCGCTGACCTTCGCCGAAGCATCCGACAACTTCGCGGCCTACGGCGTGCCGAGGCACCGGCATGTCGCCGAGATCGTGCAGGGACTGAATCGTGCGAGTCGCGAACCGGTGCGCGTCACGTTCACGCCGCACCTGACGCCGATCATCCGCGGCATTTTCGCGACGCTATACGCGCCGCTTCGCAATCCCGACACGGACCTCCAGGCGTTGTACCAAGAACGCTACGCGGACGAGCCTTTCATCGACGTCATGCCGCCCGGCTCGCTTCCCGATACGCGAAGCGTTCGTGCATCGAACGTGCTGCGCATCGCCGTGCATCGTCCGCCCGAATCCGACCTCGCGCTCCTGATGGCAGTCGAGGACAACCTCGTGAAGGGCGCCGCGGGACAGGCGATTCAGAACATGAACCTGATGTTCGGCCTGCCCGAAACCACGGGGCTCATGCAGGTCCCGGTCGCTCCCTGAACCACGCGGATCGAGGTTGACTATCGCACAGACCGCCGCAATATTGGTTGTTTGCGGCGGTCCAACAAATCGCCGCACCGTTTTGCCGCCGGCTTTTGACGTTGATGCCGGCGCGCCGGATAATGACTGGATCAGGCGAATCATCGGAGTGCCTTGAATGAATGCAATGAACGAAATGCCGAGCCCGCTCGTCTTCACCGACGCCGCGGCGGCGAAAGTCAAGTCGCTGATCGACGAGGAAGGCAATCCCGACCTCAAGCTTCGCGTGTTCGTGTCGGGCGGCGGCTGCTCCGGATTCCAGTACGGATTCACGTTCGACGAAGTCGTGAACGAGGACGACACGTCGATGAGCAAGGGCGGCGTTACGCTCTTGATCGATCCGATGAGCTACCAGTACCTGGTGGGCGCCGAGATCGACTATCAGGAAGGCCTCGAAGGCGCGCAGTTCGTGATCAAGAATCCGAACGCGCAATCGACCTGCGGTTGCGGCTCGAGCTTCTCGGCCTGATCGCTAAGACCTCGATGCATCAGGGGGGCCTGCGGGCCCCTTTTTTCAGGCTTCCCGTCGGGGTCAGCGCGGATAGATCGCGCCGAGGATTCGTTTTCCCTTGGCGCCCGTTACTTCGGGAAGATTGCCGGGACGTCCCGCGAGCGCTTCGCGCGCGAGCCACGCGAAGGCGAGCGCCTCCACCTGCTCGACGGGAACGCCGAGATCGGCCGTGGTGCCGAGCTTGCGCGGCGCGATCTCGGCCGCGAGGTATTTCATGAGCGTCGCGTTGTTCGCGCCTCCGCCGCAGGCCAGCACCTCCTGCGCATCCGGCGCATACGCCCGAATCGCATCCGCAATCGTTCTTGCGGTCAAAAGCACCAGCGTTGCCTGGATGTTTTCCGCCTCGTCGTCGATACCCGAGGCGGCGAGGCGTGCCTCGAGCCATTCGAGATTGAACTTGTCGCGATGCGTGCTCTTCGGTGGCGGCGCGTGAAAGAACGGCGCCGCGAGGAGCGCGTCGAGGAGCTTCGCATTCGGCTTTCCCGTCGCGGCCCACGCGCCCTGCACGTCGAACGGCGTGCCGCGATTTCGCGCGCACCAGAGATCGGAGAGCACGTTGCCCGGCCCGGTGTCCAATCCGCGCACCGAGCCGTCGGGGCGCAGATCGGTGATGTTGGCGATGCCGCCGATGTTGACGATTACGCGATGCCGATCGCGTCTGCCGAAAAGCGCGGCGTGAAACGCCGGGACGAGCGGCGCGCCCTGACCGCCGGCCGCGACATCCCTGCTGCGAAAATCGGCAACGACCGCCATGCCGCTCTTTTCCGCGACGCGCGCGGGATTGTTGAGCTGCACGGTGATTCCGAGATCGGGCCGATGGCGCAGCGTCTGGCCATGCACGCCCGCGGCCATGATTGCATTGGGTTCGAGCTTCGCTGCCGCGAGCGCGCGCGCGATCGCATCGGAATAAAGCTCCGCCAGCATGTTGGCCGCGGCGCCTGCGCGCGCGAGCTCGTTGTTGCCGGGCTGCTGAAGCGCCAACAGCTCGTCGCGCAACAGCGATGGATAGGCGATGTGCGCCGCGCCGAGCGCCTCGCATGCCTTGCCGGGAACGGCGAAATCGGCAACGACAGAGTCGACGCCGTCCAGACTGGTTCCGGACATCACGCCGGCGAAAAGTTCGCGGGCCATCAAATCGACCAATGCGTAAGGCTTCGTCGCCTGCGACGATGTCGTTCAGTTGTAGGGAATCGCGCCTGGCGCGTGACGGGCAATATCGCGCGAACGCGCGCTAATTGGCCGCGACGAGCTGACCGTCGGGCAGGTCACGCACGACGGCGAGCTCGCTTGCGAGCGGCGCGATCGCCGCCGCGAACGCGGGACGTTCCTGATCCGTGATCGGCGTCGCCATTGGCAGTGCGACCGTCATCGGGTCGCGAGGTTCGCCGTCGATGCGAAGCTCGTAGTGAAGGTGCGGGCCCGTGGCCCAACCGGTCTGCCCGACGTAACCGATCGTCTCGCCCTGGCGCACGTGCGTGCCCGCGTGCATCTGCGCAGAGAAGCGCGATAAATGCGCGTACACGGTCGAATAGCGGCCGTCGTGCTTCAGCATGATCATGTTGCCGTAACCCGTCTGCTGGCCGGCGAACGCCACGACGCCGTCCGCCGTCGCGCGAATAGGCGTTCCAATCGGGGCCGCGAAATCGATGCCCGTGTGCGCGCGCATCGTGTGCAGGAGCGGATCGAACCGCGCGAGCGTAAAGCCCGATGTCACGCGCGAGAACTGCATCGGCGAGCGCAGGAAGGCGTTACGCGAATTGCGTCCATCCTCGTTGTAGTAGGCGTCGCTGCCATCGGGCCGCGTCCAAACGAACGCGCGATGCGCCTTGCCCCCGCTATCGAATTCCGCGGCGACGACGCGTCCGGTGCCAACCGGCTCGCCATCGACATAGCGCGTCTCGAACAGTACCGCGAAGCGGTCACCGCGCCGCAAGTCGTGATAGAAGTCGATGTCGCCGCCGAAGATGTCGGTGAGGGCAAGGGTCACCGAATCGGGAAGATCGGCGGCATCCGCGGCGGCGAAGAGCGTCGTCATGATTTCGCCGGCGCGAAGCGTGAGCCGCGTCTCCGCGTGCGGGGTTTCGTGATTCGCAACGAACCCGTTCGACGTTCGCACGAACGACAGAAGATCGCCGGTCGGCGTCACGAAACGCAGCGCCGCAAGGCGCCCGTTGTCGTCGGTCGCCATCGACAATCGACGTCCCGGTCGCAATTGATAGAGCGCCCGCGCGGCGGCATCGTTACGCAGGAACTCGACGGCCACGGGATCGACGATCGACGCGCGCGCGAGCAGGCTTCCGATCGTGTCGCCGCGTTCGACGCGCTCCTCGATCCAGTAGCGCGCAGCGGTAGGCTCGACCGGCGCCAGGGCTGGCAACGCAAGCGGACGTGAAATGTTGCGCACGAACGGCGTGTCGAGCGTCGTATCGGGCGTGATGCCGAAGGCCGCAACGCCGGCAAGACCGAGGACCGCGACCGCGAGCGCCTGGCCGGGGGAAACGACATGCGCGAGCGCGCGCCCTACCTTGCGGAGCCGCTGCGATAGAATCGGGTGTTTATGCGCGCGCAACGGAAATAATGGACGTTTTTTTGCGGAAATCGCGCACCGCATTGCGTCCATCGGCGCCCGAGCCGGGGCGATTGTAGCAAGCTTCGCGCGAAAAGCCTACGGCCGCGGCCGAAGACGACGCCACGCGAATGGCCTTCGACATCGACCATCAGATCGCGGTGTTTCGCCGTGGGGCCGACGAGCTTCTCGTGGAAAGCGAATTGCGGGCCAAGCTTGCGCGGGGCAAGCCGCTTATGATCAAGGAAGGCTTCGACCCGACCCGGCCCGACCTCCATCTTGGACACACCGTCCAGTTCAACAAGCTGCGGCAACTGCAGGATCTCGGCCATCACGTCGTCTTCCTGGTCGGCGATTTCACATCGCTGATCGGTGATCCGAGCGGACGCAATGTGACGCGGCCCGCGCTTTCTCCGGAAGAAGTCGCGGCCAACGCGAAGACCTACACCGACCAGGCGTTCCTGATCCTCGATCGCGAGCGCACCGAGGTCGCTTTCAACTCGAAGTGGCTTTCTGCACTGGGATCGGACGGCATGATCCGGCTCGCCGCGAAATATACGGTCGCACGCATGCTCGAACGCGACGATTTCGCGAAGCGTTACGCGGCGGAGCAGCCGATCGCGATTCACGAATTGCTCTACCCGCTGGCGCAGGGCTACGACTCGGTCGCGCTCCGCGCCGACGTGGAAATCGGCGGCACCGACCAGAAATTCAATCTCCTCGTTGGCCGCGAGCTGCAGCGTCATTACGACCAGGAGCCGCAAATCATCCTGACCCTGCCGCTCCTCGAAGGCCTCGGCGGCGTCAACAAGATGTCGAAGTCGCTCGACAACTATGTCGGCATCGCGGAGCCGCCGGCGACGATGTACGGCAAGCTGATGTCGATCTCCGATCCGTTGATGTGGCGTTACTACGAGCTGCTGTCGTTTCGTCCGCAGAACGAGATCGCCGCGCTGCGCCGCGAAGTCGAGGATGGCCGCAATCCGCGCGATGCGAAGGCGATGCTCGCCCACGAGATCGTCGCGCGCTTCCACTCGCAAGGCGCGGCCGACGCGGCGCAAGCGCAGTTCGACGCGCAATTCCGCCACGGCGCGACGCCCGAGAGCATGCCGGAGGTGACGTTGCATGCGAACGGTGCCGGAATGCCGATCGCGCAGGTCGCGAAACAGTCGGGCATCGTCGAGACGACGTCGGAGGCTCTGCGTCTCATCGCGCAACGCGGACTCAAGGTCGACGGCGTCGTCGTCGCCGACAAGACACGGATCATCGAATCCGGCGCAACGGTCGTCCTGCAGGCGGGCAAGCGCAGGTTCGCGCGCGTGACGATCCGCTGAACGAGTTCGCATCCGAATCAAATCGGTCCTCACTTCGGCTTCATATGCACATAACGTTCATAGGTCATGCATCGTTGCTCATGGAAGCTGACGGCGTTACGGTGCTGTCCGATCCCTGGTGGCGGGGCCCCTGCTTCGGTTCTCAGTGGTGGATCTATCCGGCGCCGCATCTCGAGGCGCTTAAGAATCGTCGCATCGACTACGTCTACGTATCGCACGGTCATCACGACCACTTTCACCCCGGTACGCTTTCGACGCTTTCCCGCAATGTCAAAGTCCTCGTTTCGAGCGAAACCGGCCTCGCTGCGACTCTTTCCAAGCTGGGCTTCCAGGTAATCGAGGTGGGACCGAACGACGCCTTCCCGCTGAGCGCGAAGGCGACCTGCCGAATCATCGAAACGCACCAAGGAGATACGCTGTGCGCTATCTCGGACGGAAATGAGGTCTGTCTCAACCTCAACGATGCGCTTCATTCCACCAGCGACGCGGTGCAGGATCGATTCATAGGCCGGTTGCGGTCGCTTTATCCTGTCATCGATTACCTGTTCTGCGGCTATGGCGTCGCCTCCCACTTCCCCAATTGCTATGTCATACCGGGAAAGGATCGCGAGCGGACAGCGATGCGTCGTCAGCGTTATTTCAACCGCCGTTGGGCACGCGTCGTCGAGGGCCTGCAACCGCGTTTCGCATTTCCATTCGCGGCCGACGTCGTGTTTCTCGAAGACGATCTGTATTGGGTAAACCGGCCCACGCACGACGGCGAGCGTCCAATTGCCGCGCTGGAAAAAACTTCTTCAGGCGCGGCGGTGACCACGTTCGATATCGCCCCCGGCTTCACCGTCGAGTCCGGAAAGGTCTCTCGGGAAATCCTGCGCGCGCCGCTATCGGACGACGAAATGCGCGCGACGCTCGGCGAAGCGCGTGTACGCGCAAACCGTTACGGTACCGCCGACGACAATGCCGTGCGGGACATCTGCGGCCTCCTCGAGCGATCGCGCGACCTTGCGTCAGAATATCTGCAAAGCTACGACGGACACTATCGGTTTCTGATCCGGCTGCGCAATGCCCGCCATGCGATTGCGATCGACAAGCGCAACGGGCCCCCGGGCGTGACGATGATCGATGCCCCATCGGAGAAAACGGCGCGCAATGATTTCGATCTCGTCTACACGACCCGCGCTGCGTATCTGCGACGCGCCCTGACCGAGCCGTTCGGCAACGAGATTCTGTTCGTCGGCTCGGGTGGCATCTTCGAGTATCGCGAACGCCCGCTCCCCGGACAGGACCTGAACCGGGAGCTGATCCACCTGCTCACGCGAAGAGAACATCCGTCATCCTCGCGTTTCGGCAGAACGCCGCGATCGGTCGTGCGCGCGAAGCGAATGCTTAAGCGCCTCGTACGGCACGAAGCGCCGGATCTTTACGATCTCGCCGAGTGGACCGTCTTCGCCGACGAAGACCATCGCACCGAGCCGCTGCGTCGGCGCGCGTAGTTTTCTATATCGCCGCCAAACCGGAATCGACGAGGCCGTCCGGCAAGGCGGGCAGCACGGGCTTTCGCGCGGCGATGCTCTTCTTCGCGCGCAGATAACGTGCGACCACGTCGTAGACCGGCTCACCGCCGGAAAGCTTCACTTCTTCCGACACCGACGCCCAGCCGACGACCTTGTAGCGTCGGTTCGCATCGATCGGCTTCCCCGCATATTCCATCGATGTGATGCGCTTGCCCATGCCGGCGTACGGATCGATCGCGTAGCGCATGCCGCCGACGCGCACCATGTCGCCGCCCTGCTGATAGTACGGGTCGGGATTGAACAGATTGTCGGCAACGTCTTCGAGGATCGTCTTGATCGTCTCGCCGCTCATCTCGTTCACCGTCACGTAGGGATACGTGATCGCGGTGTGCGACAGTAGATCTTCGTAGGTGATCGTATCGCCGGGCAGAAGCGTCGGTCCGAAGCGAAAGCCGGGGGAGAATCCGATCTGCGCATCCTTTTCGGCGATCAACGCGTCGAGCAGCACCTCGTCGAACGTGCCGTTGAAATTGCCGCGGCGGTAGAGAAGGCCCTCGGTCGTCGCGAGCTTCTCGCGAAGGCGCGTCTCGAATGGCGCGCGCACTTTAGCGACGAACGATTCCATCTTCCGATCGGGCGAAAGCAGCTTCGCGAACACCGGGACGAGCCGATAGCGGATGTCGCGAATGCGATCGTTCGCGACGTCGAATTCGAGCAGTCCCACGAACTTGCCGTTGCAACCGGCATTCGTCACGAGCGTCGTGCCGGCGCGATTTGCAATCGGCACGGCCTGCGGCATCGCATCGTGCGTATGCCCGCCGAGGATCGCGTCGAGCCCGGTCACGCGCGACGCGAGCTTCAGATCGACGTCCATTCCGTTGTGAGACAGGAGCACGACGATGCGGGCACCCTTGCCGCGTGCTTCGTCGATCGCCTTCTGCAAGCTCTCTTCCTGAATGCCGAACGTCCACTCGGCGACGAGGTAGCGCGGATTCGCGATCGGCGTGTACGGAAACGCCTGGCCGATGATCGCGAGCGGCACGCCGTTGACGTTGCGCATCGCGTACGGCGCGAAGACCGGATCGCCGAAGTCGACAGTCTTGACGTTCTGCGCCACGAAATCGATGTGGCCCGCGAAATCCTTGTCGACGACCTCGCGCACGCGCTTCGCGCCGTACGTGAACTCCCAATGACCGGTCATCGCGTCGACGCCAAGAAGCTTCGCGGCATCGACCATGTCCTGCCCGTTCGTCCAAAGCGAGGTTGCCGAGCCCTGCCACGTGTCGCCGCCGTCGAGGAGAAGCGCGCCGGGACGCCGTGCGCGGAGGCGCGATATGAGCGCCGCAAGCTGCGGAAAGCCGCCCATGGCGCCGAACGTGCGCGCGGCGTGCGCGAAATCGAGATACGTGAACGCGTAAGCGTCGCGGCTGCCGGCTGCGATGCCGAAGCGCTTCAGCAGCGTTTCGCCGACGAGGTGAGGCGGCTTGCCGCGCGCCGCGCCGACGCCCAGGTTGACGCTCGGCTCGCGGAAGAACGTCGGGCCAAGCTGCGCGTGGCAATCGGTGATGTGCAGGAGCGCGACATTGCCAAACGGATGCAACGCGTCGTAGATGCGATCGACGTCGGTCGCGCGTGCGTCGTCGAGGCGAAGCCCGGCGCAAGCAGCCGCGGCAAGCGCCTGAAGGAAGTCGCGGCGTTTCACTGCTCCCCTCACCCAAGCGCTCTCCCCGCGATGCCGGGAGAGGGAGCCGAGCGCGAGCGAGGCGGGTGAGGCGTCACCCTCACTGATTGACCGGCGACGCGGGATCCGTGAGCAGCGCGACCACGTCCTTTATCTGCTGCTCGGTCAGAACGTGATGCGCGCCGAAGCGCGGCATATTGGTGCAGGCGGAGAACGCTTCGGCGTTGTAGATCTTCTGCCATGCGTATCGGCGCGTCTCGTCGGTGTAGCCGCGCAATTTGCCGAAACGATAGAGCGACGGGCCGATCGTGCCGTACGAGAGTTCCTTTGGCGAGAGCTGATGGCATGCATAGCAGTTGGCCCCGGCGGCATTTTTCGGATTGTCCGAATACTGGAAACCTTGGCCGCTTTGCGCGATCTTCTCGCCGTTCTTCCAGTCGCCGACGAACTGGCCATCGGCCGGATAGCGGATCGTCGCGAGATTCGCCTGACGAATCTTTTCCGCGACATCGGGCGGCAGCGGTCGGCTCGCGTATTCGCTGCAAAGCCGCTGCGTGCTGTCCTGATCGAGCCGCGCGAGCGTCGCCTGACCGTGCGCCTTGAACGACGACTTCATCATCGCCGCCGCGCGATCCGCCACTTCGTCGTCCGCGGGCGCCGTGGCGCAGCCGTGAAGCGCGATACCGATGGCCGATGCGGCGACGAGCGCAGCGGCCGAGCGAAACAACGAATAACGGTTCATCGAGCGCTCACCGCTTGATCGCGGGTCCCTCGTACGCGGCGCCATTCGCGCGTCCCGCGAGATAGGCGGTGAGCGCGATCGACGCATCGGAGCCGAATATCAGCTCGGGAAAGCGCTGCTGGCGAAAGCAGTCGTTGAGCCGCCATTGGAACGTGCGCACCTCGCCCTGCGACACGCGATACGCGGGCCACGTCGTATACGCCTTCTGCGCGCCCTCGACCTTGGTCAGGTTCGGCAGGTCCTGGAGCCTGATTCGCTTGCCATCGTCGCCGTGGCACGTTGCGCACGCGAAGTCGTGCGTTCCGCCACGGTAATAGAACATCTTCTCGCCCAGCCGATACATGTCCCGCACGTGCGGCTCGTCGATGGGCACGTGCATCGCGACGCCCTGCGATTGCGAAGCAACGTAAGCGCCGAGCGCCTCGAGGTCGGAGCGATGCGCGCTCCCATTGCCGAAGACGTTCTTCGTCGCTTCCGCTTCGGTGTAACCCTGCTCCATCACCATGCAATAAACGAGTCGCGTCTCCAGATCCATCACGCGCTTCGCATCGGCAAAATAGCGCGGCAGTTGCGCGTATGCACCCTTGACGACGCCGGGTCCGAGCCCGAGATCGCAGTTCTTGAACGAGACCTGCTTCGGACCGCGCGGCTTCGTCCACATCTCCTCCCCGCGCGCTTCCCAAAGCTCGGCGGGATTGCCTTCAGCGAGCGCCTCGCGGTATTTCGCAATCTCGTCGGTCGTCGGGTCGGCGCGCGCGGCGCCGACCGTCGCCATCGCGGCGGCGCTCGCGAACAATGCCGCGACGAAGGATCGGTGCAGTTTCATCGGTATTTCGTGCGCATCGCGGGGTAGCGAGCTTCGTTACGCGATCGTCGCTTCGTCCGTGCGCGAGTCGTTGTGGTTGTCGACCCAGGTGATCGTCACCTTGTCGCCCTTCGCGCCGCCTTTGAACCTGAACGAGACGAACGGATTCTTCGACACGGCCGGCCCCCATTGCGCGGCGAGCACGACCTTGCCGTTGTGCATGACTTTGACGTTCTGGATGAACCATGCCGGAATCACCTTGCCTTGCGCGTCCTTGCGCTGGCCGGTTTCCATCTCATGGCTCATCAGCACCTTGACCTCCGTCTCCTCGCCGGCAAGGTTCGCGCGTATTTTCATCGGGTCTGCCATTCTTCATGTCTCCTTCGCGCGCTCGCTCGCGTGAGCGAGTTGCAGCTTGCCTTGCGCGACGTCAGCCGCCGCAGCCGCCGAGCGTGACCTTGATCTCCTTCGATGCCACCAGATACTTGCCGTCGGCCTTCACGAGCGCGTAGACGTTCGACGTCTGCGCCATCTTGATGTGCGTCGAAAGCGTGGGCTCGGTGCCGGGCGGAATGTCGAACACGGCGGCCAGAATGTTCGGGTTCTTCTCGATCAGGATCGCGATCGACTCGGTCTTCGGGACCTTGCTCGTGATGCCGATCGGCACGACCGCGCCATTCTCGGCAATGTCGGGCGTCGAGAAGAAGACAACGTCGTTGCTCGGCACGGGCGCGCCGCCGCCGAGCGCCTTCGTTGTGTCATCGAGCGAATGCGTCTCGAAGGCGTTCTTGTTCCACGAATCAGCGTGCGCATCGCCGGCTGAAAGCCAGCCCGTGGCGGATAAGAGCGAAAGGAGCGACAGCGCGCCGGTTTTCTTGAGCGCCTGCCTGCGTTGACCGTCCATCGATATGCCCGCTTCGTTCTCCCGAAGCGGGCATTGTAAACGGCCGATGAAGATTCAGTGAACCGTCGCGCTCGTCAGGAAGCGAACGAGGTGGCCGGCGGCCAGGCGATAGAAGCCATCTGCCACGTGCTCGGCATCTTCGAAATCGGCCTGCGTGAACGCGAGCTCGGTGTCGCCGTGGCGAGCTTCGAGCACGACATCGTCGGCAACGGTGAATTCGTCGGGAACGCGAACGTATTCCGCCTCGAACACGATGCCGTCGATGACGACGAAGTCGGCGTCGAGCATCGTATCGGACAGTTTGGGCGTCATCTCGCTTGTCATCATCGAATTGGCCGTCCTTCTCAGTTTCAAGATGCGGTCGCCACGAACGACGTTCAAGGCGCGGCGCCCCGCGCACGATTCGATGATGCGCGTGCCGACCGGCACTGTCGAGGCGCCGGATGCGCTGAATCACGTAGGCCTTTCGCCTACGCCGCTTCCCAACAATGCCCGAATTCAACGAACCAGATCGCGGACGAAATTGGGCAGCGCGAGCGCTGCGCGGTACGTCTCGCCGTTGATGTACGAAAGATCGGCAAGCGTTCGTTTCGCGATGCGATTGTCGATCTCGGCCACTGAATGGGTGCGCGGATCGAGCGTCGCCGAGCAGCATGCCATCATCCATAGGCCGCCGTAGAGCGGCACCGACGTGAGATACGGCGTGACGCGGGCGAACGCATCGCGAAGCTCGGACATGGCCTCGCGAATGCGAGCGCCATGCGCGATCGGGCTTGCGACGTGCATCGTCATCGCGCCTTGCGGCGTCAAATGCGCGGCACATGCGGCATAGAATTTCACCGTATAAAGTGCAGTCGACGGACCACCGGGATCGGTCAGGTCGAGCACGATCAGGTCGTATCGCTCGCTCGAGTTCTCGACGAAGCGGAATCCATCCTCGACGCGAACGGTGACGCGCGGATCGTCGAGCGCGCCTCGATGCACCGCGCGGAAATGCCGGCGTGAAATATCGATGACGCTCTGGTCGATCTCGGCGATCGTCACGCGGCTCATCGACGGATGCTTCAGGAGTTCCTCCGCCGAGCCGCCATCGCCGCCGCCCACGACCAGCGCCGTCGAAGGCGAGGGATGCGCGAGCGCGGCGACGTGGACGAGGTTCTCATGGTAGAAGAACTCGTCCTTCTCCGACGTCATGAAGTGCCCGTCGAGCCTGAACAGCTTGCCGAATGCGCTGCTGTCGTGAACCTCGACGTGCTGGAACTTCGAGCGGAAAGACTCGAGGGCCGCGCGCGAGCGCACGAACACGCCCCAGTCGTCGTCGAGGTACTCGGTGAGGACGCCGGGACCGATGTCGCCTTCGGCGATCATGTCATTGGCGCCGGGCCGCTCCAAGCCACTGATTGCGCCCCCTCTGGGGGCAGCGAGCGGAGCGAGCGTGGGGGTCGTCAGCCGGCGGCTGCGCGTCGCTCATCGCGTCGGTCGTTATGGCGTGGGTCGTCGCACACGTTCGCCACATCGGTTTCGTGGCGGCCGCCGCGTTGGATCGACTGGAACGATTTGCGCGCAGGACGCAGCGCCTTTTCGAGCGCTGCGAAGACGCGCTCGGCTTTCGCCGTGTTGTCGGTCGTATAGTTGCACACGTAGACGTCCAGCGTAACGAACCCCGCTTCGGGCCACGTATGGATTGCGAGGTGCGATTCGGCAAGGAGCAGCGTGCCGGTGACGCCTTGGGGCTCGAATTGGAAGAAGCGATCGCCGACGATCGTGAGACCTGCGTCGTCGACGGCGCGGCGACAGACGTCGCGCAGAACGTTCGCTTGCGTCAGCGCCGGCTCGTCGGCGGGGCATCCGTACCACTCCCCCAGCAGATGGATTCCGTACATGGCGTTTAGCCTCCACGCGCGGGCGTCTTCCGGATACCGGAGCAACCGTTGCCGATGTGATTTAAGCGATGACGAGCGCCTTCGAATCGTTGGCGACCGCCGCAGCGTTCGATACAGCTCCCGCTTTGAAAGTGCAGCGAAAAATCAAACGATAAATTATGGCACAATAGTGGTGCTTCCGCGCGTGCATTCAATCCCTTTGCACCAATCCCCGCCTTCGGGCGGTGATCCCGCGCCGGTCGTTTCGCGATGCTCGAATCCCAAGGCGACTTGAACAACGGGGCAGCACCGGCTCGCGAAGTCGGCATGGCGAACGCGATCCGCGCGCTCGCGATGGATGCCGTCGAAAAGGCGAAGTCCGGCCATCCGGGCATGCCGATGGGCATGGCGGAGATCGCCGTCGCGTTGTGGGACCGGCACCTGCGCCACGATCCGGCCGATCCGCATTGGCCGGATCGCGATCGTTTCCTGCTCTCGAACGGCCACGGCTCGATGCTGCAGTACGCCCTGCTGCATCTGACCGGCTACGACCTGCCGATCGGCGAGATCGAGCGCTTTCGCCAGCTCCATTCGAAGACGCCGGGGCATCCCGAGGTCGGCGTCACGCCCGGCGTCGAAACGACGACCGGTCCGCTCGGGCAAGGTCTCGCCAACGCCGTCGGCATGGCGCTCGCCGAGCGTCTGCTCGCCGCGGAGTTCAATCGCGAAGGCCACGTCATCGTCGACCATCACACGTACGTCACCTGCGGCGATGGCTGCCTGATGGAAGGCATCTCGCACGAGGCGTGCTCGCTCGCCGGCACGCTGGGCCTCGGCAAGCTGATCGTCCTCTACGACGACAACGGCATCTCGATCGACGGTCGCACGACCGGCTGGTTCACCGACGACACGCCGCGTCGCTTCGAGGCGTACGGCTGGCATGTAGTCCCGAACGTGAACGGGCACGATGTGAACGCGGTGAGCGCGGCGATCGAAAGCGGCAAGGCGGAGACGACGCGCCCGACGCTGATCTGCTGCAAGACGATCATCGCCAAGGGCGCGCCGACGAAGGCCGGCACCGCGGAAACGCACGGCTCGGCGCTCGGCGCAAAGGAAGTCGCGGGGACGCGCGAAGCGCTTCATTGGATGTATCCGCCGTTCAGGATTCCGCAGGCGATCTACGACGCGTGGCACGCTCGCGATCGAGGCGAACGTCTCGAGCGGGAGTGGAAAGAGAGGTTCGCGCGCTACAGGTCTCAGTACCCCGAGCTGGCAGCCGAGTTCGAGCGCCGGATATCAGGCAAGCTGTCGTCGGACTTCGCGACGACGGCGGCGGACTTCATCCAGGCACAAGCCGCGAAGGCCGAGACGATCGCGACGCGCAAGGCATCGCAGCAGGCGATCGAAGCTTTCGCGAAAGTGCTGCCCGAGATGATCGGCGGCGCGGCCGACCTGACGGGCTCCGTGTTCACGAACTGGTCGGGCAGCGTCGCGGTCACGGCGAAAACGCCCGGCAATTACGTGAACTTCGGCGTGCGCGAGTTCGCGATGGCGGCGATCTCGAACGGACTCGCATTGCACGGCGGCTTCATCCCGTACGTCGGCACGTTCCTGACGTTCTCCGATTACATGCGTAACGGCGTTCGCATGGCAGCGCTGATGAAGGCGAAGACGATCTTCGTCTTCACGCACGATTCGATCGGCCTCGGCGAGGATGGACCGACGCATCAGCCGATCGAGCATGCCGCGAGCTTGCGCCTGATCCCGCAACTCGATCTGTGGCGGCCGTGCGACACCGTCGAAACGGCCGTCGCTTGGTCGCAGGCGCTGTCGCATCACGGCCCGAGCGCGTTGCTCTTCACGCGCCAGAACGTGGCCTTCGAAAAACGCGATGCCGAGGCAATGAAGAACATCGAGCGCGGCGGGTACGTGCTCGCCGATTTCGGGTCGCAGGATCGGCGCGCGATCGTCATCGCAACGGGGTCCGAGGTGGGACTCGCCGTCGGCGCACGCGAGCGTCTCGCGCAGGAAGGCATCGGCGTTCGTGTCGTGTCGATGCCATGCACCGAAGCGTTCGACCGGCAGGACGAGACTTATCGCCGCGCCGTTCTGCCGCCGGGAATCCCGCGGCTTGCGGTCGAAGCGGGCGCGACCGACGGCTGGCGAAAATACGTCGGCGCGATCGATGATCCGCATGCGGGCGTCATCGGCATCGACCGCTTCGGCGAATCGGCCCCCTACGCCGCGCTGTTTCCGTTCTTCGGCTTCACCGTCGATCACGTTGCCGACGAAGTGCGCAGGATCGTCGGCGCGGACGGTTCGTCGCGATGAGCGCCGAAGGGCCGCCCGGAGGCCAAGCACGTGAGTGCGATGCGCAAACATCGGCGCGCGAGCCGCAAGCCTGGGGAATCACCCGTGAGCGTTGCGATACGAGCGGCGTCGCCGAGCGATGCGCGCGCCATCGCGCAGGTTCGCATCGACTGCTGGCGAGCGACCTATCGCGGTCTCGTTCCCGATGCGTATCTCGCGAGCATGGACGTCGAGCCGAGCGCTGCGATGTGGGAACGTGTGCTTTCCGCTGGACCGAACACCGCGAGCGTGTTTGTCGCCGAACGCGATGGCCAAGTGGTCGGCTTCGCCGCCGGCCACATGCTGAACGAACCGCGATACGAGCTCAACGCCGAACTGACCGCGGTCTATTTGCGCCGCGAATACCAGCGCGCGGGGATCGGCACGCGCCTCGTCGACGCGGTCGCGAAGGCACAGCGCGCGCACGGCGCGAACGGCCTCGTCGCGTGGGTCATCGCCGGCAACAAGCCGGCACGGGGCTTCTACGAGGAACTGGGCGCAACGCTGCTCGTCGAGCAACCGTTCGAATGGGACGGCTTGCCGCTGATCGAGGCGGGTTATGGATTTTCCGACATCGATGCGCTGATCCGCGCGTGCGAAACATCGGCGGATCGAGCGAAGTCGGGCGGCCCGACGTTGCATTAGCATGAACCACGAAAAGGAATCGGCATGACGATCAAGGTTGCGATCAACGGCTACGGCCGCATCGGGCGCAACATCCTTCGCGCCCATTACGAGGACGGTAAGAAGCACGATCTCGCGATCGTCGCGATCAACGATCTCGGCAGTCCCGAGATCAACGCGCATCTGACGCAATACGATACCGTGCACGGCCGGTTCCCGGGCAAGGTCAGCGTCGAGGGCGATTCGATCGTCGTCGACGGCGATCGCATCCGCGTGTTCGCGCAGCGCGATCCCGCGCAATTGCCGTGGGGCTCGCTCGGCGTGGACGTCGTGCTCGAATGCACGGGGTTGTTCACGAGCAAGGAGAAGGCATCCGCGCATGTGAAGGCCGGCGCGCGCAAGGTCATCATCTCCGCGCCCGGCGGCAAGGACGTCGATGCGACGATCGTTTATGGCGTCAACGATCGGAAATTGAAGGCCTCCGACACCGTCATCTCGAACGCGTCGTGCACGACGAATTGCCTCGCGCCGCTCGCGAAGGTGCTGAACGATGGCATCGGCATCCAGAACGGCCTGATGACCACCGTGCATGCGTACACGAACGACCAGGTGCTGTCCGACGTCTATCACACCGACCTGCGACGTGCACGCGCGGCGACGATGAGCATGATTCCGACGAAGACCGGCGCGGCTTCCGCGCTCGGGCTCGTCCTACCCGAGCTGAACGGCAAGCTCGATGGCTACGCGATCCGCGTGCCGACGATCAACGTGTCGATCGTCGATTTGACGTTCATTGCCGGCCGCGACACGACCGTCGACGAGATCAACGCGACGATGCTCGAAGCTTCGCGGTCCGGGCCGCTATCCGGGGGCATCCTGCGCTACAACGACAAGCCGCTGGTATCGATCGACTTCAATCACGACCCGGCGTCGTCGACCTTCGACGCGACGCTGACGAAGGTTTCCGGCCGCCTCGTCAAGGCCTGCAGCTGGTATGACAACGAATGGGGGTTCAGCAATCGGATGCTGGATGTGACGATGGCGCTGATGTCCGCAAAGTGATGGCTCTGAACCCCTTTCATTCGTTGTCGACGGCGCTGATCGCCGCCAGCTAGCCGAATGGATTTCCTCCGGCTCTCCGACGTCGACGTGCGCGAGCAACGCGTGTTCATTCGCTCGGATATGAACGTGCCGTTCGACGACAAGCGCCACATCGGCGACGACACGCGCATCCGCGCCTCGCTTCCCGCGATCCGCGATGCGCTCGAGCGCGGTGGCGCCGTCATGGTCACCTCGCATCTCGGTCGCCCCGTCGAGGGCCGGCTGACGCCAGCCGATACGCTCGAACCGATCGCATCGCGCCTCGGTGAATTGCTCGGCCGCGAAGTGATGCTCGTCCGCGATTGGGTGAACGGCGGCACGTGGCACAGCGACCTGACGTCGGGCGATCTCGTGATGCTCGAGAATTGCCGCGTCAATCCCGGCGAAAAGGAGAACAGCATCGAGCTCGGGCGGCAGATGGCACGCCTTTGCGACGTCTATTGCAACGACGCATTCGCGGCCGCGCATCGCGCGGAAGCGACCACCGTTGCGATCGCCCGTTACGCGCCCATCGCTTGCGCGGGACCGCTGTTCGCCGCCGAGCTCGAAGCGCTCGGCAAGGCGCTCGAAGCGCCTGCGCGCCCGCTGGTCGCCATCGTCGGCGGCGCGAAAGTGTCGACCAAGCTCACCGTGCTTCGCGCGCTCGCAGCCAAGGTCGATACGCTGATCGTCGGCGGCGGCATCGCCAACACGTTCCTGCTCGCGACGGGTGCGCGCATCGGACGCTCGCTGGCCGAGCCCGACCTCGTGCGCGAAGCGCGTGCAATCCTCGACGAATTTCCCGACAAGGTGCCGTTGCCGGTCGATGTCGTGTGTGCAAAAGCGTTCGCCGCCAACGCGCAGCCCAGTGTCAAATCGATCGGCGAAATCGACGACGACGACATGATCCTCGACATCGGGCCGCGAACCGCCGCGATGCTGGTGCCGATGCTCGAAACGGCCGGCACCGTCGTCTGGAATGGTCCCGTCGGCGTCTTCGAGTTCGATGCGTTTGCCAACGGCACGCGCGCGATCGGCGACGCGATCGCCATGTCGCCTGCGTTTTCGATCGCCGGCGGCGGCGACACGATCGCGGCGATCGCGAAGTTCGGCGTCACCCGCGACATCGGCTACATCTCGACCGCGGGCGGTGCATTCCTAGAATTCCTCGAAGGCCGCAAGCTCCCCGCCGTCGAAGTGTTGAACGAACGTGGACGCGAAGCACGCGAGCGTGCGCGAAGCTGATCACGTAGCCGGCGCCGCGGACGTCACGCGCCGTCGTCGAATCCTCACGTAACGCTTAAAGCCATGCCGCGCTCGACCAAGATCGTCGCGACGCTGGGGCCTGCATGCAGCAAGCCCGAAGTGCTGCGCCGGATGCTCGCCGGTGGCGTCGACGTCGTCCGTCTCAATTTCTCGCACGGAACCGGCGACGATCATCTCGAACGCGCGAAGCTCGTGCGCGAGGTCGCACGCGCGCAGGGTCGCGAAGTTGCCATCATGGCGGATCTGCAGGGACCGAAGATCCGCATCGGCAAGTTCGCCGAAGGCAAGGTCGAGCTGGTTCCCGGCACGCGGTTCATTCTCGACGCGCAATGCGAACTCGGCAATGCGCAGCACGTCGGCCTCGATTACCCCGAGCTCGTCAACGACGTCGGCCCGGGCTCCGTGCTGCTTTTGGACGACGGACTCATCAAGCTCGAAGTCGAGACCGTCGACGGCCCGCGGATCGTGACGCGCGTCGTGCTCGGCGGCACGCTTTCCAACAACAAGGGCATCAATCGGATGGGCGGTGGCCTTTCCGCGCCCGCGTTGACGTCGAAGGACATGGAGGACATGAAGACGGCCGCGATGTTCGAGGCCGACTATCTGGCGGTGTCCTTCCCCAAGAGCAAGGAAGACATGTACATGGCGCGCCAGCTGATGCGCGCCTCCGGCGGACGCGCGATGCTGATCGCGAAGATCGAGCGCGCCGAGGCAATCCCCGCGCTCGAGGAGATCATCGACTCGTCGGACGGCATCATGGTCGCGCGCGGCGATCTCGCCGTCGAGGTCGGCAACGCGGCGGTGCCGGGATTGCAGAAGCGGATGCTTCGCGCGGCGCGCGAGCGCAACAAGCTGACGATCACCGCGACCCAGATGATGGAGTCGATGATCCACAACCCGGTGCCGACGCGCGCCGAAGTGTCCGACGTCGCCAATGCGGTGCTCGACGGCACGGATGCGGTGATGCTGTCGGCGGAGACCGCCGCGGGACGCTTCCCGGTGGAGACCGTCGAGACGATGGCGCAGATCTGCGTCGAGGCCGAGAAGTCCGATCCGGTGCAGCTCGATCGCGATTTCATGGATCGCACGTTCACGCGGATCGACCAGTCGGTCGCGATGGCGACGCTTTTCACCGCCTATCATTTGCGGGTCAAGGCGATCGCGTCGCTGACCGAATCCGGTTCCACGGCGCTCTGGATGTCGCGCCACAATTGCGGCTGCCCGATCTTCGCGATCACGCCGCGGATCGAGACGCAGCGGCGGATGGCGCTCCTTCGCAACGTGACGTCGCTGTTCCTCGAGCAGAGCAGCGATCGCGACGAAGTGTTACGTGCCGCGGAAGATTTGCTGCTCGCACAGTCGTACGTGCAGCGCGGCGATCTCATCGTGCTGACGATCGGTGAGCCGATGGGGAAATCGGGTGGGACTAACACCATGAAGATCGTACGGGTCGGAGATCACCGAAGCTGATCCCATGCCTCCACGGATCCACTTCCCCAAGGTCGCGCCCGAAGCCTACATGGCGATGCGCGGTCTGGAGGCGTATCTTCGCCAGTGTGGCCTCGAGCAATCGCTGCTCGAGCTCGTCAAGACGCGCGCATCGCAAATCAACGGCTGCGCATACTGCATCGACATGCACACGAAGGATGCACGCGCGCATGGAGAAACCGAGCAGCGTCTCTACGCGCTCTCGGCCTGGCGCGAGACGCCGTTCTTCACCGAGCGCGAGCGTGCGGCGCTCGCGTGGACCGAAGTGGTCACGCTCATCGCCGATGGCCCGGTCGAAGACGAGGACTATGAAGACGTTCGTCGGTACTTCGACGAGAAGTCGCTCGTCGACCTGACGCTCGCGATCGTCGCGATCAACGGCTGGAACCGCCTGTCGATTGCGTTCGCGACGGTGCCTGGAACCTACCAACCGCCGGCGTCCGGCGGTTGACCAACACGGAGAGTCGGATGGAGCACACGATGTATCCGGAAACAACCCGCGAGATTGCGCAGAAGCGGCGCGAGCTCGCACCCGAAACGCTCGCGGCATTCCGCGAATTCGGACAAAAAGTCTTCGCCGACGGCGCGCTGCCGCAAAAGACGAAGCAACTGATCGCCGTCGCTGTCGCGCACGTCACGCAATGTCCGTACTGCATTCGCGGGCACACCGAGCTCGCGTTGAAGCACGGCGCAACCGAGCAGGAAGTGATGGAAGCGATCTGGGTTGCCGCCGAGATGCGCGCTGGCGCCGCCTACGCGCACGCCACGCTGGCGATCGATACGATGCACGAGATCAAGGCGAAAAAACCGACGGGCTGACGGAGGCGGCGATGGCCATTCCGCATGCGACGCAAAACGACATCATCGACGTGCGGCCATTCGGGCGCGCCATTACCGAGCAGGATTCGGAGCTTTTGATCAGGACGGCACACCTCGAGGTGTTCCGCCATGCGCTTCCCGCGGGCAAGTCGATCCAGGAGCATACGGCGGCGGGCACCATGGTGCTGCAATGCATCGAAGGCGTGATCGCGTTCTCGGCGCAAGGACGCACGCAAACCCTGACCGCCGGCGACCTGATCTATCTCGAGGATGCGGCGCCGCATTCGCTCCGTGCGCTCGCGGACGCGTCGATGCTCGTCACGATCCTGTTGCGCCGTCGCTAGCGACCCGTGGTCACGCGCGGCTTGCTGCTGGCGATTGCCGCCACCGCTTGCGTGCAGGCAGGCGCCTTCGACCTCGAAGGGCATCGCGGCGCGCGCGGACTCGCGCCCGAGAACACGCTCGCGGCATTTCGCCGCGCAATCGACATCGGCGTAACGACGATCGAGACCGACATCGCGGTCACGAGGGATCTCGTTCCCGTGATCAGTCATAACCCGAATCTCGTTCCGGAGCTCGTTCGCGGTCCGTCGGGACGATGGCTGGCAACACCGGGGCCCTCGATCCATTCGCTGACGCTCGACGAGCTGCGCCGCTACGACATCGGACGCCTGAACCCGGCAACGAAATACGCGCGGGACTTTCCCGAGCAGACGCCGAGCGACGGCGAGCGCTTCCCGACGCTGCGGGAGCTTTTGCAGCTCGTCGCGAGTTCCGGCAAGCCCGTGCGCCTCAACATCGAGACGAAAATCACCCCCGACAACGCGGGCGACACCGTCGACGCGCCCACGTTCGTTCGACTGATCCTCGACGAAGTGCGTCGCGCGAAGCTCGAGGATCGCGTCACGATCCAGTCGTTCGATTGGCGAACGCTCGTCGAAGCGAAACGTGCCGCGCCGCAAATTCCCACGTCATGCCTGACGATCGAGGCGAAGGGCATGAACACCATGGCCATCGGCACCGACGGGAGATCGCCATGGCACGCGGGATTGAAGGACGACTATCGTTCGGTCCCGGCGCTAGCAAGGGCGGCCGGTTGCAGCACGTGGTCGATGTATTGGCAAAACCTGACGCAGGCGCAGGTCGTCGACGCGCATGCGATGGGACTGATCGTTCTTCCATGGACGGTAGACGAGCTCACGGACATGGGCAAGTTGCTTGACATGGGCGTCGACGGCATCATTACCGACTATCCGGACCGCCTGCGAAAGCTGTTGGCGCAACGCGGCCTGCCGCTGCCGGCGCAGCGCTGAACTTCCCCGCGCGCGGCTCGTCCGATCCGTGTAAGAACACCGTCGACCGGGAGCCGCTTCCGGCATCGACAAGAACGGAGGAGACCATGCGCAACGTCGATCGCCGCACGTTCCTGAAGCTCACCGGCATGGCGACTGCCGCCGGCCTCATGCGCATGCCGAGCTTTTATCCGCACGCGTACGCCGAAGAGGCTGCCAGCGCGCCCAGCATCATCGCAGGCAAGAGCCCGCAGATGATCGTCCACAACGCGAAGCTCGGCGTCATGGAAACGCCGCTCGCGCTTCTGCGCGAGCCACATTTCACGCCTAAGGAAATCCTCTACAACCGCCTGCATTTTCCCGTCGATGCCGACGGCGGCTGGGCGGACACGACCGCGCCGATGGACGCGAAGACGACCGACGAGTGGACCATTCTCGTGTCGGGCCTCGTGCAGCGGCCGAAGACGATTCGTGTCGCGGACCTCGCGAAGATGCAGCAGGTCAAGCGCGCGTCGGTGATGCAGTGCGCCGGCAACGGCCGGTCGTACTACTGGGCGAAGGCGAAGACGCCGGGCTCGGGCTGGAAGCACGGCGGCATGGGCAACCTCGTCTGGGAAGGCGTGCCGCTGATGCCGCTGTTGAAGAGTCTCGAACTGAGCGTCGATCAGAACGCGCGCTTCCTCACCGCGAACGGCAAGGACGTACCGCCGGTCCCCGGCGGCGCCGACATGATCAAGAGCTACCGCCTCGCAGCGCCGCAACTCGACGACGCGATTCTCGCGCTCAAGATGAACGGCGAGCCGATCCCCGCAATTCACGGCGGTCCCGTTCGCCTCATCATCCCCGGCTACTACGGCAACATGAACGTCAAGTGGCTGACCGACCTGATGTACACCGCCGAGGAGACTCCGAGCGCGATCATGCAGAAGACCTACCGGATGCCGATCCGGCCGGTCGAGCCCGGCAAGTTCACGACGCAGGATTTGACGCAGGAGAACAGCACCCCGACTTATGGCTTCGCGGTGATGAGCGTCGTGTTCGCGCCGCTTGCCAACGAAACCGTGCGTAGCGGCGGCGTCGATTGCAGCGGCGTCGCTTGGAATGACGGGCTCGTGCCGCTCACTTCGGTGCGCGTCTCGCTCGACAAGGGCAAGTCGTGGCTCGAAACCGATGTCGAGTCGCCCGACGGACCGTACGCGTGGTATCGCTGGCACAAGCGCGTGCAACTTGATCCCGGGCAGCACGAAGTGTGGGTGCGCGCGATCGACGCGTGGGGGCGCAGCCAGCCGATCGACGGCCTCGCGACATGGAATCCTGGCGGATGGGACTGGCACGGCGTCGATCGCGTCCCGTTCAGCGTCGCTTGAGGCTCGTAGCAAAATGCAGCGCGCTCGTCGTGGCGTCGCTGCTCTTCGCTGCGTCGGCCGCGGCTGCGGATATTCGCCTGCCGGAAGGACCGGGCGCCGACCTGGTGTACGCGAAATGCCGTACCTGCCATGACCTGCAATACGTCGTCGATGCAAAGGGCCTCCTGCCCGCGCAGTGGCGCGCGGTCGTGGCGAGCATGCACGACTACGGACTGACGGCGACGAAGGAGGAAGACGAGGCGCTGGTCCGCTATCTAGCCGCGTACCTGGGTCCGAATCCGCCGCCGTCGAAGCCAACGAAGGCGAATGCCGCATCGAAAGCCGATGGCAACGCGCTTTACGCGCAAAATTGCGCGACGTGCCATGGAGCCGAGGGTGAGGGACAGCCGGGCGTCTATCCGCCTCTCGCGAAAAACCCCGACCTCGCGCTGGACGGCGGCGCTTTCCCGGTGATGGTGGTGCTGCACGGGATCGAAGGACCGATCGATGTCGCCGGCGCGCACTACGACTCGTCGATGCCGTCGTTCGGACATCTCTCCGATGCTGAGATCGCCTTGATCGTGAATCACGTCGAGCATGCGTTCGGCAACGCGGTCAACGCCTCGCCGAGCATCACGTCGGATTTCGTTGCAAAGCAACGCGCCAGATCGATGACGCCGGCGCAAGTGCATGCGCACCGGGCCGGCGGTGCGGGCAAGAAGTAGGGTCAGAGACCGTGTCTGACCCTACCTCGGTGTCGCGCAGTCGTCGAGGGGAAGCGCAAGCGTCTGAAGCACGTCCCCGTTCGACTCGCGCTCGACGAACGCGACGAGCGCCGGACGCATTCCACGCTCGGCCGGCCGAGCCAGTGTGAACGTCGCATCGATGTTGCCGTCGCCGCCCGCCGGCCCCGCGTCGCGCAACACTCGAACCACGTGATCGTGAACAAGCTTGCGGCCCCGGTTCTCGCCGCCGGTGACATTCGAGACCAACCCGTTGTCGGCGTAAGCAACGAAAAGATGCGCATCCTTCGCGGCTGATCGGTCGTCGATCCGCGCGCGCGCATGGACCTCCAAATCGCGCTCGCCGGGCGTCGCGTCGATCGCAATGGTTGCGCCGGCCTTGGTCCGCGCGGCCTTGTCGATCGCGAGCGCGTCGCCGCCGCGCCACTGACCGAAATCATGGCCCTGCAACAGGACCTGCGGCGTGTAAACGAACGTGGCGCCGTTCGCGCGCATCGACTCGTATTGTCGCGCCGTGTACTGCGTTGTCGCGAAGCGGTCGCGCCACGTCGGACCGTCCCAGTAGTCGACGTGAAACTCGAGCGCGATCGCCGAATTGGCGCCGGGCTTGTCGAAGCGCGCCGATAGCCATGACTCGGCCGGAGGACAGCTATCGCAACCCTCCGAGGTGTAGAGCTCGACGAGCGGCGAGACGAGTGGCCCGCTTGCCGCGCGGCACGCATCCGCCGCAGTGACGGGCGCTGCCATCGCGAAAGCGGCGGACGCAACGAGCAACGAGAGTTCGCGCATGAGCTTCCCCTGTTGATGCTTCGCGCGCTCTGCACGCGCCGGTCAACCGTTGGTCGCGCGCGGCATCCGGAGCTTACGCGCCAGGAGGCTGCCGTTATGCTACGCTCGCGCCCGGGCGAGGGTTCGCCAGCCATCGAGGAGGTTCGCGTGGGCCTGCTGCACATCATCTGGATGATCATCGTCGGCTTCATCGTCGGCGTTCTCGCGCGCTGGTTCTATCCCGGCGCCGTAACGATGGGATTCTGGGCCACGGCCGCAGTCGGCATCATCGGCTCGCTCGTGGGTGGCGTGATCGGCGGTTTGCTCTGGCGTTCGCCGGACGGCAAGTTTCATCCTGCCGGCTTCATCCTCTCGATCATCGGCGCGCTGATCGTGCTGTGGCTCTA
>DATFCW010000096.1:0-2234 GCA_035252665.1 Casimicrobiaceae bacterium | reverse complement strand
CCAGGCAGCCGTGAGGCTGCGTTTCGAGTTTCGTCTCTGACCCCACTTCGGTTAACCTTGCGGCTCCATGCGCACCCTGATCTGCGGCTCGCTCGCGTTCGACACGATCATGGTGTTTCCCGACCGTTTCGCGCGGCACATCCTGCCCGACCAGACGCACATGCTGTCGGTCTCGTTCCAGATCAGCGACATGCGACGCGAATGGGGCGGCTGCGCGGGCAACATCGCGTACAACCTTCGCGCGATCGGCGGCGAGCCCATCGTCATGGGCACCGTCGGCAAGGACGGAACGAGCTATCGCACGCGCCTCGCCGAGCTCGGCGTCGCGATCGACGGCTTTCGCATGATCGAGGACGCCTACACGGCGCAGGCGTTCATCATCACCGACCTCGACGACAACCAGATCACCGCGTTCCATCCGGGCGCGATGAACGCGTCGCACCGAAACAACGTGGTCGACGTCGGCGACATCGTGCTTGGCATCGTCGCGCCCGACGGCAAGGACGGCATGCAGCAGCACGCGGCGCAATTCTCGGCGGCGGGCATTCCGTTCCTGTTCGATCCGGGCCAGGCGCTCCCGCTTTTCTCGGGCGCGGAGCTCGCCGCGCTGATTGCGCATGCGAGCTATCTTGCGGTCAACGACTACGAGGCCAAACTTTTGTCCGACCGCACCGGCTGGTCGATCGGTGATATCGCGAAACGCGTCGACGCCGTGATCGTAACGCTCGGGAGCGAAGGGTCGGTCATCCACGCGGGCGGCGAAACGTACGCGATTCCGCCCGCGCCCGCGGCCCAGGTCGTCGATCCGACCGGATGTGGGGATGCGTATCGCGCGGGACTCCTCTACGGCATCGCGAAAAGATGGGATTGGCAGCGAACCGGACAGCTCGCGTCGGTGCTCGGGTCGATCAAGATCGCCTCGCGCGGTGGCCAGAATCACGTGATCGACCGCGACATCGTCGCGCAGCGCTATCGCGCCGCGTTCGGCGAGTGGCCGTGGTGAACGCGCTCCGCTGAACGCGCATCCGACACGCGTGCGCCGGCAAGTCGCGCCCGCCACCGCGTGGCTTCGCAGGTCCTGGCGTATCCCGCGGATCGTCGTGCACTTCGTGCGCGGGCTCGGCACGGTGCTGTTGGCGTTTCCATCGCTCGACGCGCATGCGCGTCGCGTGCGCATACGACGCTGGTCGAGGCGTCTTCTGCACCTGATGTGCGTCGATATTCGCGCGTTCGGTGCGCTTGCACATCCGAACGTCCTCGTCGTCGCCAATCACGTCTCGTGGCTCGACATTTTCGCGTTGCATGCGATCGGTCCCGTGCGGTTCATCGCGAAATCCGAGATCGCGCGCTGGCCGCTGATCGGTCGACTCGTGCGCGGCGTCGGCACGCTGTTCATCGAGCGCGCGCGCCGTCGCGACACGCATCGTGTGAACCGCGAAATTGCCTCAGCGCTTCACGATGGCGACATCGTCGCCGTCTTCCCCGAAGGAACGGTGACGAACGGCACGAAGGTGCTGCCGTTCAAGGGATCGCTTCTGCAGCCGATCGTCGACGCCGAAGGCTTCGTGCAGCCTGTTGCGATCCGCTATCGCACGCCGGCGGGCGAGCTATCGCTCGCACCCGCGTACCACGACCTCACTTTCCTCGGTTCGTTCTGGCGCATCTGCGGCGAGCGATCGCTCGTGGTCGAACTCATTGCGACCAAGCCAATGCCGGCAAAAGGAAGGCAGCGTCGGGAGCTTGCCACCGAAGCGGAAACCGCTATTCGCGCGGCATTGGCATTATCGGCGAGCGGCCGCCTACCTGATAAACGCGGCGATCGGACAAGCGGACCGCGGTGAGCGCGCCGCCCCACAGGCAGCCTGAATCGAGCATCAGCACGTTGGGCGCGAGCATGAGGTCGAGGGTGGACCAGTGCCCGCACACGACCGTCGCGTGCGCGCTGCGCCGCGTAGGCTGCGCGAACCACGCGGTGAAGCCGTCGGGCGCATGCTGCGCGCCGCGCTTTTCGCGGAACTCCATGGTGTCGTCGGCGGTGCAGAAGCGCAGGCGCGTGCAGACGTTGACGATCGCGCGCCAGCGCGCCATGCCGGTCAGGTCGTCGCGCCAGGTGCGCGGCTCGTCGCCGTAGAGCTCGCGCAGGAAGTCGTTCGCGCGCGGGCCGGCGAGCACGGCCGCAACCTCGGCAGAGAGCATGCGCGCGGTCGCCGGCGTCCACGAAGGGAGCAGTCCCG
>DATFCW010000095.1:0-41100 GCA_035252665.1 Casimicrobiaceae bacterium | reverse complement strand
TACCTTTCGACGTTCGCTAAGTATTCGCGGACCGTCTGCTTGTCGATGATCCCCTACTGATCAGTGGAGCGCTAAGCGAGCTAAAGCCAAATGTTGAGGCAAAGCAAGACAACGGGGCCTAACCTTCCGGTCAACCGGACGCGCCGGCACATGGCTTGATCTTCGGCGCGCATTCCGTCGGCGCGCCGGTTACCTTCAACGTTGGTCGTCAGCTGAACGGGGGCGCCCGAATCGGAGTATCCTTTCCTCATGAAAGTGGCAACTGGAAAGGTGGTCGCTGGGAAGGTTGTGCTCGATGGCGTCTCACTTAAAGAAGGCGCCTCGGTAACCGTCCTTGCCAACGACGATGACGGCAGCTTTGATTTGACTCCCGAACAAGAGCGGGAGTTGCTGCTTTCCATTGCTGAGGCCGATCGAGGGGAGACGGTTTCTGCTGAAGAGGTTCTCGCGAAGTTGGCTCGTCGACACGGCTAGACGCCGTGAAGGTACGCGTTTCCAAACGCGCACAAGCGCAAATCGAGCGAGCGGCTCAGTGGTGGGATCAGCATCGCGATCTCGCGCCACAGGCCTTCGATGAGGATCTCGCGAAGGCCTTCTTGTTATTGGGCACCGAGCCTTTGATCGGCGCACCGTTTGCGTCCATCAGTGCATCCGGCGTACGCCGCCTTCATCTCGCCCGAATTCGCTATCACCTTTACTATCGGGTCCGACGCGGTGCAGTTGAGGTTGTTGCGTTTTGGCATACGAGCCGCGGTGCAGGGCCGTCTATCTAATCGTCTTCTATGACGCCCAACCTTGCGGTCAACCGGACGCGCCGGTACGTGCCTTCTAATTGGCGAGCGACTCGTCGGCGCGCCGGTTACCTCCAACGTTGGGCGTCAAAGCGGCCCGATGACCATAGTTCGATGTGTTCTAAACCCCCATAGGAAAGCGATGAAGCGACGTTACTTCTTGCGGTTGCTCTGGGGCACGGCGTTTGGACGCGCGGTGGTAGCAGGCGCTCAGCAGCCGCGAGTGCGGCGTATTGCTGTGTTCTCGTATCAGTCGGCCAGCGACCCTGAGGCGCAGCTATACATGGCAGCATTCCTGAAGACGATGCAACAGTTGGGCTGGAATGCCGATCAGAATCTGCACGTCGATTATCGGTGGACTGCGTCGGACCCCGATCGCATCGTCAAGTACGCGACCGAGTTGTCGGACCTGTCACCGGAAGTGGTGCTGACGGCGGGCGGCTCGCATGTCGGCGCCCTGCAGCGTGCGAGTCGGACCCTGCCGATAGTCTTCGTGCAAGTAGCCGACGCTGTTGGCGGCGGATTCGTGAGTAGTCTCGCGCGGCCGGGTGGCAACGCCACCGGGTTTACGAACTTCGATTTCAACTTTAGTACGAAATGGTTGGAGCTGCTCAGGCAAGTTGCGCCGGGCACCACCCGCGTCGCAGTGCTCGAGGATCCGCGCAATCCTAGTGGCGCCGGCCAGTTAGGAGCGATTCAGGCCGCGGCGACCGCTCTTAGCATCCGGGTCGTTCCCGTCAGCCTGCAGGATGCCGAAGAGATGCAGCGCGGAGTAAACGAGTTTGCGCGCCAACCCAATGGCGGGCTGATCGTTACGCCGAGCGGACTGGCGATCGTCAGGCGTGATCTCGTAATCTCACTTGCCGAACGACTGAATCTCCCAGCAATCTATCCCTTTCGCTACTTCGCTAGCGGCGGCGGACTTTTGTCCTATGGCCCCGATGCCGTAGATCAGTACCGACGGGCCGCTGGCTATGTCGATCGAATCCTCAGAGGTGCGAAGCCAGCCGATTTGCCGGTGCAACAGTCATCCAAGATAGAAATGGTCATTAATCTCAAGACGGCAAAGGCGCTCGCAATTTCAATTCCGCAATCGCTGCTGGCGCGGGCGGACGACGTAATTCAGTAGCGGACCGGCAATGACCCAGCTATGACGCCCAACCTTTCGCTCAACCGGACCGCTCGCCGGCGGCGCTTTCCGCGCCGTCCGCTCGCGGCCGGTTAGCTTGGTTCGTTAGGCGTCATAGCTCCCACGGCGACCAGAACCGCATATGCCCACTACGGAAGAACGCCTGGCTGCTCTGGGCTACGTGCTGCCAGAACCGCTTAGGCTTCCGCACGGTATCACGCTGCCATTCCCTTGGGTGCGCGTTGTGGGTTCGCGCGCCATTATCTCTGGCCACGGACCCACCAACGCGGACGGTAGCCTCGCTCACCCTCTTGGCAAGGTTGGCACCGAAGTCACCGAGGAACAGGCCTACCTCGCTGCCCGGCTCACTGGGCTCGCCATCCTCGGAAGCCTGAAGCGAGAACTTGGTAGCTTAGACCGTATCGCTTGCTGGTCGCGCATATTCGGGATGGTTAACTCAGCTTCAGGTTTCAACCGCCAGCCCGCAGTTATCAACGGGTTCACCGACCTCATCATCAGCGTCTTCGGCTCTGAGCGCGGGGCGCACGCACGCAGTGCTGTCGGGCTCGCAGAGCTGCCGTTTCGCATCCCGGTGGAGATCGAGGGCGAAGTTGAGCTCCATCAAGGTGACGCCTAACGTTACGGTCAACCGGACGCGCCGGCACATGGCTTGATCTTCGGCGCGCATTCCGTCGGCGCGCCGGTTACCTTCAACGTTAGGCCTCTCCAACGTGGTATTTGCTACAACGACCGCAACGAGACGTTTGTTTGTCCTCCTGCTCTGCTCGATCGCTGCGCTTGGATTCGAGAAGTTGCAGGGCTCGACCTTTTTTAATGCATCGAAATCGGACATCGACGTGTACGTTGTCCTTTCCGACGGCTCGAACCTTCAGCTATTGTCCCGATTCCCTCCACGTAGCATATTTACGGATTGAGAGGCTCGGGACATTGCGCGTGTCACCGTGATCAGCAATGGCCATACCTTTGTCGCTGCTCCTGACACCATCTCAAGACAGCCGGACCTTGCGAAGCCAAAAGACCAGCTTTGGGTATTCGACGGAGAGAAGATTTGCGTCACCCATAATAGATCGATTGAGCGAAAGACCTTTCTGTGCTCTGCGAACTAACTGGCAACTTTAAGCGCAGGTGATTCTCGTATCGCCCGAGCGGCCTAACCTTACGGTCAACCGGACGCGCCGGCTCATGCCTTTATTCTCGTCAGCAACCGGGCGGCGCGCCGGTTACCTCCAACGTTAGGCCTCGCAGTTGCCGTATCCGGACGCCCGAGGTAGCCTTAGCGTATGCAACTCCCAATCTCTGTTTCCCCGGGGATCCTAGGCGGCACCCCCGTCTTCTCCGGTACGCGCGTCCCAGTCCAGACGCTTCTCGATTATCTTGAGGCCGGCGATTCGATTGACGAGTTCCTCAATGGCTTCCCAAGCGTCAGCCGCGAGCAAGTCTTGTCCTTCCTCGAACTGGCGAAGGACCGTCTAATCGAATCCGCTTCGTGAGGTTGCTCCTCGACGAGTGCGTTGATCGTCGGCTAGCCCAAGACATTTTGGGTCACGACGTGTCGACCTGTCGACCGTCGTCGGGCTCGGCTGGGCGGGTACTCGCAACGGCGCGTTGCTGAGTCGGGCCCGAGGCCAGTGCGAGGTGTTCATCACCGTCGACCGAAATCTCGCCTTTCAGCAACCCATCGACAACCTGCCCTTCGCGGTTGTCGTGCTGCGTGCGAAATCCAACCGGCTTTCCGACCTACGGCCGCTCGTCCCGTTCTCCTGGATGCCCTCTCTACCTTGCTGCCCGGCGAAGTGAGATGGATCGAGGCCTAACCTTACGGTCAACCGGACCCGCCGGCACATGCCTTGATCTTCGGTCCGCATCTCGTCGGCGGGCCGGTTACCTTCAATGTTAGGCCCCGGCGAATGCACTGCGGCTTGCCTTGTGCATATTGTATGCATATACTACTACGATGCCGAGCAGCTTCGATCCAGCGAAGAATGCCGCCAATGTACGCAAGCACGGCATATCTCTCACTGAGGGCGACGGCGTCCTGAACGACCCGCTCGCGCTGACTATCGAGGATCGCTCGTCACGGGGCGAACAGCGATTCATCACAGTTGGTATGAACGTGTTCGGCAAGCTGCGGGTGGTTGTCTACGTGCCACGCGGAGACGACGCTCGAATTATCTCCGTCCGAAAGGCGGAACCGAAGGAAGTCCGCGATTATGAAAAAGGAGTATGACTTTTCGAAAGGTAGACGTGGTGCGGTCTTGCGGTCCGAGGGCAAGACGCGTATCACAATTTACCTCGATGATGTTGTTATCGAGCGCTTCAAGGCCCTTTCCGAGAAAACGGGAAAGGGGTATCAGACCTTGCTTAATGAAGCCCTGCGATCCTATCTTGGAGTTGACGAACCGCCCCTTACCGCAACGGCACTACGTCGAATTCTCCGAGAGGAGTTGTCGCAGCATGGATAACCGGGGCCTAACCTTACGGTCAACCGGACGCGCCGATTCATGTTTTCGTTCCCGCGAGCATCAGCGCGGCGCGCCGGTTACCTCCAACGTTAGGCCTGCGAAGTTCGGAAATCCCGAGTAAACGAAGTCCCGCTGTCCGAGGTGAAAGACGACCTGTCCCGCTATCTTCGAGAAGCGGAGCTCACGAAATCTTGATTACTCGCCACGGCAAGCCCGCTGGGGTGCTTATCGGGTTTGCCTCGGAGGACGACTGACTCGAATATCGACTAGAGAACGATGCCCGCTTTCTTCGGCGGATCGCCGCAGCTCGCGAGAGCATACGTCGCGGTGAGGGCGTCGCAATTGAGAAAGTCGATTTCGAATCGCCCTGACCTTACGGTCAATCGGACGCGCCGGCACACGCCTTGAGCTTCGGCAAGCGTCTCGTCGGCGCACCGATTACCTTCAACGTTAGGCCCCATGAACACCGCCGTTTTGAACGCGCTGCGCTTTATTGAGTCACAGGGCGTTGTCCTGGCATCCGCAAAGGGTCCGGTACCGCGCCTGATCGAATTTATTGCCGGCGAAGGTATCTTCGGTAACTGGTGGTCGCATCCGCACGCCAATCAGATCTACAACGTCTTAGCGGAAGTATGTGAGTCGCAACAAGTGCTGGTATGCCGCCTCATCAACCGCAAGGTAACACTCATTCACTTCAGGCTCTGGCCAGCGCTGGTGAACCTCGCGGATCGAATTCCCACGGACCAACTCGCTCGAGTGCGCGAGGAGCACACCGCGACTGGTCGTCATACGTTACGTGAAATCCCCTTTCCTCACTGGGTTCCTGCCGAAGTGGCTGCTCAAGCAAAGCTCATCAGCACTGCGGAAGCAGTCGCGCTGCTTGGACCCTGGTTTCAATTGTTTTCTGCCGGACGGAAGCCTGCCCATCGCTCCTAGCCGGCCACCTCAGCGACAATGGGGCCTAACCTTACGGTCCGTGAGCGACCCGGTCTTGTCACGGATCAGAACTCCGTCGTAATCGTTCCGGTCATCGGTGGTCGCGGGCCGGTTGACTTGGTCTTGATAGCCACCATTGTCGCCGCAAATGCCGAACATCACCGAATTCGCTACTACGAAGCTGTCCCTTCATCGCAGTGAGATGGCTCCGGACGGTTGTGCGGTGCATCCACTGTTGGGTTTGGCGAGCTGCACAATGGCCCATTTCAAGCTTGCGCCTGGTGAAACATCACGGGCCGTGGTGCATCGCACGGTGGAAGAGCTTTGGTTCGTTCTCTCGGGTAGAGGAGAATTGTGGCGGAAGCAAGGGACCCGAGAAGACGTTGCCGTGCTCGAGCCGGGCGTTTGCGCCACGCTGCCTCGTGGCACGCAGTTTCAGTTTCGTGCCTCAAGTACCGAAGCGGTCGAGATTGTTGCCGTAAGCATTCCGCCGTGGCCCGGCAATGAAGAGGCCGAGTTTGTGCGTGGTGCGTGGCTGTCATCGGAGTGACGAGCTTCAAATGCCGCCTAACGTTCCGGTGAATCCGATGCGCACACATGCTTCGTTCTCGTCACCAATCCGTCGGCGCACCGTTCTCCTTTAACCTTACCCTCCATGGCAGCGACACTTCGACCCGCCGTACCTCTTGATGCCGCACGCATTGCCGAGATTCTGGTCGATGTGCGTTCCGCCTTCATGCCGTATGCGCCGTTGGCGTACTCGCCAGAGGACGTACGGTCTTGGGTTGCGCAATTCCTGGTTCCGTCCGGTGGTACTGTCGTCGCCGAATTGAATGACACCCTTGTCGGCGTCATGGCAATCGAACGCGAAGCCTCGTGCTCCTGGATCACGCAAATGGCTGTAGATCCATTTCATGTCGGAATTGGAATCGGCACGTCTCTACTGCAACATGCCTTCCGAGAATGTCCTTCGCCCATTCGGCTCTATACCTTTCAAGCCAACGTCGGCGCACGTCGGTTCTATGAGCGCAATGGCTTTCGGGTGGTTGGCCTGAGCGATGGCCGAACCAATGAAGAATGCTGCCCCGACGTGCTATACGAATTCGGCGGCCGTGCGCCGGTGACTTAGGGTTGCGTCCCCGCGGAGTGTTCTCGCAATCACCCGAAAGTCTGACTGCATCATCATAGCTAGCGAAGACCGGAAGTCCCGAGTAAAGGAAGTTCCCCTATCCGAAGTAAAGGAGGATTCATCCCGCTACCTGCGGGAGGCGGAATCCAAGGAAATTTTGATCACGCGCCTCGGCAAACCCGCTGGTGTACTCATCGGCTTTGCTTCGGAGGATGACGGGCTTGATTATCAGATGGAGAAGGATCGGCGCTTCCTTGAGCGCATCATCGCTGCCCGGGAGAGCTACGCCGTCGTAAGCGCGTCGCATTGGAGGATTTGGATTTCGATACGCGCTAACCTCATGGTCAACCGCACATCCACCTTACGGCACATGTTTCAACTTGACGAGCGTCGGCGCAGCGATCCGACCAGCCCGTGACTCCGGGTCGAACATGATCTCGCGGACCTCTTGCGAGTACCGACACGCTTTGCCGATTCGGGCTGCCCACGCGAGCGCCTCCCCGCGCGCACCTCGATGATCGAGAACCCGCCGATGACCGACTTCGTCTCCGGTACGGGTTCGTCGGTGACCGTGCCGTCGGTCGCCACGATGCTTGACTGCTGGCGTTGAACACCACCGCCAAAGATCCAGACCCCAGCGGCTTTCGCCTCCCGGACTACCGCATGCGCCGCTTCGCCCACCGCCGGCCAGTCCTCCCCGGGGATGTGGTCCATCGAATCCTCGTCGAACGAAATCAGATAGCGAGGCATAGAGTTGCCCGTTCTTTCTGGTGGTAGCGCCGTCGACCACCAAGTTCACAAGTATCGAGTCTACGCGACCCAGCCGATACGCGATATTTGAGGTTAGCTCACGTCAACCGAACGCGCCGGCTTCGTTCTTATTGCCGATCCGTTGGTGCGCCGGTTACCTTCGACGTCAAGTCGTACAAGGAGGCCAATGCGATGCTCGCAGGTTCTTGCCATTGCGGCGCAGTGAAGATCCAGGTCACACGCAAGCCGCGTAGACTCACGAGCTGCAATTGTTCAATCTGCCGGCGCCACGCTGGCCTTTGGGGCTACTACGATAAGAGCAAGGTGAAGATCGTTGCCCGCAAAGGTGCGCTCGACCCTTATGTTTGGGGTGACAAGTGCCTCACGCTTTATCGATGCGCTACCTGCGGTTGCGTAACGCACTGGCAACCGATCGGTCGCGTCGGGAACAGGATGGGCGTCAACTTCCGCAACTTTGACCCGTCGGTGATTGAGTCGACTCGAGTCCGGAGACTGGATGGTGCCAATACTTGGAAATTCCTGGACTGAATGATGCCCAGGCCACGCGGAAGCACGTGTGCTGTCTGAGCTTCAACGTTGGGCGTCAGTTGCACGGTGGCTCAGGAATCCGAGTATCCCTTCCTCATGACTGTGGCAACGGTCGCTGGAAAGGCCGTGCTCGACGGCTTCTCTTGCGACTTCGGAATCGTTGATGATGACCCTTGCGATCGACCGGAAGGGTCGAGGCATGCCTTCTCCTTCACCAACCGCAGCGTCGCTTTGGCATCGTCAAGGAACGCAACGGCCTCTCGATCGTTCTGCCTTGTATGCCCAAATCGACTGTGGTAACGTGCGTTGCATGAGAAGACGAATTGTTCTAGTCAGCGTTGTCGTGGTAACCGTCGTCCGGAAGGACGCCGCCGACTAACGCTTGGAACGCCCCTGTACCAAGCCCCTGCCGGCGACGCCGGCGGGGGCTTGCTGTTTCTGGGTCTCCTTCGGAATGGCAGTGAACAAGGAGACCCCACATGCAAACTCGCCTGAAGCTCGGATTCTTCATCCAGCCGGTTCACCCGCCGTCCCGTCCTTATGCGGATGTGCTGAGCGAGGACCGCGAAGCAGTCGTGCTCGCCGATCGGCTGGGATATCGCGAGGCATTCATCGGCGAACATTTGCTCGACTCTGCCGAAACCATTACATCGAGCCTCGCCTTCATCGCAAACTTGGCCGATGCATGCCCATCGATCACCTTCGGTACGGGCGTGCTTCCGCTCGCCAACTACCATCCGGCGATGGCCGCCGCACAAGTCGCAATGGTCGATCACCTTGTCGGGGGCCGGCTCGTGCTTGGTATCGGGCCAGGCGTTGCAGGGGACGCAGAAGCCATTGGAGACTTTCGCTCGGATCGCAAGCGCAAGAGCGAGGAGGCGCTCGATCATATGTGCAGGATCTGGCGCGAAGCGCCGCCGTACCGGATCGAAGGCGAGTTCTACCGCACCAGCACCGAGCGCTCGTTCGATCCTGGCATTGGCCTGGGTGTCGCGATTCGCCCGTTGCAACGGCCCCATCCACCTATTGCGATCACCTCGATTCAACCGCACGGGGGTGGTCCGCACGCGGCAGGCTCGCGGGGCTGGACCGGAATATCAGCGGCCTACGTGGCAACGCACGTTGTCGGCGCGCATGTGCAAAACTACCTACAAGGCCGACGCTCGGCCGGGCTTTCGGACGATGCCACCGGATGGCGGGTGGCGCGCAGTATTTTCGTCGCGGACGACGACGCCACCGCGCGCCGCTATGCGCATCGCGAGGACGGGCCGCACGCGTTCTACTTCCACGTCATGAGGACCAAGCTCGCCAAGGCCGGCGCGCTTGACGTGATGCGCGACTTTCACGGCCAACCCGATTCTGAGCTTGCGCCCCGGCGCGGCCTCGAACGTTTGGTCTTCGCCGGAAATCCCAAGCGTGTCGCGGAGCAGATTCTCCAATTCCGGGACGAGGTTGGCGCGTTCGGCACGCTGCTTTACACAGGTCACGACTGGGCGGATCGAGCACTGGCCCGGCGCTCGATGGAGCTCGCGGCAAAGGAGGTGTTGCCACGTATCGAAGAATCGATCGCCGAGGCGCACCAGGGCGCGTCGCACCATTCGCCGATACCTACGTCCCCGTTGACGACGACGCGCCCGAATGGACGTCTCAAATGGCCACACGATCCGGGTTAAGCGGGCATTGCTCCGGTCCGAAGTCTTCGGTAGCCGATCCTGCGCGAGATTCGCGGCCCCGCCAATGTGACATTTGTACTACGATGGCGACGTGGCCAACGCGCGCGCCGCGGCGAAGAGCACCCGTCACGATTGCGCCGTCTTCGTGGCCGCGATGTGGTAGTCGAGTCGCTGCACCGAAGCCGTCCTCCTTCGACGCACACAAAAACGGGAGATACGAATGAAATACATGCTCACCTGGTCGGAACGCCCGCAAGGCTCGCCCATGGAATACGAGAATGCTCAGAAGCGGATACTGGAGGTTTTCACCCAATGGAAGGCACCTGCGAGTTTCAAAATTGAACTGTTCGTGATTCGCGTGGGCGACTGGGGTGGGTACATGATGTTGGATTGCGATGATCCTCTGGCGGTTCACAAGTTCTGCTCCATGTTGCCTGCATTCGTTTTTGAAGCGCGACCTGTGATTCCCATCAAGGACGCTGTCCGGGTGGAGTTGGAAGCCATTGCGTTTCGTGATGAATTGAAGGGCAAGTAACGCGGAATCAGAGCGAAGCGTGGCCGTCGCACACGTCTCAAACTTCAACGCCGCGCATGTTCGACCACGTGAAATTCGGAGTCCGCGACTACGCGGCGAGCAAAGCGTTCTTCCTGGAGGCGCTCGCACCGCTTGGCGTATCTGTTGTTTCAGAAGGGCTGCCGACGTACGGTGTCGAACTCAGCTCGAAGGGCAACGCTTCACTCTGCCTGTACAAAACGGAGGAGCGGCCGGCGCATCTTCACCTGGCGTTCACCGCCGAGAATCGCCAGCAAGTCGAAGCCTTCTATCGCGCCGCGCTTGAGGCGGGTGGCAAGGACAATGGTGCACCAGGTCTGCGTCCTCACTACCACGCCAACTACTATGCGGCGTTCGTCATTGGTCCGGATGGGCACAACATCGAAGTGGTTTGCCATGAACCGGAGGTCTGATTTTTCATGAGGGAACGTCCACGAGCTTTGCTGGCTACGCCACAGCGTTCATACGTCATGAGACCACAAATGTCCGTACGATTGGCTTGCGCGGTCGCCGTATCGTTGATAACGCCGGCGTGCAGCCAACTGAACCCGGCCCCGCAGCCGCCCGCAAGGGAAATGGCCATGGACTTCGATCTCTCGGCTGCAAAACGGCAAATCGAAGAGAACAACCGTCGATTCACGAAGGCGCACGTGACGGGCGATGGCGCCACTATCGACGCGATGTTCGCGAAAGACGCCAAAGTGCTGCCTCCAGAATCCGAGCCGGTGGTCGGACGCGATGCGATTGGAAAGCTCACGCAGCAATACCTCGAAGCCGGCGTTTCCGAGTTCCGGGAAGAAAGCACCGACCTTTATGGCAACGAGCAGATCCTGGTTGATCAAGGCAATTATGTCGTAGTCTACGGCAAAGAAAAAATCAGAGAAACCGGCAAGTACCTGAACGTCTGGAAGAAGGAAGGCGGTCTCTGGAAGATCTATTTCAACATCTGGAACACGAACGGTCCTGCCGCACCATCGAAATGAACTCCAATGTCGTTCACAGCGAAGCCTGACTCCACGCGGAGTCGCCGCTATGCGGCACGCGCTGTTAAGCTTGGGTCGAGGCGGGGCTATTGGGAACGCGCGCGCATCGTCTATAACGTCGTTCTCGGAGCGATCGTGCTACCGCGTACTGCCTCCCTCGATGGAGAGCCGTTGCAGCACTTCACGGCCATCGGCATCGTCACCACCGCGGAGGCCTGTCAGGTCGAGATGGCGAGCGGCTTCATGCCATACCGCGCCGACGTACGATTCCTGAAACAGGCAAAAGAGGTCGCCATCAAACCGCTGATTGAGCGTCTGTCGTTCATCACGAACAAGAAACTCAAAATGCCAGCGGCAGACTTCCTGGCCATTGCAAGTCCCATCGGTGTCAAATCCACGTTTCAACGGGACTCGTTTTGAGCCCTGCAACGATCGCCTCAC
The DNA here is from genome assembly GCA_035252665.1 of Casimicrobiaceae bacterium. Lineage (GTDB taxonomy): Bacteria > Pseudomonadota > Gammaproteobacteria > Burkholderiales > Casimicrobiaceae > VBCG01. The sequence goes on along the minus strand of DATFCW010000095.1, from coordinate 29,683 downwards.
CCATCGAAGGCTCGGCATGAAGATCGACGGCGCGTGTCACTGCGGTTCAATCTCGTTCACCGGAGAAATCGATCCGTCGCGGGTGGTCGTGTGCCACTGCACCGACTGTCAGGTACTGTCCGGTTCACCTTTTCGTGCCATCGTCCCTGCCGCGATCGACACGTTCGTGGTACGGGGCCATCCGAAGCGCTACATCAAGACCGCGCAAAGCGGCAACCGGCGCGCGCAGGTCTTCTGTCCCGACTGTGGCACTCCGCTCTATGCAAGCGCCCCGGAGAACGCAACCTCGGTAATGATTCGCCTGGGGTGTGTCAGACAGCGCGCAGAGCTCAAGCCTTCGACGCAGATCTGGCAACATTCGGCGCTGCCGTGGCTATCCGAGCTTGCCGCGGTTCCTGGCTCGCCCGAGCAGTAAGGTCGCCGATTCGTTGCAACGTTCGCGGTCACGGCAGGTCTTCCGCCACATACATTGCCACTCGATGTACGCGATCAAGACTGAAATCGCGCGTCCCGACGCGACGTGCTGGCTGTTCCGCGATCAAAAGACCATGTACGGCGGCAAGAAAATCACCACGGGAGATCGAATCTTCATCTTTGCCAGCGAGAACGAAGGTGGCGTAGGTCTCGTAGGCGTCGGCACGGTGACTGAATCGAAAGGCGTCCCGCGCAAACCGGACGTTGAGCGGCAGACGCCACGCGTCAGCATTTCGGTCCTCCGGACCGGCAATGCCCGTCGCCGGCTCGGGCGCACCGAGCTCAAGAAGTTTCACGACTGGAACGATGGACGCCCCGAGACGGAGCTCAACTTCAAGCTCTATCGCCAGGCGACCAACAAGGTCGTCGGACTCTCAGAAGAGGCAGCAGCTTTTCTGGCAAGCTTCTTCTGAACGCTGCCGTCACTCTTCAAGTCGCCCGTGACGCGTTGTCTCGCACTGCACCGCCACGCAGCCTTGACGAAGCGACGCCGGGCCGGCTGCTTCCAACATCGGTCGCGCAGCAAACGAACATGATCCTCGAGGTCGCCGTGTTGAATGTACGCGCCGGCAGCGTGGCTGCGTTTGAAGCGGCGTTTGAGCAGGCGTCCGCCATCATCTCGTCGATGCCAGGCTATGTATCGCACGAGCTACAGCGCTGCATCGAAGTGCCCCATCGCTATATCCTGCTCGTCCGCTGGCAGTCGCTGGAAGCTCATACGGTCACCTTTCGTGGATCGCCGCAGTACCAGGAATGGAAGCGCCTGCTGCACCATTTCTACGATCCGTTCCCGATTGTCGAGCACTACGAGCACGTGGGTTCGAGCGCAGCATGACTGGAAGTGCAGAAGCAGCAAGCCGCTGTTGTGCACCTCGGTAGCCGGTCGATGGCGAGACCGAGCATCGGGAATCGCCTGCGAGCGATCCATCGGTTTCTGGCGCACAATGCGGTGCCGGACGGCAAGGTGTCGCCCTGGTCCGGACCACTCTGCGAGGACTACTTGAAATGGCCAAGTATCTGGTTCAGGTTCGCTACAACGCCGACGGCGCAAAGGGATTGCTGACCGATGGCGGAACCGCGCGCCGCGCCGCCACCGAGAAGGCAATCGCGAGCGTCGGCGGAAAGATGGAATCGTTTTATTTCGCGATCGGCGACGTCGACGCGTACATCATCGCCGACCTGCCTGACGAGGTAACGCTGGTCGCCCTCGAGCTCGTCGTCAATGCGACAGGCCGCGTCAGTTCGAGAAGCGTCAAGCTGGTAACGCCGGAAGACGTCGACGCGGCGACGAAAAAGGCAGTGGCCTATCGCGCGCCGGGCGGCTGATGGTTGCCGATGCAGCCAGGATCCGGTCGGCGGTCGTCCGCTTTCGATCCGTCGCAGCTCGGCTGGTCATTGGTGGACTGCTTGGCGGCTCGGCGATCAGCGCCAGCGGCGTGGTGTTCACGACGGACTACGACCGCATGACTGTGTTGCCCGTGCTTTCTGGCAATCCGGCGGATCAGGACTGGCGCGTGCACGGCGTGGTTACCCCTGTGAAAAACGAAGGACCGTGTGACGCGAGTTGGGCATTTGCCGTAACGGGATTGGTGGAAGGCGATAGCGCCATTCGAACGGGTAGCCTGTCGAGTCTCTCCGAGCAGGAGCTGCTCGACTGCACGGATTCCGGATCGGCGTGCACGGGCGGGAGCCCCATCGCGGCAATGCGGACGTTGATCGCCAGAGGTGGTCTCGCTACTGAGGCCGCCTACCCGTACAAAGCGGTTGCCGGCATTTGCAAGGCAACCACTGCGATCGCCACGATCCCGGGTGCGGGACGCGTGCCGCCTGGCGACGAAGTATCGCTCCAGAATTATGTCGACAGGGGACCGGTACTGGCATTGATCAACGAGAGCCCGGCCGTCGATAGCTATCGTGGCGGCATCTTCACCGGTCCTTGCAACGCGACCAATCCCACGCAGGCAGTTCTGATCGTGGGCTATGCGACGAACGCCGGCGTGGACTACTGGATCGTCAAGAACTCCCTCGGCCCATCGTGGGGCGCATCCGGCTACATATACCTGGTTCGTCACGAGAACATTTGCGGCATCGCCAACTTTGCAGTGGCGGTCAGCAACGACCCGTTACCGGCGCCGATCGCTCCCGCGGTACCAACTCCGACGTTGAACCAATGGGGGACCGGTTTGCTTCTGGTCGGCGTGGCCGCACTTGCTTCCCTGTCGCTCCGAGGGTGGGGCGTTCGCAAATTCGCGCGCGTGTTCATCCCGTCCGACACCCGCGACCGATAATCCGAGCGGAACAGGCACGATGGCTCCAAAGAAACCAGCGACAAGGACAACACGGAAGCCCAGCAAGAGCACTCCCGTGCGTGAAACGACCGTCAAGGGATTCACCGAGGAGGAGCGCGCCGCAATGCGCGATCATGCTCGCGAAATCGAGACTGCTTTGCGCGGAGGCGACATAGACCACGAGGACGCAGTCCTCGCCAGGATCGCCACCATGTCGACCGCGGATCGCGGCTTGGGCGAACGGCTCCATGCGATCATCCGAAGCACCGCACCCGAGCTCAAGCCAAAGCTTTGGTACGGCATGCCAGCATATGCCAGAGATGGAAAGGTCGTCTGCTTCTTCCAGAACGCCGATAAGTTCAAGAGTCGCTACGCAACGCTCGGCTTCAGCGACAAGGCGAACCTCGACGAAGGGCGCATGTGGCCGACGGCGTTTGCGATCGAGGAATTGACCGCAGCCGACGAAGCGAGGATTGTCGCGCTTGTGAAGAAGGCCGTGAGCTGAGCGGCTCCGCTTCCAAAGAGCGCTGGCCGACGATCGAAACCCGACCTTGCAAACGGTGCCGATCAACTTGCCTTCGAGTGGAGATCCCGTCGGCGATTTGGGGCGTATTAACGGTATGGACGCAAACGTATTCCATTGCCAAAACGCCCAGCGCAAGGCGCGAAGGCGAAGGCCGGTCGGGTAGCCGGCAAGACTTTGCGACTCAGGACGGGATGTTTTGGCAGGACCCGCAGGGAACGAGTTGCTCGCCTGATCAGACAAGGTTGGCTCACAATCGAGGAGCTCGCCGGTCTCGATGAGGAGAAGCTCGGATTCACTCGCGAAGGAGTTGCTTTCGGCAGCGAAACGACACGTAATTTCAATTCACGACTTCCTCGAAGGAGAATCGAATGCGCAGAGTGATCGCAACCCACGCCGTGGAAAGCATGGACAAATGGCTGGCGGGCGGAGAAGAGCGCGCCAAACTCTTCTCGCAGTTCTGCAGCGGATATCGGATTTACCGTCATCCCAAAGAGAACAAGGTCGCGCTCGTCTGGGAGAACGTCGACCCGGAGAAGTTCGAGGCGGTTCTCGGCCATCCCGACACCGAAAAAGCGAAGATGCGGCACACGGTCAAAGATCCGATCGAGATCTACTTCGAAGTGGAAGGAGGCCGCTAAGGCACCTCACCCGTGACGGCCTGCGACGCTATTGGCGCTTCCGTTCGGGTGGGGACTTGGTCTGCTCGTGGCCTATCTGATCGCCGGCAAAGAACTTCGGGCAACTTCCTGTCGCGACGGTGCCTCTGCGAATCATCGCTGCGCTGGTCTTCGCCTGATGGCCATCGGTCGATGCACGCGTCCGCCTGAAGAGATTGGGAATTGGAACCGCATTGTTCGTCCTCTTTGCCTGGTTGATCGCATAGCATCCGGTTGATCCTTGCGAAAACGGGCCCGGCATTCCAACCGACTCCTCGAGCGGCGTCGCATCCGTCGCGCATCTACGATCTGGCAGTGAAGGAGGCGTACAGAAGGCAGGGCGTCGCCACGTCAATGATCGGCGTCCTGCGTCACGTTGCGGCGCTGCGCGGCGCGCAGGTGATCTTCGTTCAGGCCGATCGCGGTGACGCGCCGGCGATCGCGCTGCATTCGAAGCTTGGCATTCGGGAGGACGTCGTCCACTTCGACATTGCGCCTGCGGGACGGGCATGAACATCAGGGCGCTCGAAGTCGCGGACGTGCCAACGTACCGCGCGCTGATGCTCGATGCTTACGCGTCCGACCCAGACGCATTCACTTCGACGCCGGCCGAGCGCTTGGCCGAGCCGTTGTCGTGGTGGCAGAAACGCGTGTGCGACCCAGGCGGCGCGAGCCAGGCGTTCGGCACATTCGACGGCGAGCGGCTTGTCGGCGCCGTCGCCATCGAGTATTCGAGCCGCTTCAAGGTCCGCCACAAGGCGTCGATCGTCGGCATGATCGTTACGGCCCGCTACCGCGGGCGCGGCGCAGGACGCGACCTGCTCTCCGCGGCGCTCGACCATGCGCGAGCGCGCGATGGCATCGAGGGCGTCGCGCTCACCGTCACGGACGACAACCTCTCGGCGATCAGGCTATACGAAGACGCCGGCTTCACGCGCTTCGGCGTTGAGAGGATGGCGGTTTTCACCGGCACCGAGTACAAGTCGAAAATTCATATGCAACTCTTGTTGTCGGCGGCACGGGCGCGGTAGCGACCGCGCGTTGCGCTTCTTTGATGACGTGGCGCACGTCGACACATCGAGGAGAGTCAACGATGGCCCACGTCGTCTCGCCGGAACGCATTGCTGCCGCGCTCACGGAATATTGGTCTCCCCGCGTAGTCGCGGAGCTCGACGATTCGTTCGTCAAAGTGGCCAAGGTCAAGGGCTCGCTCGCGTGGCACAGTCACGACGACGAAGACGAGCTCTTCTATATCCTCGCGGGCTCGCTTCGCATTGAAATGGAGGATCGAATCGTCGTGCTCGATCGCGGCGACGTATTCGTCGTTCCGAAGGGCGTACGCCACAACCCGGTGGCCGATCACGAATGCCTGGTCATGCTCGTCGAGCGCAAGACGACGCTGCATACCGGCGACGAGGTCACTGACAAAACGCGCACGATCGCCGAGCAATTGCGTCCGATATGACGGCGACCGCGACACAAGCTCGTTTATAGTGTCGGCGGCTTCGCAAGCAGAAGATTTGAAGGAGACGATCGGGATGAGGCTCGGTATCGGAATTGCGCTTGGCGCAGGAATCGGAACGGCGATTGGCGCGGCACTCGGCCAGTTGGCAATGGGCGTTGCGCTTGGCGCGGCGTTCGGCGTTGCGTTCGGCAGCATTTTTGGCGCCAGGAGGCGATGACGCTCGATAGCATTCCCCGCCAACGGCTCGATCGCGTCGTCGTCATTGGGTCGAGCTGCGCCGGCAAGACGACGTTCGCGCGCAAATTGGCGGCGATTCTCGCATGTCCTGCGATCCAGCTCGACGAGCTGTACTGGGGACCGAACTGGAACGCGAGATCACCCGACGAATTCGCGAAGCTCGCCGACGCCGCAACGTCCGCGCCTCGCTGGGTCGTGGACGGCAACTACAGCGTGATCCGCGATCTCGTGTGGCCGCGCGCGACGGCGATCGTGTGGTTGAACATCGGGTTCTGCACGGTGCTCGTGCGGGCCCTTCGCCGTACGTTGATGCGCAGCGTCACCGGCGAGTTGCTCTACGCCGGGAATCGCGAGTCGCTTCGCCGCGCATTCTTCTCGCGGGATTCGATTCTCTTGTGGGTCTTGAAGACGTATGGCGATCGGCGCCGACGCTTTTCGACGCTTCGAGCGCATTGCACTTATCCGGCCGCGGAATGGGTCGAGTTCCGAAATTCGGGCGATGTGGCGGCCTTCCTCCACGGCGTTCGCAACGCGCTGGCGCAGTGAGGCCCGGCATCGAGCTCGTTTCGCCCACCGGCGCGCTTCGCGACTCGTACGTTGCGCTGGTCGACGAGTTCGTGAAAGGAGGCGAGCCACTCATTCCGTTCGTGCTGCGTTTCGAGCACGACGATTTCGATGCCCTGCTCGCACGGCTCGACGCGTGCTCCCGGGGCCTCGGTCTTCCGGACGGTTTCGTTCCGCATTCGACGTACTGGCTGGTAGGGGACGGCGCCCGCGTCGTCGGCGTGTCGAATATCCGCCACACGCTTACGCCGGCGTTGCGCCGCGAAGGCGGAAACATCGGTTACGGCATCCGGCCGAGTGCGCGCGGGCGCGGGCATGGCAGAGAAATTCTGCGGCTGTCGCTGCTGCGAGCGCGCAAGTTGGGTCTCGACGAAGCGTTGCTCACCTGCGCGAAATCGAACATTGCGTCGACCAGGGTGATCGTTGGCAACGGTGGTGTGCTGATCGACGAAGCCTATTTGCCAGACCGTGGCGAGATCGTCCAACGCTATGTGATCCGCCTCGCGTCGTGAAGAACCTGTCCCACCGCGCGGCCTACTCCGACATCAGCGTCGCCGAAGCTAACGCAACCGAGAATTCGTTCCCGTTTTTGCCGTGACCTGGGCTCTTATCCGCTGAGTGATTCCATCGAATACGACGGATGCCGGTTCGCGCGCCTCGGCCATTGGCAACGCAATCCGCTGCTTCAAGCGCACGATGGCTGACGTTGGAGCATCCGTGAACGTCGTGGAAACCGACCGCTTGCGCCTTCGCTGGTTCGTTGCGAGCGATGCGCCGTTCGTGTTCCGGCTCTTGAACGAACCCGACTGGATCCGATTCATCGGCGACAAGCACGTATCGACGCTCGATGATGCTTCTCGCTATATCGAGAACGACCCCGTCGCGATGTATGGACGTGAAGGCTTTGGTCTCTACGCGGTCGAATCGAAGGAAACCGGCGCTCCGATTGGCATGTGCGGCCTCATCAAGCGCCAGACGCTGGACGAGGTGGATGTCGGCTTTGCGTTTCTTTCCGAGTTTCGCAGCCAAGGCTTTGCATTCGAGGCGGCGACAGCCGTGCTGGCATTCGCGCATGATGTCTTGTCGCTTCGGCGGCTGGTCGCGATCGTCTCGCCGGACAACGCCAAATCCATCTCGTTGCTGGAGAAACTCGGCTTCCGTTTCGAGAAGATGCTGCGGATGCAAGGCAATGACGAAGAAGTCGCGTTCTATGCCTCGGAGCGCCGATGAAGCCGCGCGATGCTGCTCATCGGTCGCGCGGACATAGTGGCATGACGAAAGGAAAACGAACGCGATGGATCCTGTCGAGCCGCTTACCTTCGATTTGCTGGAATGGATCGGGTCTGACGCGCGTCCCCATGCGGAAGTGATGGATGCCTGGCGAACGTCGTGTCCCCGGCTTCCCGTGTGGGAAGAGGCGCACGCGCGCGGCTACATCGATCGCTTGCATTGCGTAACAGGCGGCGAGCACATCGCGCTCTCCGCGCTCGGGCGCGAAGCGCTCGAGCGACAACGCAAGCCGAGCACGGCTACTACGTCTTCGTGACGCGCGGCGACTTCACGATTCAACTCCATCAGCCGAAGCACGCGAAGTAACGCAGCAACGACTGCGAGGCCCCATCCGATGTTGTCTGCCCGCAGGAATCGGAAACGCGCGCTCGCTTCATCAAACGCACCGGCGTTCGAATGTATCGCCCGCAATCGTTTGCTCATTCGCGATGTCCCCTACAGCGCAGCGGTCTATTCGCTGATTCCAGGCGAATAACGCTTCGCGCATTCAGTCCGTTTTCGCGCCTGCGTCGAGCCACGCTGCGAGGCGTGCGCGCTCGTCGTCGGTCATTTGCGTGAGATTGCCAAGCGGCATCGCGCGAGAGGCCACGGCTTGCGCACGAATCGCAGCGGCATTGGTCGCGATTTGCACCGGCGTTTCTAGAACGATCCCCTTCGGCGCTTCGGCAATTCCTGCCTGCTGCGGGCGCTCGGCGTGGCACGGCGTGCACCGGCGATGAACGATCGACTGCGCTTCGGCGAAACTGACGGCTTTCGCGCCGGCAAGCTTTGGCGGGGCGATCGCAATCGCCAGCACGAGGGCGCCGAGGGCGGCCGTGGCGGGAATCGCCCAGACCGTCCTCCCGCGATGCCGGAGATTGAAGAAGTGACGGACGTACGCGGCGAGCAACAGCATGCACGCGAGCACGAGCCATGCGTGCGGATGCCCGAACGTCATCGGATAGTGGTTGCTGATCATCGTCAGCAGCACAGGGAGCGTGAGGTAGTTGTTGTGCACCGACCGCTGCTTCCCGCGCAGGCCGAACACCGGGTCGGGAGCGCGGTTCTCGCTCTTCGCCACGACCAGCGCGCGCTGCGCGGGAATGATCACGAACAGCACGTTCGCCGCCATGATCGTGCCGAGCATCGCGCCGATCTGGAGGTACATCGCGCGTCCGCTGAACACGTGCGAAAGCGCCCACGCGACGGCAGCTAGAAACGAGACGAGCAGCACGCCGAGCCACCGCTCGTGCCGGAAACCGAGGCGCACGCACAGTTGGTCGTAGACGAGCCAGCCGATGACGAGCAGCGCCGCGCTGATCAGGATTGCCTGCCATGGATCGATCCGCGCGACGCTGCGATCGATCATGTAGATGTCGGCGTGCCACCAGTAGAGCACGACGAGGAGCGCGAAGCCCGACAGCCAGGTCGAATACGCTTCCCACTTGAACCAGTGCAGCGTGGCGGGCAGAACTGGCGGCGCGATACGGTATTTCGCAACATGGTAGAAGCCGCCGCCATGAATTGCCCAGAGCTCGCCGCCGATCGCGTCGGGCGCATCACGCGTATCGCGCGGGGCCTCGAGGCTGTTGTCGAGCCAGATGAAATAGAACGACGCGCCGATCCATGCGATCCCGGTGATCACGTGGATCCACCGGATCAGGAGTTGCAGCCACTCGTCTGCGTAAGCTTCCATCGGTCGTCGTTCGAGGAATCGGCGCTCGATGCCGATCCGCACGGTGCGCGTGTCGATGCGGGTTGCGCATGCCGATTGCTCCGCGCGGACCGCGCATTGTATGCTGGACGCACGCTCGCTTGCATCGCATGGCCTCGAAGCCCTCCACTCGCTACCCCCGCGACCTCGTCGGCTATGGCGCGACACCGCCGCATCCGCGCTGGCCCGGCGGTGCGCGCATCGCGCTGCAGTTCGTGCTGAATTACGAGGAGGGCGCGGAGAACAACGTTTTGCACGGCGACGCCGCGTCGGAGATCTTTCTCTCCGAGATCGTCGGCGCAAGCGCATTCGCCGATCGGCACATGTCGATGGAGTCGCTCTACGAATACGGCTCGCGGGCTGGCGTGTGGCGCGTGCTTCGTGCGTTCCGCGAGCGCACCATGCCATTGACGATCTTCGGCGTGGCGATGGCGCTCGAGCGTCACCCTGCCGTCGTCGATGCGTTTCTGGCCGATGGTCACGAGATCGCGAGTCACGGCTATCGCTGGATCAGCTATCAGAACGTCGACGAGGCGACCGAACGCGAGCACATCGCGCGCGCGGTCGAGATCATCGCGCGTCTTGGCGGTTCGCCGCCGCTCGGCTGGTATACCGGACGCGACAGTCCCCGCACGCGTCGCCTGGTCGTCGAGCATGGCGGTTTCGTCTACGACGCGGACAGCTATGCCGATGACCTTCCCTATTGGAGCGAGGTCGAGACACGCGATGGAAAAAAGATGCAGCTCGTCGTGCCCTATACGCTCGACGCGAACGACATGCGCTTCGCGACGCCACAAGGATTCAACAGCGGCGAGCAGTTCGAGACCTACCTTCGCGACGCGTTCGACACGCTGTACGAGGAAGGAGATCCGCATGGCCTGGATGCACCGAAAATGCTGTCGATCGGGCTGCACTGCCGGATCATCGGACGCCCTGCCCGCATCGCATCGCTCGGCCGCTTTCTCGATTACGTGCAACGACACGAAGACGTCTGGGTCGCGAGAAGGATCGATATCGCGCGACATTGGATGGCGACGCATCCGTGCAAAGTCAGGGCGCCGAAAGCATGAGGCGCGTTCCGAAGACGAACGCGCGGGTCACTGGCACGGAGTGCTATTCGTTTTGACGCACGACATCAATGCCGTACAGTGCCGGAATGATCAGCTTCGTCGAGACGTTCACGCGCCTCGTGCACGCATAACTCGGCGATGACGAATATTCAGAGCTTCAGCAGGCACTGGCCGCAGAACCTGACGCCGGTTCGGTAATCCCTGACACCGGTGGCGTGCGCGAATGCCTGGAACATAGCCGGGCGCGGCAAACGCGGAGGTCTTCGGATCGTTTACTACTTGCCGACTACGGCATGGTGAGCCGGCGCGCCCGCTGACGTCATTCACAGATTGCGCGGTGATCGCATTCGCATGTGATCTAGCGCAGCGCCCCTACCGCCCCAGCAGCTTCCCCAGCGCCTTGCCGACATCCTTCGGCAAGCCAAGGTCAGCCGCGGCCGGCGCCTGCTTGCCCTTCGCAGGAGCGTTTTCGCGCGGCACGTTGCCGCTCATCGCGACCTGACAGGGCGACGTCGTTGCGCCGCCCGACGAGATCAGCGCCTTGCCGATCACGGCCAGTCCGCCGCCGGTTGCGCCGAGCGCGGCGAGCTCCGCGATCGTCTTCGCCGATTGCGCGGCGTCGATGCCCACCGTCGGCTTCTCGAACGGTCCCTGGATGCGCACGAGACTCGCGAATTGCGTGAGGTCGATCTTCACGCCCTGGCGGATCTGTGGCTCGACGCTCAAGTCGAGCGTCTCGTCGCGAAAATTGATCGTTCCGCTCGCCGACGCCGCGATCTTCGACGTCTCGACGGCGATCGAATGATCGACGTGCGCGATGCCCTCGGAAAGCGGCAAGCGGATGACCGCACAGCGTAGCTCGGTTGCCGAATCGACGTTGTGCATCGGATCGAGCGCTCCCGCAAGTTGCGCGAGCGCCGATTCGCCCTGTACGGCCGAGCGGCCGAGCGATGCGGGCCCGGAGACGACCGAGATCGTGCCCTTCATCGTGCTAGCAACGCGGTGCGGTGTTGTCCCCTGTCCGCGAATGTCGATATTCGCCCGCACGCGACCGCCGTGAATCGGGCGCTTGATGTCCGCGACCGCAGCAAGCGCCGCGAGATCGAGATCCTGCGCATCGAGCACGAGATACACGTTCGGCACCTGCGCGTTGCGTCCCTCGAATCGTGCCTCGCCTCGCATCGATCCGCCGAGAATTTCGCCCGCCGAAAACTTCGCATCGAGGTTCGCGGCGCGCGACGTGAATTGCGTCGCGACGCGCGAGATCCGCGTACCGGCACGCGTGGTTAGCTCGCCTATGGCGATCGAACCTTCGCTGTCGACCGCAAGAAGCGGCGCGACCGGTAGCGGCGTGTCGGGCACGAGCCAGCGTGAGGACGGGGCAGGCTGCCCCTTCGCTGGACTGCTCGGTTTGGCGCTCGAACCTTCGGGCAAATCCTTCAGCGACAGCGACGGCACGTTGATGTCGATCACGTAGCGCTTGCGAGCGCCATCATCGACGATATGCACAGAGCCCTTCGCGGCGATCCCGGCGAACGACACGTCGAGATCGTCGAGCTTCGTCGACGTTCCGGTACGCGCGAGCTTGGTGTCGAGCTTGACCGCTTTGCCGCCGATGTCACCCTTGACGGCGACCGGGAACGGCCACTGCTGATGCAGCCATTTGTCTGCCGACCCAAGATCGCCCGACAATGCGATCGGCACGTCGTCGACCTTGCCGCGGAAGTCGACCGCGATGGGCGCCTGCATGTCGCGTGCGCGCAGCGACAATCGCTCGATCGCGGCGCTCGTGATCTTGCCCGTGGCGCCATCGCGATAAGTCAGCGTCCCGTCGCGTATCTCGAAGTTGCCGATGCCGATAGCAGGCCTTGCCCCTCCCGGCGTCGATGGGGATGCCGCGGCACTCCCGGGATTCGATGCGAATTCCCAGTTGCCGCGTCCGTTCGCATCCGTCTCGAGCGTGATCACGGGATCCACGAGCGTGAATTCGACGACTTCGAAGCGACGGGACAGAAGCGGCAGCAGCGCGATCTGCGCCTCGATCCGTTTCGCCGTCAGCATCTGCGGCGTTTTCGACCAGGGCGCATTCGCGAACGCGACGTCGGGCAGCACGACCTTCGGCTCGAGCGAGACCTTGATCTCGACCGGACCGCGGATCTGCAAATCGCGTCCCGTCTCGGCCTTGACGCCAGCGGTGATCGGCGCAACGAACCGATTCGGATCGACCGTCGCAATCGCGATCGCGACGCCGATCAGAAGGAGCGCGACGAGACCGCCGATTGCGCCGAGAATGATCCAGACTGCACGAGGCATCGAGCTATTCTAGACCTGTCGCGCATCCTGTTTCGCGCGACAAAACGCGAGGCGCCCGTCAATGCAAACGCTTCGGCGCGCGTCGAAATGCTTCGCAAGGGTCGGGCCGTGCAACAGGCGGCGTCAACCAGACATAGTCGAACACTGCGTAGCGCTTCGCCAGCTTTCGTGCGAGCTCGGACGTGATGAGCTTCGCGGGCTCGATCTCGACGAATCCGACGCTCATGATGGCCGCCGCGTCGCCGCCTTCCGCATCCAGGTACACGGGCACACCGAGATCGCGGCGCACGTGGCCGTTGCCGGCGATCAGAATCGCACCATCCGCCGTCGCATCGTCGACGAGCGCCTGCGCCATCCCGGCGTCGCGCAACCGTTGCGCGAGCACGAGACGTGGCACGACGTTCGCAGGTAGTTGGCCGCAATGGTCGACGACGATGTCGTGTCGGAGCGTTCGCGCCTGTGCCGGGGTCCAGCGTGCCGAGTCGAAGCGCGTGTGCAGCGATGCGTTGCCCCCAAGTGTCGTTTCGGGCTCGAACAGCGCCGATCGCGGAAGATTGCCGGCGCGAAGCGGAAGATTCGCCGCAAGCGCGGCCGCGATGATCGGCTCGTGCAGCGGCCATTGCCATCCCTTCCGATCGAGCGCGCCTGCGACGGCGACGTGCGCCGCGGTCGCGCCCGATTGCTGCGCGGCGCGCAGCGCGTCGTCGTGATCGAGGTCGAACTGTTCCATGACCACCGCCGGATGTACGCCTGCCTGTGCGATCTCTTCCAGCAATCGCGCGCGAATCGCGTGATGCGCGGGGTCGTCGTGAATCTCGCCGAGCAAACGGTAGCGCGCGTGAACCAGACGCGCAACGAGCTCCTGCTCGGTTACGAAACGCGCGTCGCGAACGTCGAGAATTTGCGCCGGCTGCGAAGAGTCGGCAGAGCTCGGCAAGGCAAGCGCGAAGAGCGCGGCGACGAGAAGCGCGCTAACGAAGCGACGCGTTGACGCTTTCGAGTGCGGCAGCGCCGGGAACGAGATCGGCATCGCCGAGCGAATTGAGGGGCGCCCGCACCGTCGCGAGCGACGCATGCATGTCGTCGCTGCCCGCGTCAACGTACAGCAAGCCGGTGACGACCTCGCCGCCCGCGCGGCGCGACTCGAGATACGTCATCGCCGTCGCCCGATCCGAGGGGTCGTAGTCGGCGTCGAGCTTGCGCAGGCGAATCGTGGCGCCGTCATGCAGCATCACTTCGCGCACGCTTCCTTCGGGATAGTCGGCGGTGATCGGCACACGCTCCGGCATGAAATCGAGGCGGTTGACCGCGTCGTTGTGTTCCCGGACATAGTCGTAGCTCTTCGTCGAGCCTGGGTGATTGTTGAACGCCACGCATGGACTGACGACGTCGACGAACGCCGCGCCGCGATGCATCACCGCCGCCTTGATGAGCGGCACGAGTTGCGCCTTGTCGCCCGAGAACCCGCGCGCGACGAATGTGGCGCCGAGCGCGAGCGCGAGGAGCACAAGGTCGATCGGCTCGTCGTTGTTGACGGCGCCGCGCTTGCTCTTGCTGCCCTTGTCCGCGGTGGCGGAGAACTGTCCCTTCGTGAGACCGTACACGCCATTGTTCTCGACGATGTACACCATGTTGACGTTGCGGCGAAGAACGTGCGCGAACTGTCCGAGGCCGATCGACGCCGAGTCGCCGTCGCCCGATACGCCGAGGTAGATCAGGTCGCGATTCGCGAGCGCGGCGCCGGTGAGCACCGACGGCATGCGGCCGTGAACGCTGTTGAAGCCATGCGAATTGCCGAGGAAGTACGTCGGTGTCTTCGACGAGCAGCCGATGCCGGAAAGCTTCGCGACGCGATGTGGCGCGATGTCGAGCTCATAGAAGGCCTGGATCAACGCGGCCGAGATCGAATCGTGACCGCAACCTGCGCATAGCGTCGAGATCGCGCCTTCGTAGTCGCGACGCGTGTACCCGAGCGCGTTCTTCGGCAGGTCGGGGTGGTGGATCTTCGGCTTGGCGAGGTAGGTCACGCAGCACGCCCTCCCGTCTTCCTGATCGTGAGCGGCTTCACGTTGTACAGCCGCGCCTTCTCGCCGATCTCGCGCGTGATGAAGCGCTCGGTGATCGGCGTGCCATCGTAATGCAGGATCGACGTCAGCTTGCCGGGATCGACGCCGCATTCGTTGACGAGCAGCGTCTTGAGCTGTGCGTCGCGGTTCTGCTCGACGACGAAGAGATGATCGTGCGCGGCGATGAAATCGGCGACTGCATCGTCGAACGGAAAACCGCGAATGCGCATGCGATCGAGGTGCACGTCCTGGAGCGCGAGCTCCGCGAGCGCCTCCGCCATCGCGGCGCCCGTCGAGCCGAACCAGATCACGCCCGACGTCGTCGTCTGCGCGGCCGGCGTGATCACCGGCTTCGGCAACAGCGTCTTCGCCGTCTCGAACTTCCGCAGGAGCCGCTGCATGTTGTCGACGTACGCCGGCCCTTCCTCGGTGTAGCGCGCATAGCGGTCCTTCGTCGTGCCGCGTGTGAAATAGCTGCCCTTTGCGGGATGCGTGCCGGGATAAGTCCGATATGGAATTCCGTCGCCATCAACGTCGAGGTAACGCCCGAAGTCGCGTCCGGCATCGAGGTCGGCGGCGGTCATCACCTTGCCGCGATCCATTTGCCGGCTATCGTCCCACGCGAGCGGCTCGGAGAGCCAATCCTGCATGCCGATGTCGAGGTCCATCATCACGAACACCGGCGTCTGCAGCCGATCGGCGAGATCGAATGCGAGTGCCCCAAACTCGAAGCATTCGCGCGGGTCCTCGGGAAAGAGCAGCACGTGCTTCGTGTCGCCGTGCGATGCGTACGCGCACGACAACAAATCGGCCTGCTGCGTGCGCGTCGGCATTCCGGTCGACGGGCTGCCGCGCTGCACGTCGAAGAGCACGGCTGGAATCTCCGCGAAATACGCGAGCCCCAGAAACTCCTGCATCAACGAAACGCCGGGTCCCGACGTCGCGGTGAACGCGCGCGCGCCGTTCCATGCCGCGCCGATCACGATGCCGATCGATGCGAGCTCATCCTCGGCCTGCACGATGGCGTAACGATGCTCCCCGGTCGCCTTGTCGGCGCGAAACTTCCGGCACCATTTCGAAAAACTCTCGGCAAGCGATGACGACGGCGTGATCGGATACCACGCGGCCACCGTCGCGCCGCCGTACACCGCACCAAGCGCGGCCGCCGAGTTGCCATCGATGAAGATGCGGTTGCCGACTGCATTGCGCCGCTCCACCGACAAGCCGATGGGGCATTCGAAATTCGCGAGCGCGTAGTCGCGTCCCATCGCGAGCGCCTTGCGATTCGAGTCGAGCAGCGCTTCCTTGCCGCGATATTGCTCGGCGAAGAGCCGCTCGATCTCGGCGGCGTCGATGTCAAGCAGCGCCGACAGCGCACCGAGATAGACGATGTTCTTGAAGAGCTGGCGCTGCCGCATGTCCGCGTATTCGGCATTGCAGATCGCGGTGAGCGGCACGCCGAGCACCGCGACGTCCTCGCGGAATTTCGACGGCGGCAGCGGCTTCGTCGAATCGTAGAAGAGATAGCCGCCGGATTCGATCTCGGCGACATCCTTGTCCCACGTCTGCGGGTTCATCGCGACCATCAGGTCGACGCCGCCCCGCCGCCCGCGCCATCCCGCTTCGGCGACTCGAACTTCGTACCACGTCGGCAGGCCCTGGATGTTCGACGGGAAGATGTTGCGCGCGGCGACCGGCACGCCCATGCGCAGGATCGCGCGCGCGAACAGACCATTCGCCGACGCCGAACCGGAACCGTTGACGTTCGCAAACTTGACGACGAAGTCGTTGACGCGAACGAGGGATTTCACGCGGGCGTCCATGTCAGCGCTATCAGTCCGCCGCCAGCACGTGCGCCGGCTCGCGCACACGATCTTCCGCCCGCGCCATGTCGATCAAGAACTTCTGCATGTCCCACGCGCCGGTCGGACAACGTTCCGCGCAAAGCCCGCAATGCAGGCAGACGTCCTCGTCCTTCACCATCACGCGGCCCGTCTTCACCGGCGTGGAAACGTACAGCGATTGCTCGCGATTCACCGCGGGCGCCGTGAGCCGCGTCCGCAGATCGCCCTCGTCGCCGTTGTGTGTGAACGTGATGCAGTCCATCGGGCAGATGTCGACGCAGGCGTCGCACTCGATGCAGAGCCTGTCGGCGAACACCGTCTGGACGTCGCAGTTCAAGCAACGCTGCGCCTCGGCGTACGCAAGCTTCGCATCGAAGCCGAGCTCGACCTCGGCGCGAATGTCCTTCAACACGATGGTCACGTCGCGAAGCGGCACGCGATAGCGGCGGTCACCGTGGATCGCGTTGTCGTAGCTCCACTCGTGAATGCCCATCTTCTGCGACAGCAGGTTCACGTGCGGCGGCGGCCGCTTGTCGAGCGATTCGCCGCGGCATTGCAAGTCGATCGAGATCGCCGCGTCATGACCGTGCGCGACCGCCCAGATGATGTTCTTCGGTCCGAACGCCGCGTCGCCGCCGAAGTAGACGCCGGGACGCGTTGAAGCCATCGTCGTGCGATCGACGATTGGCATGCCACGATCGTCGAACGCGATGCCGATGTCGCGCTCGATCCATGGAAACGCGTTTTCCTGGCCGATCGCGACGAGCACGTCGTCGCAGGGAAAATGCACGTGTGACTCGCCCGTCGGCACGAGCGTTCGGCGTCCGCGCGCGTCGCGTTTCGCTTCGACCTTCTCGAAGGTGACGCCGGTCAGTCGTCCGTTTTCGTGCGTGAACTCGAGCGGCACGAGGAAGTTGTGGATCGGTATGCCCTCGTGCATCGCGTCTTCCTTTTCCCACGGCGACGCCTTCATCTCGTCGAAGCCCGAGCGCACGACGACGTTCACTTCGTCGCCACCAAGCCTGCGCGAGCTGCGACAGCAATCCATCGCGGTGTTGCCGCCGCCCAGCACGATGACGCGCTTGCCGATGGACGTCGTGTGTCCGAACGACACCGACGACAGCCAGTCGATGCCGATGTGAATGTTCGCCGCCGCTTCGCGTCGTCCGGGAACGTCGAGATCGCGCCCGCGTGGTGCGCCGCTGCCGACGAACACCGCGTCGAAGCGCTCGGGCGCATCGTCGTCGAGAAGTTGTGCGAGCGAATCGATGCGCACGCCCGGTCGAAACTCGATGCCCAGGTCGAGGATATAGCCGACCTCCTCGTCGATGACGCGATCGGGCAGTCGAAACTTGGGGATTTGCGTGCGCATCATGCCGCCGGCCTGCGTATCGCCGTCGAAGATCACGCATTCGTAGCCGAGCGGCGCGAGGTCGCGCGCAACGGTCAACGAGGCCGGTCCGGCGCCGATCAACGCGATCCGCTTGCCGTTACGAAACGTTGCACGCGAAGGCAGGCGCGGCCGGATGTCCTCCTTCTGATCCGCCGCGACGCGCTTCAATCGGCAGATCGCGACGGGCTCCGGCTTCGCACCCGTTCGGCGATGCTCGGCCGAACCGACTTCGACGCGAAGGCGACGACATGCGGGCTCGCACGGCCGGTCGCACGTGCGCCCGAGGATTCCCGGAAAGACATTCGATTTCCAGTTGACGAGATACGCATCGCCGTAACGACCCGCGGCGATGAGCCGGATGTATTCGGGAACCGGAGTGTGGGCCGGACACGCCCACTGGCAGTCGACGACTTTGTGGAAATAATCGGGATTTACGATGTCCGTCGGTTTCAATCCACTTCCTTGCGGTCGAATCCGTCAATGCTACGCCTGCCGACACTGCAAGAAAAGCGCCGGAGTCGCAAGCGGTTGATCCGCGTCGGAATTTTCCAACAGCGCCGTCCGGGAAGGCGACCGAAATTGTCCACTGCGTACGATAGAATGACTTATCCCACTTCCGCGTGTCTTACGCCTTCCGGGCCGTACTGGCCCCGGCGTGTCCTCTTTCCATGAACGCAGCTCAGCATTCGCCGATCCGGCTCACCCGTCTTTCGCACGGTGGCGGCTGCGGCTGCAAAATCGCGCCGGGCGTGCTACAGGAGCTTCTTGCGAACGTCGACCGCACGCGCGTGCCCGAGGCGCTGCTCGTCGGCATCGATACTGCCGACGATGCCGCGGTGTATCGCGTCAACGACCGGCAGGCGATCGTCGCGACGACGGATTTCTTCATGCCGATCGTCGACGATCCGTTCGATTTCGGCGCGATCGCGGCCACCAATGCGATCTCCGATGTCTATGCAATGGGCGCGACGCCGCTCTTCGCGCTGTCGATCGTCGGCATGCCGATCGCAACGCTTCCGCTCGATGTGATCGGTCGCATCCTCGAAGGCGGCCAATCGGTGTGCGCGCGTGCCGGGATTTCGATCGCCGGCGGCCACACCATCGACGCGGTCGAGCCGATCTACGGCCTGGTCGCGATCGGGCTCGTCGATCCACGCCGCGTCAAGCGCAACGACGGTGCGCGCGCAGGCGACGCCATCGTGCTCGGCAAGCCGCTCGGCGTCGGGATATACAGCGCGGCGCTCAAGCGCGAAGCGCTATCGGACGAGCACTACAACGCGATGGTCGCAAGCACGACCGCGCTCAACACGCCGGGCATCGCGCTCGCTCAACGCGACGATGTCCATGCGCTGACCGACGTCACCGGGTTCGGTCTGCTCGGTCATCTGCTCGAAATGTGCAAAGGTGCGAAGCTCGGCGCAACGATCGCGTTCGACCGCATTCCGCTGCATCCCGGTGTTCGCAAGCTGGCAGCGGAAGGATTCGTGACCGGCGCATCGCGGCGCAATTTCGATTCGTATGGCGCGAATATAGAAGCGAGCAGGCACATTGGCGATGTCGAGCGTGCACTACTGACCGATCCGCAAACATCCGGCGGGCTCCTCGTCGCATGCGCGCCCGGTGCGGTCGACGACGTGCTCGCGATCTTCCGGCGCGAAGGATTCGATTCGGCGCGGGCGATCGGTCGCTTCGTGGCCGGACCTCCGACGGTGGCGGTTCAATGAGCCTCACATTGATGAAGGAGCCGCTCGCCCCGGCGGCATCGATGCGTGCGCTTCTGCCGCGCTACGACGCGGTCCGCACGCGCACGCGCTCGCTCGTGGCGCCGCTGTCGCCCGAGGACTGCGCGCTGCAGTCGATGCCCGACGCGAGTCCCGCGAAATGGCATCTCGGGCATACGACGTGGTTCTTCGAGACGTTCGTCGTCGCGCCGAACGTGCCGAGCTATCGCACGTTCGATCCCGCGTTTCGCGTGCTCTTCAACTCGTACTACCATGCGGTCGGCGATCGCCATCCGCGGCCGGAACGCGGGATGCTGTCGCGGCCGTCGCTCGATGTCGTCCTTGCGTATCGCGCGCACGTCGATGACGCGATGCGCGAATGCTGCGAGCGTGCCCGCGAAGATCCGGCGCTCGCGTCGCTGATCGAGCTCGGGCTCGCGCACGAGGAGCAGCACCAGGAGCTGATCCTCACCGACGTGTTGCATCTATTTTCGCGCAATCCGCTGTATCCAGCGTACGATGCGACGCGCAAGCCCGCACAGCACGACGCGAGTGCGCTCGAATGGATCCGCTATCGCGCGGGGCTCGCGACCATCGGCCACGACGGCGACGGCTTCGCGTTCGACAACGAGACGCCTCGCCATCGCGTGTGGATCGAGCCGTTCACGCTGGCATCGCGTCCGGTGAACAACGCCGAGTTTCTCGCGTTCATCGAGGACGGCGGCTATCGGCGTGCCGAGCTGTGGCTTTCGCTCGGCTTCGACATGGCGATGGCGCAAGCCTGGAACGCGCCGCTCTATTGGGTTCATCAAGGCGATCGATGGCGCGAGTTCACGCTCCATGGGCTCGGCGATCTCGATCCGCATGCGCCGGTGACGCACGTCAGCTACTTCGAGGCCGACGCGTATGCGCGCTGGGCGGGCGCGCGGCTTCCGACCGAATTCGAATGGGAAGCCGTCGCCTCGCGCAACGATACGCGCGGCCACGACCAGCCGGTGCGCGAGGGCTGGCGTACGGCTACGCAGTCGACGATCGCGCACGGCGAGGTGTGGGAGTGGACGTCGTCGAGCTACGCGCCCTACCCCGGTTTCCATGCGGCGGAAGGGGCGATCGGCGAGTACAACGGCAAGTTCATGTGCAACCAGTACGTGCTGCGCGGCGGATCGCGGATCACGCCGCCCGGCCATGCGCGGACGACCTACCGCAATTTCTTTCCGCCCGATGCGCGCTGGCAGTGGAGCGGCGTGCGGCTCGCGCGGGATGCGCGATAGCGTTCAGCGATTGAGCACGATCAGCGTCACCGTCTTCGTGACGCCGCGCTAGCTCGCCGAAATGGTCGGTGCGCGACTGCGCACCGACTTCGACCTCGGCCAGAGTCGAAACTGGCTACGACCGCACCAACGAATCCGGGCGAGTTTCGTCTCCGACTCCAAACGGGCCACTCAACGCACCAACGCGCAATACACGGCGAAATCGCCGGCATCGTCCTCGAACGTGCGTACGCTCGCAAAGCCCGCGCGCTCGAGCATCGCCTCGAATTCGGCTGGCGCGTACTTGTACGAGTTCTCCGTATGGATGCGCTCGCCTGCCTCGAACGTGCGCTCGATGCCGTCGATGATCACTGTCTGCCGACTTTGCGCCTCGAGATGCATCTCGATGCGTGAATCGCGCGGGTTGTAGAACGCGACGTGCGCGAATACATCGGGAACGAAATGCGTGCCGAGCACGTGGTTGACGTGCGACAGCGCATTGCGATTGAACGCCGCGGTGACACCGGCCGCATCGTCGTACGCGGCTTCGAGTCGCGCGATGTCCTTCTTCGTGTCGACGCCGATCAAAAGGCCGCTCTCATCGTCGCGGCAATGCCGGCGAATCGCGTGCAGGAAGCGCGCGGCTTCGAGCGGCGCGAAGTTGCCGATGGACGAGCCGGGATAGAAGAACGTGACCGCTCCACCCGAGACATCCCGAAAAAGATCGAGACCGTGCGCAAAATCGATGACCACGCCACGCACGTCGACGTCCGGAAAAGCATCGGCGAGGCGCGTAACGGATTGCGCAAGCTCGTCGGCGGCGATGTCGACAGCGAGGTAGCGCCACGGCGCAAGCGACGGCAACCAGCGCGCGCCTTTCGCGCAATCGCCTGCGCCAAGATCGACGAATTCCTTGCCGCGACCAAGGCACGCCGCGATTGCATCACGATGGCATTCGAAGATCGCCGATTCGGTGCGTGTCGGATAGTACTCCGGCAGGCGACAGATCTGCGCAAAAAGCGCGCAGCCGCGAGCATCGTAGAAATAGCGGGGCGCGATCGATGCGGGCGTCGCGAGAAGGCCGGCAACGAGCGCGCGGCGCTCGGCCGACGCGTCGTGGATGCGTCGATCGACGACGGTGCCATCGCGCAACGATGCACGCAGGATGGCTGCATTGACGTATGAACTTTGCGTGACGTGGCGCATGCGTTCCTGTTCTTCCGTGTTGTAACGTTTACCTGTGCAGTCGGGTACGACTTGCGTTCGCAACGCCCGGTTCCGTCACACGTCGCGTCGATCACATGATAAGCGGCCCCCGGCACGCCGTTTGCGATACCCGCACAATCCGCTTTCACGTTCAGCCCAGAGCATGCGACGCACGATCGGCTCGATTGCAATCGCGGTGCTGTCGGCGGCATTGGTCGTCTTGCCCGCGCGCGCCCAGATCGATCCGGTTCGCCGCGATCTCGTCGAATTTGGTTACGATCAGCCGTTGCAGGGCCACGCGCCGATAGGCGCGTACGTTTTCTATTACCTGTCGCGTCCGCAGTTCGGCGACGCCGATCATGCGCTGCGCGTTGCGGTGTCGCCCGTCTATCTGGACGGCGAATGGGACGTCCGCGACGCGCTCGGCAAGGACACCGATATCGGCATCGGCATCAGCGGCGGCGGGCTCGCCGACGATTACAACGAGATCAGCGAGGGCCGCTGGCTTCGCGACCAGTCCTTCAGCGGGCAGGACGGCGGCATCGATCTGTCGCTCTACCATCTTTTCAATCCCGGACAGCGGCTGCCGGTGAACGCCATCCTGAACGGCGGCTTTCGCTACGTCGCGTTCGAGCGCACCGGGCGCAATCCACCCTCGTTCGCGGTTCCCAGCAACCAGCCGATCGCTCACGTGCGCGCGGGAATTCGCGCAGGCGGCATCGAGCCGGTGCTCGCGCCGGCGCTCGCTGCGGAACTGTCGGTGTGGTACGACGCGCAGGTTCGCTTCGATCCGGGCACGTACGGCTTTGCCGGCGATCGCGACGTGCAGAAGGCGGTGCAGAAATTCTTCGCGCGCGCGCTCTTCGACTACACGCTGCCTGATCTGCATCACAAGTTTTCGCTGTCGGTTTTGGGCGGCGCGTCGGTGCATCCCGATCGCCTGAGCGCGTTTCGCATCGGCGGCGTGCTGCCTCTCGAAGCGGAGTTTCCGCTGCTGCTGCCCGGCTACTACGAGGGCGAATTCTCCGCGCGAAACTTCGTCCTGTTCGGCGGCGCCTACGCGATACCGCTCGATCCCGGCGAGCATTGGCAACTTGGCTTCGGTGCCGCGAGCGCACGCATCGATTACACGCCCGGCCTCGCGCAACCGCACGCATGGAACACCGGCGCCAGCGCGTCGTTGGGCTACGTGCCGAGCACGAAGGCGTGGAAGGCGTACCTCCTCTATGGCCACGGCTTCGATGCGATACGTCATGACCGCCGTGGCGCCGACAGCGTCTCGCTGCTGATGGAGTTCGACCTCGAACGGCTGGGCTTCCTGCGAAGCGACGCGACATCGGCGAAGTAGAACGTTCTGTAATCGACGCGGCAAAGCGCCGAATTCGTGCCGCTCGAACAAGCTCGCTGACCTATACTTGCAGCCGCCGACTCGTCGACCAGGAGATGCCGTGCGGGCAATACCTGAAGGAGCGAAAGGCTCGTTCGCGCTTGTCGTGTCTTTCGATCACCTCGCGAATCGATTCAAGGATTCGACGCTGCCTCCGGTGCTCGCGACGCCCGTGATGATCATGGCAATGGAGAACGCCGCGCTGAACGCAATAAAGCCCTACTTCGAGCCCGGCGAGAGCGCGGTCGGAACGCGCGTCGATGTCGAGCATCTGGCCGCGACGCCTGTCGGCCGCCACATCACGGCGTTTGCCGAAGTGACCGGTGTCGCGGGTCGTCGAATCGAATTTCGAGTGTCGGCCGCCGATGGCGACGAGGAAATCGGCCGAGGCACGCACGAACGGATGGTGATCGATCTTCGCAAGTTCTCCGCACGGCTGGCGGAGAAGTTCCCGAACGGAGCTCGCCGACCCCCGGGCGACGCATGACTAGCGTTTGCCCGCCTTGCGTCGCACCGGCTCGGCAGCCTCAGGCTCCGGCACGACCTTTCGCGCGCCCTTGCGTCCCTTGGGCTCGGAGGCAACCGCTTCGGTGGCCTTCGCGGGCGCCCGTTTCGCGGCGGTTTTCGCGAGGCTTGCGCGAAGCGCTTCCATCAGGTCGATCACCTGCGCGCCGCGTTCCTCGACGCGCGGCGAAATCGCGATCTGCTCGCCCTCGACCTTCTTCTGCACAGCGGCTTCGATGCGCTTGCGCACGTCGTCTTCGTAGTGAGTCGGATCGAACGCTTCGGCGGAGATCTGCCCGATCAATTGCTTCGCGAGCGCCAGCTCGGTGTCGCGCACCGGCGCGGTTTCGACGCCTATGTCGGCGATCGTGCGCACCTCGGGTGCGTAGAGGAGCTGCTGCATGACGAGCCCGCCCTCGACCGCGCGAATCTGCACGATGTACTGCTTGCCTCGCGCGGCGTAGCGGCCAACCGCCGTCTGCCCGGTCTGGCGCATGCTCTCCGCGAGCAACGCATACGGCTTGGCGCCGCCCTTGTCGGGCCCGAGAAAGTACGCCTTGTCGTAGTAGATCGGATCGATGCTCGACGCGGGAACGAACTCGCTGATCTCGATGGTCTGGGTGCCCTTCTCCTCGAGCTCCTTCAATTCCTCGGGCGTGAACGTGACGTACTGGTCCTTCGCGAACTCGTAGCCCTTCACCATGTCAGTGCGCTCGACGACGACGCCTTCGCGCGCGCAGAGATATTGCTGCTTCAGACGCGAGCCGCAGTCCTTGTGCAGAAGGTTGAAGGAGATGCTCGCCTGCGCCTGCGTCGCGGCGTAAAGCTTCACCGGGATCGACACCAGGCCGAAGGTCACCGTCAGCGATGCCAATGCACGAGCCGCCATGCGCGCCTCATTCAAGGAGAAAAAGGGCGGAAAACCCGCCCGATGACCGCATCGTGCCAAAATGCGGCAAAAGGATCAAGGAACCGCGTTCGCCGCGAGGAAGGAAGCGGCGGGCATGTCGCTTTTTGCGTCGAAACGACCGCTGACGGAGACGACCGTCGATGAAGCTTCTGGCCGGCACGAGCGGCTATTCGTACAAGGAATGGCTCGGCCACTTCTACCCGGAAAAGCTTCCGGCGACGGAGATGTTGCGCTATTACGCCGAGCGCTTCGCGACGGTCGAGATCAACAATACGTTCTACCGGATGCCGCCCGAGGCGATGCTCGCGCAATGGCTCACCCAGGTGCCGGAGACCTTCACCTTCACGCTGAAGGCGCCCCGCCGTATCACTTACGACAAGCGACTGCTGGATGTCGAGTCGCTCGCGGCCGAATTCCTGCGCCGGGCCGCGATCCTCGGCGATCGCCTGGGCGTCGTGCTGTTCCAGCTTCCGCATTACCTCAAGAAAGACCTGCCGCGGCTTCGGGCGTTCCTCGAATTGCTGCCCGCCGGTGGGCGCGTCGCGTTCGAGTTTCGCAACGACACGTGGCACGGCGACGATGTGTTCGATGCCCTCGCCTCGCGCAACGCGATGCTGTGCGGCACGGACACCGACGAAGGGGAGACGCCGTTCGTATCGACGTCCGATTGGGGTTATGTCCGGTTGCGCCGGACGTTCTACGAC
The DNA here is from genome assembly GCA_035252665.1 of Casimicrobiaceae bacterium. Lineage (GTDB taxonomy): Bacteria > Pseudomonadota > Gammaproteobacteria > Burkholderiales > Casimicrobiaceae > VBCG01. The sequence continues at coordinate 4,122 of DATFCW010000095.1, read as the reverse complement.
GACGCCGATCTCGATCGGTGGGCGGCAAGGATTGCGGCGAAGGGGCTCTCGCGAACCTTCGTCTATTTCATGCACGAGGACGAGGCGCTCGGTACGCGGTTCGCGGACAAGCTGATGCAGTCGTGGGGGAAGCGGTGACGGCCGCGGCAATGCCGTTCGATCAGCGCGCAGCCGCTCCCCGGATCGCGATCCGATACGCGACGAACGCGGCGACGCTTGCAAGCGCGATCGTGTAGAGCGCGATGCGGCGCGTTTCGTCGAGCGTGAAGAGCAGCGTCACGGCGACGGGCGCGAACGCCTTCAGGATGAATTGCGGCTGTGCGAGGCGGCCGAGCAGCGCGCCGTAGTCGCGTGAGCCGAAAAGCACGCCGGGCGCCGTTCCGCGCACGATCGTCATCACGCCGTTGCTCCAGCCATAGAGCAGCGCGAAGACGAGCGCGAGAATCCACACGCCGCGCACCAGGCAGAGCACGATCAGCGACGTCGCGAGCAACGTGAAGGCAAGCGTTCCGACCATGAGCGGCGACCAGCGGCTCGAGAACGCGAATTCCATCACGCGTCCCGCGACCTGCATCGGGCCGATCAGCGCACCCACCAGCACGGCGTCGCGCGCGGCGAGCCCGCCCGACGCGAGCAGCACGACGAGATGCGCCGATACCGCCGACGAGAGAAACGCAGCGAGCGAAAACGCGGCGGCGAGCCAGACGAACGTTCCCGGTTTGGCCACCACGTCGGTCGTCGCGCCGCTCGGTGTCGACACGCTCACGCGATGCGCCGCCGACGGCACGAAAACAAGATGCAGCGGCATGCACACGGCGAGGTTCAATCCCGCATGAACCGCGAAGGCGAAGCGCCAACCGTGCGCTTCGAGCAGATATTGAGAGAGCGGCCAGAAGACGGTGCTCGCGAATCCGCCGAAGAGCGTCAACGCGGTTACCGTGCGCCGGTACGATGCGCCCGACACGCGAAAGAGCGTCGCGAACGCAGGATCGTAGAGACAGGCGGCCATCGCGAGTCCCGCGACGAGCCAGCCGCCGAGCATCATCGCGCCATCGACCGATGTCGCGAGAATTACGCATGCGACCGCGCCGAGCACCGAGCCAGCGGCCAGCACGTTGCGACCGCCGCGACGATCGATGCGGCGGCCGACCCACGGCGATGCGATGCCCGACAGGAAGAGTCCCGCCGTGAAGCTGCCGTAGAGCATCACGTCGCTGATGCGAAGATCGCGCGCCATCGGCGGCCCGAGCACCGCGATCGAATAGAAGAGCGTTCCCCACGAGATGATCTGGCCGATGCCGAGCGCCGTGACGAGCGGCCGCAGCGCGACCTTCGTGCCCGCTTTCACGCGTGCGTCGACGCGCCGGGTGCGAGCAGCGCCGCAAGCGCGAGCGCGACGATGTCGGTCGCTCGATGCAAATCGGAGAGACGCAATTGCTCGTCGGCGCGGTGGCCGTTCGCCTCGGCAAGCGTGCGCGGGCCGGCGCCAAAGAGGACGGTCGGAACGCCGGCCGCCGTGTAGTGGCGCGCGTCGGTGTAAATCGGCACGCCGTGCTGCGGCAGGTCGCCGCCAAAGCGCTGTCGCGCCGCCTGACGCAATGCATCGACGAGGCGTTCCTGTCCGGGGATCGGAACGAAGCAGTGCGCGAGCATGATTCGCCGCACGCGCACCTGCACGTTGGGCCATTGACGCGCGAAGGCGTCGATCTCGTCGCGAAGCGTCGCCTCCACGACGTCGGGATTCTCTTCGGGAATGATGCGTCGATCGAGGCGAAAGCGAACGCGGTCGGGAACGACGTTGGTGTTGATGCCGCCCTCGATCAGTCCGACGACGAGCGTCGGATGCGATATGCCGGCGATCGTGGAACGCGTTTCCGCGTACGCGCGCCGCAACGCGTAGAGATCGCTCAGGATGCCGTTCGCGGCTTCGAGCGCATCGACGCCATTTTCGGGTTCGGCCGCATGCGCGGAGCGCCCGACGACTTCAACTTCGAGGTGCAGGCAGCCGTTGTGCGCCGTCGTGATCGCGTGTGCGAAGCCTGCGCAGATCGCGTAATCGGGCTTCGACAAGCCGCGCGCGAGAATCCACGCGGGACCGAGCTCGCCGCCCGACTCCTCGTCGTGGGTGAAGTGAAGCTCGATGGTTCCGTCGAGCGAACCGCCGCGCTGGGCTGCGATGCGCAGGGCGCGCAATGCGAATGCGTAAGTCGCGAAATCGGATTTCGACACGGCGACGCCGCGTCCATACATGACGCCGTCGCGCACCTCGGCGCTGTAGGGATCGGCGGTCCAGTGCTCGCCCGGCGGCACGACGTCACCGTGTGCGTTCAGCGCGATCGTCGGCCCGCGCGCACTGCCGAATTCCTGCCGCACGATCAGGTTCGTGCAGGAGATCATGCCGTGCGCGCGCACCTCGTCATCGGGCACGCGGTGGCGCTCGACGTCGAAGCCCATCGATTCCAATAGCGCTGCTGCCTTCTCGGCGTGAGGCGCGCAGTCGCCGGGCGGATTGTCGGAAGGCTGGCGGACGAGCTCGACGAGAAAGGCTTCGGCGTCAGCGCGGTGATCGGCGAGCCAGGCGAGGATGGCCGAGGAGCTGTTCATCGCCGCACCATGCCCAATAATCGCTCACGCCTTCACCGATTCCTGAACTTCGGCTTGCGCTTCTCGACGAACGCGCGCATCCCCTCCTTCTGATCGTCGAGCGCGAACGTCGAATGAAATTCGCGACGCTCGAATGCGAGACCCTCGGTCAGCGACGATTCGTATGCGCGGTTGATCGCTTCCTTGATCTTCATCGCCACCGGCAGCGAAAACGATGCGATCTTCGTCGCCAGCGCGAGCGCCTCCTTTTCCAAGTCAGCCGCTGGCACGACGCGCGCGACGAGTCCCGCGCGCTCGGCTTCGTCCGCGGCGACCATGCGGCCCGTCAGGCACCATTCCATCGCCTTGGCCTTGCCGACCGCACGCGGCAGCCGCTGCGTGCCGCCGAAGCCCGGCATCGTGCCGATCGTGATCTCCGGTTGACCGAAGCGCGCGGTGTCCGCCGCGATGATGATGTCGCACGCCATCGCGAGCTCGCATCCGCCACCGAGCGCATAGCCCGCGACGGCAGCGATCACGGGCTTGCGCACGCGGCGAATGCCTTCCCATTCCGCGGTGATGTAGTCATCCGCGTAGACCTTCGCGTAATCCCACTCGGCCATCGCGCCGATATCGGCGCCGGCCGCGAACGCCTTGTCGTTGCCGGTGACGACAATGCAGCCGATCGCCGGATCCGCATCCCACGTGAAGAGCGCATCGCAGATCTCGCGCGCGACGTCGTCATTGAGCGCGTTCATGCGCTCCGGACGGTGGATGCGCGCGAGGCCGACGCGGCCGTTCGTTTCGAGGAGGAGATGTTCCGGCATGATGCGCATTCCTTGTCAAAGCGCGGCCGGCGTGAAGCGAGGCGCGTCGCTCGAACGCGCCCGCTCCGACCGCGACGTCGCCATATCGCATAATAACGAATCGGACACGAGCGAGGACGATGCGATGAACAAGGTCTACGCCAACGCGCGCGAGGCGCTCTCGGGACTTTTGTGCGATGACATGACGATCGCTGCCGGCGGCTTCGGTCTCTGCGGCATTCCCGAGAATCTCATTCAGGCGCTCGTCGACAGCAACGTGAAGGGCCTGACGATCGCCGGCAACAACGCCGGCGTCGACGACTTCGGCATGGGCCTTCTGCTCAAAGGCCACCAGGTGAAGAAGGTGATCGCCTCGTATGTCGGCGAGAACCGCGAATTCGAGCGGCAGGTGCTGGCGCACGAGCTGGAGCTCGTGCTGACGCCCCAGGGAACGCTCGCCGAGAAGCTTCGCGCCGGCGGCGCCGGCATTCCGGGCTTCTATACGCCGACGGCGGCGGGAACGCTGCTCGCGGAAAGCAAGGAGACGAAGGCGTTCGACGGACGCGAATACGTGCTCGAGGAGAGCATTCGCGCCGATCTTTCGATCGTGAAGGCTTGGAAGGGCGATCGCGCCGGCAATCTCGTGTATCGCGAGACCGCGCGCAACTTCAATCCGATGATCGCGACGTGCGGCAAAGTGACCGTCGCCGAGGTCGAGGAGCTCGTCGACGTG
>DATFCW010000094.1:0-10182 GCA_035252665.1 Casimicrobiaceae bacterium | reverse complement strand
GCTACATGGCGCGCGCGCTCGCGCTCGCCGAGCGCGGGCTTTGCACGACCACGCCCAATCCGCGCGTCGGATGCGTGATCGTCAAGGACGGGGAGCTAGTCGGCGAAGGGTTTCACGAACGCGCAGGCGAAGCGCATGCCGAAGTGGCGGCGCTTCGCGATGCACGCGAGAAAGGTCGCGACGTGCGCGGCACGACGGTGTATTCGACGCTCGAGCCTTGCAATCGGCAGGGCCGCACGCCGCCTTGCGTCGACGCGTTGATCGCGGCGGGCGTTGCGCGCGTGGTCGCGGCGATGCCGGATCCGAACCCCGATCAGGGCGGAGGCGCGGCCCGTCTTCGCGCCGCGGGCATCGCGGTCGACGTCGGACTGCTGGAAGACGAGGCACGCACGCTCAATGCGGGCTTCGTGTCGCGAATGACGCGGGGCCGGCCGTGGCTGCGAACGAAAATCGCCGCGAGCCTCGACGGGCGAACGGCGCTCGTAGGCGGCGAGAGCCAGTGGATCACGGGCGCTGCTGCGCGCGCGGATGGCCACGCGTGGCGCGCCCGATCCTGCGCAATCATTACGGGCATCGGCACCGTGTTGCACGACGATCCGCAGCTCACCGTGCGCGACGTGCCCGCAATGAGGCAGCCGCTTCGCGTCGTTGTGGATCGGCGCGCTGAAACGCCGCCTGGTGCGCGCGTTCTCCTCGGGGGAAACGTGCTGCTCGTGACCGCCGGGCCACGCAACCCCCAGTGGCCCGAGTCGATCGAGTCGCTTGCGCTGGCCGACGGCGCCGGCCGCGTCGATTTTCATGCGCTTCTTCGCGCGCTTGCTGCACGAGGCGTCAACGAAGTGCAGGTCGAGGCGGGGGCGAAGCTCAATGGGGCGCTCCTTCGGCAGGGCCTGGTCGACGAGCTTCTCGTGTATGTCGCGGCTGCGCTGATCGGCGATCCGGCACGCGGAATGTTCGAGGCGGCGACTGGGCTCGCATCGCTCGCGCAACGCGTGATGCTCGACTTCACCTCGATTGACCGGATCGGCGACGATCTGCGCATCGTGGCGCGCGTGCGGAAAGACGATGTTCACCGGCATCGTTGAAGCCGTCGGCCGCGTTGCCGAACGTCACCGGGCAGCGGCGGGCATGCGGATCGGCGTCGACGTGCGCGAGCTGGATCTGTCCGACATCGTGGTGGGCGACAGCATCGCCCTGGCCGGCTGTTGCCTGACGGTCGTGCAAATGGCGCCGCCGCTTTGTCATTTCGATGTTTCCGACGAGACGCTTCGTTGCACGACGGGCTTTGCGATCGATCGACGCGTGAACCTCGAAAAGGCGCGGCGCCTGTCGGATCGATTGGGCGGTCATCTCGTGAGCGGCCATGTCGACGGTGTCGCGCACGTGACCGGGCTCGAAGCGTTGCACGGCGAGCACGAGGGCCATCGGCGGCTCGAAGTGGAATTGCCGGTCGAGCTTGCACGTTATGTTGCGAGCAAGGGATCGATCGCCGTGGACGGTGTGAGTCTCACGACCAACACGGTGCGTGGGACGCGATTTACGGTGAATGTGATCCCGCATACACTCGATGTCACGACTTTGGGAACCCTGGCGCCCGGGGATGCTGTCAACATCGAGGTCGACATCATCGCCCGATACGTTGAGCGCCTGCGCGAAGCGCGCCGAAACCTGGAGGAATCACGATGGACCTGACCACGCTCGAACGATTGCCGCTTTGGATCGGCGGCCGCACTTTTTCGCCTTCGACGACACGCTATGGCGAAGTGACCAACCCGGCGACCGGCGAGGTGATCCGCCACGTGCCGTTCGCCAACGTGGCCGACGTCGATGCTGCCGTGCAGGCCGCCGCTGGCGCGTTTCCCGCGTGGTCCGCGTTTCCGTCGCTTCGCCGCGCGCGCGTCCTGATGAAGTTTCGCGACTTGCTCGAGCGCCATCGCAAGGATCTAGCGCGCATCGTGACGCAGGAACATGGCAAGACGCTCGCCGATGCCGAAGGATCGATGATGCGCGGCATGGAAGTGGTCGAGTTCGCGACCGGCATACCGCACCTTCTCAAGGGCGAGCACAGCGAAAGCGTGGGCACCGCCGTCGATAGCTGGTCGATCCGGATGCCGGTAGGCGTGTGCGCAGGCATCACGCCGTTCAATTTCCCGGCGATGGTGCCGATGTGGATGTTTCCGATCGCGATCGGATGCGGCAACACGTTCGTGCTGAAACCGTCGGAACGCGATCCGACGCTGTCGCTGCGACTCGCGGAACTGTTGCAGGAGGCCGGGCTTCCCGACGGCGTGTTCAACGTCGTTCACGGCGACAAGGAGGCGGTCGATGCGTTGCTCGCGCACCCGCTGGTGCGCGCGGTGTCGTTCGTGGGTTCGACACCGATTGCCAAGTACATCTATGAAACCGGTGCACGCAACGGCAAGCGCGTGCAGGCGCTCGGAGGTGCCAAGAATCATGCGATCGTGATGCCCGATGCCGATGTGAACTTCGCGACCGAGGCGATCATCGGCGCCGGTTACGGATCGGCCGGCGAGCGTTGCATGGCAATTTCCGCGGTCGTGGCCGTCGGCGATGTCGCCGATATGCTCGTCGACAAGCTTGCGGCACGATCGCGGAAGGTGACGACAGGTCCCGGCGATGCAGCGCAAAGCGAGATGGGCCCCGTGATCACGTGCGCGGCGCGCGATCGGATCACGGGCTTGATCGATCGCGGCGTGGAGGAGGGCGCGACGCTCGTGGTCGACGGGCGAAAGCCGAGCATCGCGGGATCGCCGAGCGGCTTCTTCGTCGGGCCCACGCTTTTCGACAACGTGACGCCGCAGATGACGATCTACCGCGAGGAGATCTTCGGACCGGTGCTTTCGGTGCTGCGCGTCGACTCGCTGGCCGACGGGATTGCGATGATCAACGCAAATCCGTACGCGAACGGCGCGGCGATCTTCACGCGCTCGGGGCACGCGGCAAGGCGCTTCGAGCAGGACGCCGAAGTTGGCATGGCGGGCATCAACGTACCGATCCCGGTGCCGATGGCGTTCTACTCGTTCGGCGGCTGGCGCAATTCGCTGTTCGGCGATTTGCACGTTCATGGACTCGACGGCGTTCGCTTCTATACGCGCCTCAAAACCGTCACGTCGCGCTGGCCCGACGATGGCAGTGCCGCACCGGGATTCCACATGCCGGTGATGGGGTAGCGCATCCGGCGTTCATTCGTCGAGCACCTGCCATGACACGCGTGGATTGGCGTGCGCGGCAGATACGATCGCTTGCACGAACGTCGCGGCGCCGGCCGGACCCTCGACACGCATCGTGATCCGATAAGCGGGTTCGCGCGCGGGCTCGCCCGGCGGTGGAGCGCCCGAAGCGGCTTCGACGCTAGGCGGCGAGAGGGCGCAGCGATCGATGACCGGTGCGCCGGGTAGCACGCAAAGCCGCTCGATGACGTGGCGCACGACGAGACCGTCGCCGACATCGAGGATCGACGCGCCCGCCGGATAAGCCGCGGCGACGAGCAACGCGCGAGGGACACCTCGCCGATCTTCGCCCGGTTGACGTGACGCCACGTAGTTGTGCGCGGCATCGTCGTTCATCGTGTCGATCGAGCGGTCTTCGAGCAACGCCACGACATCGTGCTCGAGCGCCGCGGATGCCGCGAACGCCGCCTGGCGCCGCAGGTTGATGTTATCGTCGATCGCGATGCCGGCCGCGACGGCGCGCACGAGCGACATGCCGGCGAAGGCGAGCGCGATGACGGCGACGAGCGCGATCAGCAGGACGATGCCGCGTTGATGGGAGACCTGAACCGTTGGCGGGCCCACAGCGCCGCGATTCACGGCACTTCTCCATACCAGGCGCCAACTTCGTCACGATTCAGCACAGCGTTCGCAGGGCAGTGGGCAGCGTACCGCGCGCGCCACTCGAGAGTGCCGGGCGTAACGGGTGACGCGCCCGAGGAAGTGCGTGTTTGCCGACCAGGGCGCGTGCGCATCCTCCCATCGGTCGGATGCGCCCCGCAGCCCGGCCGCTTACGAACGCGGAGCGCGCGCGCTACGCTGCCCACTGCCTCCGCACGATCAAAGTGCATGTTCATCATCGCGCTCACGCCCCGCGATTCCACATCACGTTCACCAGCGGGACGACCGTCTCGAGCGTCCGATACCGATAACTCCCGCTACTCCCTGCCGCGATCGTGCTCTCCAGCCGTCCCGGACAGGTCGTCTTGTCGGCGGCCTCGCAATCGAAGAGCACCCAGTGGTAATCGCCCGTGAGCGTGCCATCGACCCGATCGCCGCGCACGATCATTCCGATCCGTACCGCGAGGATTCGATCGAGCGTTGTCCGCGGTGCGGCGAGCAGCGTCGCGGGCGACCACGGTCCAGGAGCGCTCGCGCGAACCCACGTGTCGAGCGTACCGTCCCCGTCGCTGTCGATCCCGTACTGGAACTTGACGTTGACGATGTTGGACGCGATCGGGACCGGCGCATCGCCGTTTGCAAGATCCTGGCTGCGCAGCGTTTGCGATACCAGGTCGAAGCGAAGCGTCGAGGCGAGCGAAGCGGGTCCGAGATCGACGAGCACGCTCGTGATTGGAAAGTCGACCGCAATCGGCGTGTGGGCGATGGCGATGACGCCGCCGGCGGGCGCGCTGACGGCCGTCACCTGCGACATCGCGCAGGCACCGGTGCGCGAAATCGCCACCACGCGATCCCCTGCGACGAAGCCATCGGGGCTTTGCACACGGAAATCGCTGCCTGCGGGCGCCGCGCTCGCGAAAGCGGCAGGAAGGCGAATCGCAGGCGCAAGCGCACGACGTACGATGAGCGTGTCCGCGCGATCGTCGGTGCCGCCATCGGTGATGAGCACGGCGATCGGACGTAACGTCGTCGCGGCGTTGGCGTCGAACGGGCAGGTATCGAGCCACCGGGCTGCGAGCGACCATCCCGCGCCGGCGTTGGCCAGCTGCGACGCGATCGAGAAGAGCGCGAACCGCGACGCGCTTTGCGCATCGGCAGTGCTTGCCGCACTGCGACGCACCGTGTCGGTGGCAAAGAATGCAGCGTACACGACGACCACCGCGATCATCGCGATCGCAAGTCCGACGAGGACGTCGACGAGCGACGTGCCCTCAAGGCGAGGAAATCGTTCGTATCGCTCCATTTCGATCGTCGTCATCGATGGGGCAGCATCGCGCTGACCGATGCGCGATGAGTGGCCGTATCGCCGGGCGCAAGCCATCGGACGTCGACACGCAAGCGCCGATGCTCCACGGTGTCTTCGATTTCGACGCTCGGCCCATTCGTCCGGCTGTCGACGCCAGGCAATCGCATCGCCTGCTGCAGAAGCGCTCGATAGGCATCGCCATCCGTCGCATAGCGTGCGGCGAGCGTTGCGCCATCCTCGGTCGTCATGCGCGCGATGGCAGCCGCCGCAAGATCGGCGCCTTCGCTTCGCCACTGCGCATTGCCGCTTGCGCGAAGCGCGCTCGTGAGCAGCGCAAGCAAACCCAGCATGCCGAGCGAGAAGACGACGAGAGCGACCAACGCCTCGATCAGGAATCCGCCGGCGGACTTCACCGAGTCGCGGAGGCCGCGGCGCGCGATCGGCGTCGTCATGTGCACGATCCGTCGGGTCGAAACGTCCAGCAGTCCGCGGTTCGCGTCCAGTTCGCGGGCACCGACACGGTCGCCTTCGTGCCGCGTTCGTCGATCGTGAACGCGAATGCCTGCATGCCTTTAGCCGCCACGCCGCTCGCGGTGTACGTGAAAGTGCTCGCGCTGCCCGTGCACGAGAGAACGAAACTGTCGGCCGATGCGGGCGCGCGCGCGTCGATACCACAATGCCCGGCGCCGTCGACATAGGAGCGCTGATCCTCGAAATACTCGTTCATGCGCACATAGGCATCGGATAGCCGCGCGACCGCTTCAACGATTCGCGCGCGCTGCACGTGGCTCGCGTAAGACGGCAGGGCCACCGCTGCCAGAATGGCGACGATCGCGACGACGATCATCGTCTCGAGCATCGTGAAGCCGCCCACAATCGAGCGATCGCGTGACATCACGGGCATCGGTCCGAGGCGAGTTCGATTCGCGCACGGCCGCTGTTGGCGAGGATCACCTTGCGAGCGCGCTGGCCGGTGCGACAGATCGTGAACGTGCCCATCTGCAGCCCACCCTCGAAGCGCCGCGCGCGGCCCGCAGCGGTATACGAGACGTAATCGGCGACCGGCCGGTTGCCACGGATCGTGATGCCCGGCATCGACGCGCGTTCGCGCACGACGATGGCCGCGTCGTCCCCGCGCGACGCATCGGGCACGACCACCCACCCGCCTTCCCATGGCAGAGCGCCCGCGGTGCAGGCACCGGCTGCGGGGCAGACGTCGACCCGTCCGCCGCGCTTGATCGCTTCGCTGCGCGCGACATCGAGCGCGTGCAGCAGCGCTTCGGCTCGGTCTTGCACCTGCTGCTCGGAAACAAAGGCGCCGAATGCCGGCACGCCGAGCGCGCACACGATCCCGGCAATCGCGAGCGCGACCATCGTTTCGAGCAACGTCAAACCGCGGGCGTGGGTCGACTGGCGCATGCGGCGATTCTTGACGAAGCGGCACGGCGCCGCGAATCGGCGAAATGGCCTAGGCCATCAGCGGTATTGCCTTTCGCGGCCCGCATTTGTCCGCCGCTCGGCTTCTGCTATCGTAGGCAGCGACGCACGCGACGTTCGACGCGACCTTCGATGAACGCCCACGATCCGATCGCCACGCGCAAACCCGGTTTCCGCTGGGACGATCCGCTGCTGCTCGACTCGCAATTGAGCGACGAGGAGCGAATGGTGCGCGACAGCGCGCACGATTACGCGCAGGAGCGATTGATGCCGCGCGTGCTGGAAGCGTTTCGCCACGAGCGAAGCGATCCCTCGATCTTCCCCGAGATGGGCGCGCTCGGACTCCTGGGCGCGACAATGCCGAGCGAATATGGCGGCGCCGGACTCAATCACGTCTGCTACGGTCTCGTCGCACGCGAGATCGAGCGCGTGGACTCCGGTTATCGCTCGATGATGAGCGTGCAAAGCTCGCTCGTGATGTATCCGATCTTCACGTACGGCAACGAGGCGCAGCGGCGCAAGTACCTGCCGCCGCTTGCGCGAGGTGAACGCATCGGCTGCTTCGGCTTGACGGAACCGAATCACGGATCGGATCCCGGCTCGATGGAAACCCGTGCGCGGGAGGTCGACGACGGGTTCGTGCTGAAGGGGAGCAAGACCTGGATCTCGAATGCGCCGATCGCGGACGTATTCGTCGTATGGGCGAAGCTCGACGGTATCGTGCGCGGCTTCATTCTCGAAAAGGGCATGCGGGGGCTGTCGACGCCCGCCATCGAAGGCAAGTTCTCGCTTCGCACGTCGGTGACCGGCGAGATCGTGATGGACGACGTTCTCGTGCCGCGGGACAACCTGTTGCCCAATGTCGAGGGGCTCAAAGGACCGATGGGATGCCTCAACAGCGCGCGCTACGGCATCGCCTGGGGTGCGCTCGGCGCTGCGGAATTCTGCTGGGAGGCGGCGCGCCGCTACGTGCTCGATCGAACGCAGTTCGGCCGACCGCTTGCGGCGAATCAGCTCGTCCAGAAAAAGCTCGCCGACATGCAGACCGAAATCGCGCTTGGCTTGCAAGGATGTCTTCGGCTCGGGCGCCTGAAGGACGAAGGTCGCGCGGCGCCGGAGATCACGTCGATCATGAAGCGCAACAGTTGCGGCAAGGCGCTCGAGATCGCGCGAATGGCGCGCGACATGCACGGCGGCAACGGCATCGTGGACGAGTACCACGTCGTGCGCCACATGCTGAACCTCGAGACGGTCAACACGTACGAGGGCACGCACGACATCCATGCGCTGATCCTCGGTCGCGCGCAAACCGGCATCTCGGCGTTCTGAGCTTCCGGTGAGACTCTACGATTACTTCCGCTCCTCCGCCGCGTATCGCGTGCGCATCGCGCTCGCGATGAAGGGCATCGTTCCCGACGAGCGCACGTTCGTGCATCTGCGGATGGGCAGCCAGCGGGCGCAGGACTACCTCGCGCTGAATCCCCAGGGGCTGGTTCCGGCGCTCGCGCTCGACGATGCGCACGTGCTGACGCAATCGATCGCGATCATCGAGTACCTGGACGAGACGCACCCCGAGCCGCCGCTTCTGCCGGCCGATCCGGTCGCCGCGGCGCGCGTTCGCGCGATCGCGCTGTCGATCGCATGCGAGATCCATCCGCTCAACAATCTGCGCGTCCTGAACTACCTTATCGGCACGATGGGCGTCTCGCGCGAGCAGAAGGACGGGTGGTATCGCTATTGGATCGATGTCGGCTTCGAGGCGCTCGAGACGCGACTTGCGCGCGACCGCGAGACCGGCCGCTTCTGTCACGGCGATGCGCCGACCCTCGCCGATATCTGCCTCGTGCCGCAACTCGCGAATGCGCGCCGCTTCGAGATCGATCTCTCGCCTTATCCGACGTTGACGCGCATCGAAGCCGAGTGTCTCGCGCTGCCCGCATTCTCGAAGACCGCGCCGGCGCTTCAACCCGACGCCGAATAGATCAGATGCCATACGTGATTACCGCGTTCGAAATCCCGTCGGTTCCGGTCGTCGGCGACGATCGATTGTTTCCCGTCCGTCACATCTACTGCGTCGGACGCAACTACGCCGAGCATGCGAAGGAAATGGGCGGCGATGCGACGAAGGAGCCGCCGTTCTTCTTCACGAAGTTCGCCGATGCCATCGTGCCCGTCGTGCCCCCGGCGATTGGCCGCATAGCCTATCCGATGGCGACGCGCAATCTGCATCACGAGCTCGAGCTCGTCGTTGCGCTCGGCAAGGGCGGCGCGAACGTAACGGCAGCGAACGCACAGCAGCTCGTGTTCGGTTACGCGGTCGGGCTCGACATGACGCGACGCGATCTGCAAAACGAAATGCGCGAGAAGAAGCGTCCGTGGGACATCGGCAAATCGTTCGCGCAAGCCGCCCCGATCGCGCCGATCCATCCGATCACGAAGACCGGCGTGCTGTCGCGCGGCGAAGTGACGCTGCTCGTCAACGGCGAACGTCGCCAGCACGGTGATTTGTCCGAGATGATCTGGGACGTGCCGCACATGATCGAATTCCTCTCGAAGCTTTATCGACTCGAGCCCGGCGATCTGATCTTTACCGGAACGCCGTCGGGCGTCGGTCCCGTCGTTGTCGGCGATCGGCTGGAAGGAAACATCGACGGCCTCACCCCGCTTCGCATCGAGATCGTCGCCGCTTCGTCATGACGTCGCTCGCGAACGAACTCACCGCGGAGGAGGTCGAGCGCGCCTACAACAACCGCGCCGCGGTGCCTGATCATCAGCGCTGGCTGGACGAATGGGTCGAGCGCTCGCGACGCGCGATGGAAACGCTCCGTCCGGCGATCGACATTCGCTACGGCACGCAACCCAAGGAAACGCTCGACCTCTACCTGCCCGCGACGTCCCCGCGCGGAACGCTGATGTACATCCACGGCGGCTGGTGGCGAAGCCTGGACAAGGCCGACTACGCATTCGTCGCGCCCGCGTTCATCGCCGCCGGGTTTGCGGTGGCGATGGTCAATTACGATCTTTGCCCCGACGCGACGATCGCGAACGCCGTCGACGAGTGCCGACGCGCGCTGTCGTGGCTTGCGCGCGAGGGCGCGAAGCGCGGCGCACCGATGCCCATCGTCGTCGGTGGCCATTCGGCTGGCGGCCATCTGACGGCGATGATGTACACGGCCGATTGGCGCGCGCAGGGTTTCGAAAAAGCGCCGTTTGCCGGCGGCGTTTCGCTATCGGGCGTGCACGATCTGACGCCGCTTACGAAGTTTTCGCACAATGTCGATTTCGGGCTCGATGACGCGGAAGCGCGCCGGATGTCGCCGGCCCTTGCTCGCCCGCTCGTCGACAAGCCGATCGCGCTCGCCGTCGGCGCCGACGAAACATCGGGCTTCGTGCATCAGACCGATCTCATGTGGGACACGTGGCCGGGCAACCGCCCGCAAGGGATGATTAAGCCCATGCAAATTGCCGGGCGCCACCACTACAGCGTCGTGCTCGGTTACGTCGATCCGCAAAGCGCGTTGACGCAGGCAACGCTCGCGCTGTTTCGCGGCTGACGTTTCGCGTTCGGCTACGTGGCGGCGCGCCCGG
>DATFCW010000093.1:0-2336 GCA_035252665.1 Casimicrobiaceae bacterium | reverse complement strand
ACAAGGAAGGGCTTTACCGCGCCGTGCTCGAAGACGCATACCGAGGCATCCGCGAAGCGGAGAAAAAGCTCGATCTCGGCCACCTGCCGGCCCGGGAAGCGATCCGCGAGCTCGTATCGTTCACCGTCGACTATTACGTGGCGCATCCCGAGTTCGTCGCGCTCGTCATCGCCGAGAATCAGTCGGGTGGACGCGCCATTCGAAAGATGCACCGGATTCGCAGGGTCAACGTATCGATCGTCGATACGATTGCCGACGTGCTCGAGCGCGGGCATCGCGAGGGAACGATCCGCCGCGAGATCGACCCGATCGAGCTCCACATGGCGATCGCCGCGCTGGGATGGTTCCGGATCGCAAATCGCCACACGTTCGGCTACCTGTTCAAGCGCGACTTCAGCGCCCCGGCCACGATCAGGCGTGACCGTGAGCGCATCACCGAGATGATCTGGCGGTTCGTGCGCGAGGAGGCTTGATTCCGCGCCCGTCGGGCGCATCTTGTGTCCGGCGCCCTCTGCGTCGAGCAAGAGAAGGGGCTCCCGGCGGCGATTTCTGCTAGTCTAGCCGCGTTGTCCCGTCTCGTTTCGTTCCGGGCCCCGAGCCCGTTTGGAGGTTCCAATGGATCCCAGGTTGCAAACGGTCTTAACCCCCGAGTCGACGTCCGCGGCAACGAGCGTCGCCGAGCGTCAGAACCGGGTGCTTCGCAACACGTACTGGCTGCTCGCACTGTCGATGCTGCCGACGATTGCCGGCGCATGGGTGGGCATGCAGCTCAACTTCGTGAGCCTGTTCGTCGCCTCGCCGATCATGGCGCCGCTCCTGATGTTCGGCGTGATGATGGCTGCGCTCTTCGGCGTCACGGCGCTTCGCAACAGCGCATGGGGCGTGCCGGCGCTCTTCGGCTTCACGTTCATTGCCGGGCTGATGCTGGCGCCGATCCTGTCGATCGCGCTCAGGCTTAGCAACGGCGGCCAACTGATCGGTCTCGCCGGGGCCATGACGGCGGCGATTTTCTTCGCGATGGCGGCGATCGCCACGGTATCGAAGCGCGACTTCTCGTTTCTCGGCAAGTTCCTGTTCGTCGGATTGATCCTGCTGATCGTCGCGTCGCTGGCCAATCTCTTCCTGCACGTGCCCGCGCTGTCGGTGACGGTGTCCGCGATCGCGGTTCTGATCTTCTCGATGTACCTGCTGCACGACGTGAGCGGCATCGTTCGCGGCGGCGAGACGAACTACATCACCGCGACGCTCAACCTCTTCCTCGACCTCTTCAACATCTTCGTGAGCTTGCTCAACATCCTGATGATGTTCTCGGGTCAGCGCGACTGAAGCAAAGCGCACTTCGGAAGCCTTGAAGGGGCGGGGAGACTCGCCCCTTTTCATTGAGTTTGCGGTCGGAGACGAAACTCGGACATACCCTGGCGACTGCGATGCTCCCACCCGAGTTTCGTCTCTGATCCGGTCTCTGACCCCAAACTCACTCGAACATCGCAATCGACTCGACATGCGCGGTGTGCGGAAACATATTGACCACACCCGCAGCGGCAAGCCGATATCCCTGCTCGTGCACGAGCACCGCGGCATCGCGCGCAAGCGTCGCGGGATTGCACGACACGTAGACGAGCCGTTTCGGCGCGTGCGCATCCTCGGCACGTGGTAGTGCCTTCACGAGCGCGATCGCGCCCTCGCGTGGCGGATCGATCAGCACGCGATCGAGGCGCCCGAGGCTGCCCATGAGCTCGCCGACGTCGCCGAACAAATTGGAGCGCACGAACGTCGTCTTGTCCGAAAGCCCATTTCGCTCGGCGTTTGCCCTGGCGCGCGCAACGAGGGTTTCGCTGCCCTCGACACCCGTCACGCAACCCGCGCGCCTCGCAATGGCAAGCGTGAAATTGCCGAGTCCGCAGAAGAAGTCCGCGATGAGATCGGACGGTTGGGGATCGAGCAATTGCACCGCGCGCCGCACCAGCACGCGATTGATCCAGGGATTGACCTGCGTGAAGTCCGTCGGCCCGAACGGGATGGCGACGTCGAATTCCGGCAGCGTGTACGCGAGCGTCGAACTCTTCGGATGGAACGGCCTCGCCGTCTCCGGGCCGCCTTCCTGCAACCAGACGTCGATGCCGTGTGCGTCGGCGAAAGCGACGAGCTTCGCCTCGTCCGAGACGGTCAGCGGCGCGAGGACGCGAAACACCAGCGCGTAGACGAGTCGCGTAGCGAGCGACTCGTTCGGCGCGACGAGGCTCACCGGCGTGAGGCGCTCGCCGACGGCCACCTCGATTTGCGGCAATCGAGTGCGAATCGACAGCGATTCGACGAGCGTTCGCAACTTCGGCAGT
>DATFCW010000092.1:0-22740 GCA_035252665.1 Casimicrobiaceae bacterium | reverse complement strand
AACGATGTCGTCGCGGGTGAGTACCTGAACGGGGAGTGCCGACTCGGTTTCGGGCCTTGGAATGTTCGAGCCGGTCACGTCGATCCTGATCGGCGCGCCGCCTTCTGCTTGGGACTGTTGCGCGAACGCCGCAGGCGCCATGCCGGCGAGGAAGGCCACCGAACCGATGAACGCCCTTGCGCGTGGCATGAAGGGGGACATGAGCGAGGACCGCATCATGCACACGCCACTTGTGGCCGGCAAGCAACCCGAACACGACATTCGACGAAACGGTCGATTTGCCGCGCGAATCGCCGCATGTGGTCGACGAACTTGCAGCTTTGTTGCGCCGTGTTGTCGACGCTGGGCATGCGGCAACTGACGCAAAATCATGCCGCCCGGGAACGATTTGGTCGCGTCCACGGGACATTGCGTCGGAATGGGCGCATGCCACCGCGCACGCGCGTAGACTCCCCCACTCGCGCAGCTTAAGGTCAGAGCATCGCGTTGAGCGCCGCTCGTTCATCGACGCCCGTCGCGCCGGTCACGGCACTGATCGCCGAGGACGAGGCGACGCTTGCCGACGAGCTTCGCGAGGTCTTGTCCGCGTTGTGGCCCGAGCTCGCGATCTGTGCAGTGGCGGCGAATGGGTTCGAGGCATTGCAGGCGCTCGAACAGCATGCGCCGAACATCGTGTTCCTCGACATCCAGATGCCGGGCATGACCGGCCTCGAGGTCGCGAAGCGGGCGAGCGGAAAGAGCCATGTCGTGTTCGTGACCGCGTACGACAAATACGCGGTCGCGGCCTTCCAGCAGGGCGCCGTGGATTACGTGATGAAGCCGTTCGACGCGGCGCGACTCGCGGATACCGTCGAGCGGCTGAAGGCGCGGGTCGATTCGACGCCCGCAAACCTCGGCTCTCTGCTCAAGGCGCTGTCGGAGAAGCTTGGCGATCAACGCCAATACGTGCGCTGGATCACCGCGTCGCAAGGCGCCGAGCTGCGACTCATCACCATCGAGGAGATCTGCTACTTCCAGGCCGACAACAAATACACCCGCGTCGTGACTGCCGACAAGGAATCGCTGATCTATCGCACGATCAAGGATCTGGCCGATGCGCTCGATCCGTCGACGTTCTGGCAGATCCACCGCGGAACGATCGTGAACATTCGTCACGTCTGCGGCATTGCGCGCGACTATCGGGGTCGGCTGCGGCTGCGACTGAAGCAGCGCAGCGAGGTGCTCCCGGTGAGCGCGCCGTACGCGCACCTGTTCAGGCAGATGTAGCCTGCCTTCGGAAATGAGCTCGCTGCCGCCCGTTGTATTGCAAACCGCCGACGCGGTCCTCGGATCGCCGCGCGGCGCAACGCCACTTGTCGCGAGCCTGCGTCGAACGATTGCGCATTCGCTCGCGAGGCTGACGTGGCAAAGACTGCTTTGGACCTGCGCGTTTTGTGCAGCGTACGGCCTTCTCCTTGGCGCGGGTCCTCAGGGCGGCGCGCCGCAATCCGTGCTGGCGTGGCTCGGCGGATTCACCGGCGCACTGTCGTTCTTCATGCCTCCGCTCGTCGTGGTCAGCCTCGTCGCGGAGTTTGCGCCGAAACGCATCGTACCGAGGACGATCGTGCTCGCCCTTGGCGTGGCGGTCGGGATAGCGGTCGGCTATCGATTGTTCATCGCGGCGGACGCGCTCGCCGTAAGCCTGCAAATCCATGCTGTGAAACACACTGGCTCGCCGCTTCCATTGCTGCTGATGGCGTGGATCGGACTTGCGATCCATTTGTCGAAGGAGCGCGAGAACGCGGCCGAGCAGGCGCTGCACGATGAAACGGAGCGCAAGCTCAACCTCGAACGACAGATGTCCGAGGCGCAATTGCAGGTGCTGCAATCGCAGATCGAGCCGCATTTCCTGTTCAACTCGCTTGCGCACGTACGCCGCCTCTACCAGACCGATCCAGCGGCGGGCCGCGCGATGCTGCGCTATCTCTCGAGCTACCTCGGCGCGGCTCAACCGGTGATACGCGAGCGCGGCATCGCGCTCGCAACCGACCTCGAGCTTGCCGTAGCCTATCTCAATATCCAGCGGATCCGAATGGGTTCGCGGCTCGCATTCGAGATCGACATACCGGATGTGGTTCGGCCAACGATCGTCCCGCCGATGATGCTGACGACGCTCGTTGAGAACGCGATCAAGCATGGATTGTCGCCGTTGCCCGAAGGCGGACTCGTACGCATTGCCGCGCATGCCGAGACGAGTTGCGTTCGCATTATCGTTTCGGATACCGGGCAGGGATTCAAGGCGAATCTCGGCGTCGGCGTCGGCCTGGCCAACATCCGCTCGCGACTCGCGATCCTTTATGCCGATGCGGCAACGCTGTCGCTGTCGCAACGAACGCCGAAGGGCATCACCGCAACCGTGGTCGTGCCCGCTCGCTATCCGGGCGTGCCGCGATGATCTCCGTGCCGACGCCGCTGCGAAACGCGATTTCGGCATCGACGTCCTGCGTCAATTTGGCGTGGCGAGCGTTGACGCCGAAACACGTCGTCTACACATCGCTCTCCTGTCTCGCGTGGAGCGTACTCGTCATTCTGCTCGCGACGTCGTTCCTGTCGCATTTCCAGTTGCAACCGTCGATCAACGCCGTCCTGTCGATGCAGTTCAATGGCTTCGCCGTTCTTTTCGCGGTGCTGATTGCCGACCAGGCATCACCGCCTGGGCGTCGCCGGCATTGGCCCTATGTCGTCGCGGTGGTCGCCGGCGTGCTCGTCGGCACGTTATTGGTTTCGCTGCTCAGTCAACGCATTCTCGGGCTCGCCGTCGGTTACCGTGCAAACGGGGCCGACGAGCAATTTCGCGCGTTCTTCTTCCGGCATGCGACGCACGCGTTCGTCGTTTTCGGCCTTGCGACCTGTGTTTATGTTTCACACCGGTGGGCAACGCAGCGAATATGCGCGCTGCGCGCCATCCAGCTCGACCATGCCGAAATGGAAAAACGCCTCCTCGAGTCCCGACTCGCAGCCATGCAGGCGCAGGTGGAACCGGGGTTCCTGCGAGAGAGGCTCGACGGCGTCGAGCGCATGTACGAGACCGACGCGAAAACCGCCGACCTCATGTTGCGCGACTTGATCGTGTACCTGCGGGCCGCCATTCCGCGCGTCGGGCAGACGATCTCGACCGTTGCGCAAGAGCTGGAGCTGGCATCGGCCTACCTGAATACGATCGCGGGCGCGTCCGGGATTCGACTGATGCGGCGCCGAAACGGGAATCGAATCGCCGATCGCGCTCGGATGCCGTCGACGATTCTATTGCCGCTTCTGAATCGTGTGCGCCCGCGCCACGCCGACGGGGAAGCGCTCGTCATCGATGCGGACGTACGAGGCGATCGGCTGTGCCTGACGATTCGCGATCGCGGCAACGCGTTCGCCAACGACACTGGCGACGACGTCGCGCTTGCCGGAATCCGCGAGCGTCTTTCGGCGATTTATGGAAATCGCGCCCGCCTCATGCTGAAAGCGATAGCGGGTGGCTCCGAGGCAGTGCTCGAGATCCCGTACGAAGCCGCGTCGGACGCCATGGCGTGAACGACTGCGCGGAAACGCTGCGGCATGCTGTCGGAACCGCAGCGCTTCTTGCCCGAGTCAGCCGTTCGCGACGTGCAGCTTGCGCTTGGCGGCATCGAAGAACTGCTCGTCCTCGGTCGAGCCTTTGAGCGCAGTCGTCGACGTATTTGCGCCCTGCACCGTTTGCATCACCGAATCGAAGTACCCGGTGCCGACTTCGCGCTGATGCTTGACCGCGGTGAAGCCCTGGTCGACCGCCGCGAACTCCGCCTCCTGCAATTCCACGAATGCCGCCATGTTCTGGCGCGCGTAGCCGTGCGCGAGATGGAACATCGAGTAGTTGAGGCTGTGGAAGCCGGCGAGCGTGATGAATTGGAACTTGTAGCCCATCGCGCCGAGCTCACGCTGAAAGCGCGCGATCGTCGCGTCGTCGAGGTTGCGCTTCCAGTTGAACGACGGCGAGCAGTTGTACGCGAGCATCTTGTCCGGGAACTTCGCGTGGATCGCATCGGCGAAAGACTTCGCGAACGCGAGATCGGGCTTGCCCGTTTCGCACCAGATTAGGTCCGCGTAGCGCGCATACGCGAGGCCGCGCGCGACCGCCTGGTCGAGGCCCGCACGCGTGCGGTAGAAGCCTTCGACCGTGCGTTCGCCGGTGCAGAATGGCTTGTCGTTTTCGTCGACGTCCGACGTCAAAAGATCCGCCGCTTCTGCGTCGGTGCGCGCAAGCAGGATCGTCGGCACGCCGAGGCAATCGGCTGCAAGCCGTGCTGCAATGAGCTTCTCGACGGCTTCGCGCGTTGGCACGAGCACCTTGCCGCCCATGTGGCCGCATTTCTTGACCGACGCGAGCTGATCCTCGAAGTGCACGCCCGCGGCGCCCGCCTCGATCATCGCCTTCATAAGCTCGAATGCATTGAGCACACCGCCGAAACCCGCTTCCGCGTCGGCGACGATCGGCGCGAAATAGTCGACGTCGTCCTTGCCCTCGGCGTGCGCGATCTGATCGGCGCGAATGAACGCGTTGTTGATTCGCCGCACGACGGCGGGCACCGAGTTGACCGGGTAGAGGGACTGATCGGGATACATCTCGCCGGCGACATTCGCGTCGGCTGCAACCTGCCAGCCGGACAGGTAGATCGCCTTGAGACCCGCCTTCACCTGCTGCATCGCCTGGTTGCCGGTCAGCGCGCCAAGCGTGTGGACGAACGGTTCCTCCTCGAGCAGCTTCCATAGCTTCTCGGCGCCACGCCGCGCGAGGGTATGCTCGACGACGAGCGAGCCGCGAAGCCGCACGACATCCTCGGCCGTGTATCCCCGTTCGATGCCTTTCCAGCGCGGGCTTTCCGCCCATTCCTTCTTGAGCCGTGCCGCTTCGAGGTCGTAGTTCATGTTGTTGCTCCATCGCGATGCGGCGGCGCTGCGCCGCGCGTTTGCAAAGGAGCCGGCGCGCAAAGGTTGGGCCGACCCGGCCCGTGCGCGTTCACGACGGGCTCTGTGTACGATAACAGCCCGCGAGCGAACGCTCAAGAGTTTATATTGCATCGCATGATGGTTTTTCCTTTTATGGATCAATCAATTAGAAACCAATTCCGCATGGTGGAAAGCTTGCTTGGTCGGGTGCTACAACTCATGCTGTCCCCGCGTCAGGCATTAGCCGACGCCGCGCTTCGGCTGGCATGTGGGTTATCCGCCTAGAGCCATGATTGCCGAGGGAAAATCGCGACCGCCTTGCCATGCTGCGACGCACAAACCAACCCTGTGAAAATGGAAGCGTCTTCCGCGCCAGGATCATGAACCGACGCCGGTTTACGTCGGCGCTCGGCGTCTCGATGCTGTTTGGGATGGCCGGTTGTGCGTCGACGCGGTCTCGCGCAAAGGCGCGCGTCGTCGTCGTGGGCGGAGGTTTCGGTGGCGCGACCGCCGCGCGTCACCTCGCGATGGCAAGCGCCGGGCGCGTCGACGTGACGCTCGTCGAGCGCGACGCCGCGTTCGTGTCGTGCCCGCTCTCGAACCTCGTGCTCGGCGGCACTCATACGATCGACGAATTCACCGTCGGTTACGAGAACGTTTCGCGTCGCGGCGTTCGCGTCGTTCACGACGTCGCGGTCGCCGTCGATGCGCAACACCGGCGCGTGAAGCTCGGGCACGGCGATGATGTTCCCTACGATCGGCTGATTCTCTCGCCGGGTATCGGCTTCTTCTTCGATCGGATCAAAGGACTGGAGACGCAAGCCGCGCGCGAGCGCTATCCGCACGCGTGGCAGGCGGGATCGCAGGCGGTCTTGCTACGCCATCAGCTCGAATCGATGCGCGATGGCGGCGTGTTCGCGATCTCGATTCCACGCGCACCTTATCGATGTCCGCCGGCGCCGTACGAGCGCGCATGCCAGGTCGCGTGGTATTTGCAGCGCGCGAAGCCGCGCAGCAAGGTGCTGGTGCTCGACGGCAACGAAGACGTTCAGGCGCAAAAGGCGCTCTTCACACGCGCGTGGCGCGATGACTATCGCGGCACCATCGAATATCGTCCCGATTGCGTGCTGACCGAAGTGGATCCGGCAACGGGCACCGCGCGTTTCGAAGTCGCCGACGACGTGAGCGCCGACGTGCTGAACGTGATTCCTCCGCATGGCGCGGGGGCGATCGCGCGAAGCGCCGGTGTGATCAGCGCGAACGATCAATGGTGCGAGGTCGACTTCCTGACGTTCGAGTCGATCAAGGTGCCCTGCATCCACGTGCTCGGCGATTCGGTGCAAACCGCGCCGCTGATGGCGAAGGCGGGACAGATGGCGAACCAGCATGGCAAGGTGTGCGCAGCGGCGGTGCTTGCGCTTCTCGCCGACCGGCCGATCGATCCCGCGCCGGTGCTGCGCAATAGCTGCTACAGCTTCGTGAACGATCACGAAGCCGGGCACATCAAGTCATTGCATCGCTACGATGCGGCGCAGAGAACGTTCGTCGTCGATGCGGCCGGTGCCTCGGTGTCCAACGACAAGAGCATGCGCGACGGCGAGGAAGCGTTCGCATGGTGGCACGCGATACGCGACGACATGCTGGGTTAAGACAGTTTAGGGTCAGAGACGAAACTCGTGCCGAAGGTCTGCGATCGGCAGAGTGCGTGCGAGTTTCGTCTCTGACCCTAAACTGGTTTGTCAGGCCGGCTCTGCTTCCTTCGCCGCCGGTTCGGCCGGTTCCTCGAACACGAGCTTCACCTTCTCGGCGTCGTCGATGTCGATCGTCACCTTGCCGCCGCCAACGAGGCGCCCGAACAGAAGCTCGTCGGCGAGCGCCTTGCGGATCGTGTCCTGGATCAGGCGCGACATCGGTCGGGCGCCCATCTGCGGGTCGAAACCCTTGCGCGCGAGAAACTCGCGAAGCTTCGGCATGAACGTCGGGTCGACCTTCTTCTCGTGAAGCTGGGTCTCGAGCTCGACCAGGAACTTGTCGACCACGCGCAGGATGATCTCGTGATCGAGCGAGGAGAACGAGATCGTCGCGTCGAGCCGATTGCGAAACTCGGGCGTGAAGAGCTTCTTGATCTCGCCCATCTCGTCGCCCGCCTGCTTCTCGGTGGCGAAGCCGATCGTGTGCCGCGCGAGCTCGCCTGCCCCCGCGTTCGTCGTCATGATGATGATGACGTTCCGGAAGTCGGCCTTGCGACCGTTGTTGTCGGTGAGCGTCCCGTGATCCATCACCTGCAAAAGGATGTTGAAGATGTCCGGGTGCGCCTTCTCGATCTCGTCGAGCAGCAACACGCTGTACGGATGCTTCGTAATCCCCTCGGTCAACTGACCGCCCTGGTCGAAGCCGACATAGCCGGGCGGTGCGCCGATCAAACGCGACACCGCGTGCCGTTCCATGTACTCGGACATGTCGAAGCGCAACAACTCGATGCCGAGACAAAACGCGAGCTGACGCGCGACCTCGGTCTTGCCGACGCCGGTCGGGCCGCTGAACAGGAAGTTGCCGATCGGCTTCCGCGGATTGCCGAGGCCGGAGCGCGCCATCCGGATCGCCGAGACGAGCGCGTCGATCGCCCGGTCCTGGCCGAACACGACGTTCTTCAAATCGCGGTCGAGCGTCTTCAATGCATTGCGATCGTCGGACGAGACGCTCTTTGCCGGGATGCGCGCGATCTTGGCGACGATCTCCTCGACCTCGTTCTTGCCGATCACCTTCTTCTGCCGCGACTTGGGCAGGATCTTCTGCGCGGCGCCCGCCTCGTCGATGACGTCGATCGCCTTGTCGGGCAGGTGACGGTCGTTGATGAAGCGCGCCGCGAGCTCGGCCGCGGATGTCAGCGCCGCCGGCGCGTACTTGACGCCGTGGTGCTGCTCGAAGCGCGTCTTCAGGCCTTTCAGAATTTCGACTGTCTCCGCAACGGATGGCTCGGGCACGTCGACCTTCTGGAAGCGGCGTGACAGCGCGTGATCCTTCTCGAAGATCTGCCGGTATTCGCCGTACGTCGTGGCGCCAATGCACTTGAGCGCGCCGGTCGACAGTGCCGGCTTCAACAAGTTGGACGCGTCGAGCGTGCCGCCCGAGGCCGCACCAGCGCCGATGATCGTGTGAATCTCGTCGATGAACAGGATCGACTTCGGATTTTCGGAAAGCTGCTTCAGCACGGCCTTGAGCCGCTGCTCGAAATCGCCGCGATATTTGGTGCCGGCGAGGAGCGCCCCCATGTCGAGCGAGTAGACCTGGAATTCCTTGAGCAATTCGGGCACGTCGGTTTCGTTGATGCGTCGCGCGAGCCCCTCGGCGATCGCCGTTTTGCCAACACCCGCCTCGCCGACCAGCAGCGGATTGTTCTTGCGGCGTCGGCACAGCACCTGGATCACGCGCTCGAGCTCGAGCTCGCGTCCGATCAGCGGGTCAATGCGGCCGTTTCGCGCGAGCGCGTTCAAATTGATCGTGTAAGCGTCGAGCGCGCCTTGCGACTCGCTGCTCGCCTCGTTGTCGTCCTTGGCCTCGGACGCCTTGTCCTGTTTCTGCTGGGGACTCTTCGTGATGCCGTGCGCGATGTAGTTGACGACATCGAGGCGCGTGACGCCGCGCTGGTTCAGGAAGTAGACGGCGTGGGATTCCTTTTCACCGAACACCGCGACGAGCACGTTGGCGCCCGTCACTTCCTTCTTGCCGGACGACTGGACGTGCAGGATCGCGCGCTGAATGACGCGTTGAAACCCCTGCGTCGGCTGCGTGTCCGCGTCGGAGTGCGCGGCGAGCCGCGGCGTATGCTCGTTGATGAAGTCGGTCAGGACGCCGCGCAGTTCGTCGAGGTCGACGCCGCAGGCCTTCAGCACTTCGGCAGCGGACGGGTTGTCCAGCATCGCGAGCAGCAGATGCTCGACGGTGATGAACTCGTGCTGCTTCTGCCGAGCCTCGACAAAAGCCATGTGAAGGGAGACTTCCAGTTCCTGCGCGATCATGTTGCTTCCTTGCCCTCGTTGCTTCGCCGAAAACCGTTCCCGGCGAGGCGAGCCGCCCGCATTCGGGCGCCTCCTTGTCGTTTAACGCCTAAGTTTCCTCCATCGTGCACTGAAGCGGATGCTGATGCTTACGTGCAAGATCGATCACCTGGTCGACTTTCGTCGCCGCGACTTCCCGCGTGTACGTCCCGCAAACACCCATGCCCTCACGGTGCACCTGAAGCATTACCTGCGTGGCCTTCTCACGACTCATGCTGAACACAGTTTGGAGCACGATGACTACAAAGTCCATCGGCGTGTAGTCGTCGTTCAGCAAAACGACCTTGTACAGCGGCGGCGGCTTGACTTTCGCCCGTTCCGCCTCGAGCACGTTGCCGTGCTGCTCCTGGTTGGACATCGCGCTTCGCAGAACCTAGCTGGGGTTCATGTTTGATGATTGCAACAATTTTTTCAAGAGGAAGGCGGATGAGCGGACCGGGCGCATAGCGTCCTTCCCCGCCTCCCGCAAGGGTTTCGGACCGGCTCTCGTGCTGTCGGCGGTTCGCGGCATGCAAGCGCAAGTTTTACATCATTCGCGCGTGGTTTTGTCCCAGGAGCGCCGCTTTGCGGCACCCGTCGGCGATGAAACACGCCCGTTTGGGGCGTGAAGCGCCGCTTCAATGGGGAACGATGCAAGTTTCGCGCTACGGCGGACGCGCCGCACGCTGACCACTCGACGCCGCTGGCCGACGGTTGCGACGCCGTCCGAAAGCCAAAGTCTACATGCGCTCGATCATCGCCTGGCCGAACCCCGAGGTCGAAACCTGCGTCGCGCCCTGCATGAGGCGCGCGAAGTCGTACGTCACGATCTTGTCCGCGATCGCCTTCTCGAGGCTCGACGTGACGAGGTCGGCCGCCTCGCGCCAACCCATGTGCACGAGCATCATTTCGGCGGACAGGATCTCCGAGCCCGGGTTCACGTAGTCCTTGCCTGCGTACTTGGGCGCCGTTCCGTGCGTTGCCTCGAACATCGCGACCGTGTCCGACATGTTCGCGCCTGGCGCGATGCCGATCCCCCCGACCTCGGCCGCGAGCGCATCCGAGATGTAGTCCCCATTCAAATTGAGCGTCGCGATCACGTCGTATTCGGCCGGCCGAAGCAGGATCTGTTGCAGAAACGCATCGGCGATCACGTCCTTGACGATGATGTCGCGCCCGCTTTTCGGATTGCGGAAAGCGCTCCACGGGCCGCCGTCAATTTCCTTCGCGCCGAACTCGCGCTGCGCGAGCGCGTAACCCCAGTCGCGGAATGCGCCCTCGGTGAACTTCTGGATGTTGCCCTTGTGGACGAGCGTCACCGAGCGCCGGTCGTTGTCGATCGCGTATTGCAGCGCCTTGCGCACGAGCCGATCGGTACCTTCGCGCGACACGGGCTTGATGCCGATGCCCGAGGTGTCGGGGAAGCGAATCTTGCGCACGCCCATTTCGTTCACGAGGAAATCGATCACCTTCCTGGCACCCGCCGATCCTTCCGGCCATTCGATGCCCGCGTAGATGTCCTCCGAGTTCTCGCGGAAGATCACCATGTCGATCTTCTCCGGCTCCTTGACGGGCGACGGCACGCCACGGAAATAGCGGACCGGGCGCAGGCACACGTAAAGGTCCAGCTGCTGGCGCAACGCGACGTTGAGCGAGCGGATGCCGCCGCCCACCGGCGTGGTGAGCGGTCCCTTGATCGACACGGCGTAGTCGCGAACGATGTCGAGCGTCTCGTCGGGCAACCACACATCCGGTCCGTACACGCGCGTCGACTTCTCGCCGGCGTAGATCTCCATCCAGTGGATGCGCCGCTTGCCGCGATAAGCTTTGGCAATGGCCGCATCGACGACCTTGATCATCACCGGCGTGATGTCGACGCCGGTGCCGTCACCCTCGATGTACGGAATGATCGGGTTGTCGGGGACATTGATGCTGAAATCGGGGCGGACCTCGATCTTCGCGCCGCCTGACGGGACGCTGACATGCTGATACATGGAGTCTCCTGGCCGGGGTGAGCGCAAGCCGACGCGCCGCCGAAACGTCTCATTATGCGGCAACGGTCCCAAATGCACTCGCTGCGCCGTTACGGTTCGGCCTCGCCGAGCGGCGAAGAACGCGACGCGGTCGGATGCCTCTCGATCGACTGTTAAAATTCGCGCGCGATGATCCGGCGCCTTTTCGCCCGCCTTCTGCCCCGCAGCAGCGCGCGCGAGCCCCGCATCTTTTCGCCGGACGAGCACGCGGTCCGCAAGGACCAGGTGTCCGGCGCGGCCCGCACGGTCATTCGACGCCTTCAGGAGGAAGGCTTCAAGGCGTTCGTCGTCGGCGGCGCCGTGCGCGATCTTCTGCTCGGCATCGCGCCGAAGGACTTCGACATCGCGACCGATGCGACGCCCGAGCAGGTGAAGCCGCTCTTTCGACGCGCGTTCGTCATCGGGCGCCGCTTCCGCCTCGTTCACGTGCACGTCGGCAACGAGGTGGTCGAGGTGTCGACGTTTCGCGCGGCGCAGACCGGCGACGATGCGACCGACGAGCACGGGCGGCTCCTGACGGACAACGTCTACGGCTCGCAGGCCGAGGACGCGGCCCGGCGCGACTTCACCATCAACGCGCTCTACTTCGATCCACAAACCGAAACCATCTGGGACTATGTCGGTGGCATGACCGACATTCGCGCGCGGCGCCTGAAGCTGATCGGCCCGCCGGTCACGCGCTATCGCGAAGACCCGGTGCGGATGCTGCGCGCCGTTCGCCTCGCGGCGAAGCTCGGACTTGTCATCGACCGACGAACCGAGACGCCGATTATCAAGCTCGCGCCGCTGATGCAGAACGTTCCACCGCCGCGGCTTTTCGACGAGATGCAGAAGCTGCTGTTGTCCGGACACGCGGTCGACACGTTGCGGAGCCTTCGCGAGCACGGACTTTCGCACGGGCTTTTGCCGCTTCTCGACGTGATCCTCGAGCAGCCGCTCGGACAGAAATTCATCGAGTGCGCGCTCGAAGTCACCGACGTTCGCGTGCGCGACGACAAGGGCGTGTCGCCGGCATTTTTGTTCGCGGCGCTTTTGTGGCACGAGGTGATTGCAACGTGGAAAGCGGCCAAGGAGCGCGGCGAGCGGCCGTTGCCGGCGCTCTTCGACGCGATGGACCAGGTGTTATCCGCGCAAGCCGAGCGCATCGCGATTCCGCGCAGGTTCGAGGCGACGATCAAGGAGATCTGGTCCCTGCAGCCGCGCTTCGAGCAACGCGCGGGCTCGCGGCCGGCGCGACTTCTCGCGCATCCGCGCTTTCGCGCCGCGTACGATTTCCTGGCGCTTCGTGGCGAGAGCGGTGAAGTGCCGAAGACGCTGGTCGATTGGTGGACGCGCTTTCAGGTCGCCGACGAGGAAGAGCGTGCGGCGATGCTCAAGCCCGAGGAAGCGCCGAAAAAGCGCCGCCGGCCGCGAAGTCGCCGAAGGCGCGTTGCACGAACGGAAGAAGCGCCGTCGCCAGGCGCCGAAAAATAGCAACCGCGCGCGATGGCGGCGCATGCATTCATCGGCTTGGGGAGCAATCTCGCGCATCCGCGACGACAGCTCGCAAAGGCCATTGCGCGAATCGACGCGATTCCCGGCGTCCGCGTGCTTCGCGTGTCCCGGAACTATCAAACCGCGCCGATCGGCGGAATGCCACAGCCGGATTACGTCAATGCGGTCGCGCTCGTTTCGACGACGCTTGCGCCACGCGCGCTGCTCGCACGTCTTCTCGCGATCGAGCGCAGGCAACATCGCCAGCGCGATGCATCGACGCCACGGAACGCGCCCCGAACGCTCGATCTCGATTTGCTACTATACGGCGCGCGCCGCATCCGCTCGCCGCAGTTGACGCTTCCGCATCCGCGAATGCACGAGCGCGCGTTCGTGCTGCGGCCGCTTGGCGACATCGCGCCCGCGGCGAGGATTCCGGGTCGCGGCCTCGCGAAGCGCTTCCTTCCGAAGGTTCGCGGGCAGCGCATCGCACGTACGCGGACGCATCGACGCACGGCGTGAACGGCGCACCGCGCGTCGCCGCCCGACTGGCAAAGCCTCACCCGACGCCCGATGGATCTCGCTGCCTGCCGTTACATCGTCATCGAGGGCCCGATCGGCGCGGGCAAGACGAGCCTCGCGCGCGAGCTTGCGCAGCGCCTGTCGGCCGACGAGCTTCTGGAGCAGCCGGACGACAATCCGTTCCTCGCGCGTTTTTACGACGACATGGCGCGCTTTGCGCTGCCGACGCAGCTCACGTTCCTGTTCCAGCGCGTCGACCAGTTGCGCGGACTCGCACAGCTCGACCTCTTTCGCCGGCCGACGGTGGCCGATTTCATGCTCGACAAGGATCCGCTGTTCGCGCGGATCAACCTGACCGACGACGAGTACGCGCTCTACGACAAGGTGTACGCGCATCTTCGGCCGCAAACGCCGACGCCCGATCTCGTTGTCTATCTGCAGGCGCCGGTCGCGACGCTCACCGACCGCGTGCATCGGCGCGGCGTTTCGTTCGAGCGCTCGATTGCCGCCGAATACCTGGCGCGGCTTGCCGACGCGTACACGCGTTATTTCTATCAGTACAGCGAGGCGCCGCTTTTGATCGTCAACAGCGAGCGGCTCAATTTCGTCGACGATCGCAGCCATGTCGACCTTCTGCTGACGCGCATCGCGAACATGCGCGGCCAGCGCGAGTTCTTCAACCTGGGGCCTGCGTGATGGAGATCATCCGATCCGCGGAGGCGCTGCGCGAGCGGTTGAAGCGCGCCGGCCGCGTCGCGTTCGTGCCGACGATGGGCAATCTGCACGAAGGTCATCTGTCGCTGATGCGCATCGCGCGACGAAACGGCGACTGCGTCGTCGCGAGCATCTTCGTCAACCGGCTTCAGTTCGGGCCGAATGAGGATTTCGACCGCTATCCGCGCACGTTCGACGCCGACGGCGCAAAGCTCGAGCGCGAAAACGTCGACGTGCTGTTCGCGCCATCCGAGCAGGACATGTATCCGACGCCGCAGGTGTACCGCGTGCAGCCGCCGCCCGTTGGCGACGAGCTTGACGGCGCGTTCCGGCCGGGCTTCTTCAATGGCGTTTGCACGGTGGTGCTGAAGCTCTTCAACATGGTGCAGCCCGACGTCGCGGTGTTCGGCAAGAAGGATCGCCAGCAGCTCAAGATCGTCCGCGGCATGGTGCAGCAGTTCAACCTGCCGATCCAGATCGTGCCGGGCGAGACGATTCGCGCCGACGACGGCCTGGCGCTCGCATCGCGCAATACTTATCTGTCACCGGTGGAACGCACCGAGGCGCCGCGGCTGTATCGGTCGCTGCGTTACATCGCCGACGAGATCGCTGGCGGACGCACCGACTATGCGAACCTCGAAGCGGCGGGACGGGCCGAGCTCGCACGCCACGGCTGGAAGGTCGACTACATAGCGGTGCGCAACGGCATCGGGCTACGCATTCCACATCCGGAAGGCTTCGACCACCCGAATCTGCTGATCGTCCTCGGCGCGGCGACGCTTGGGGTGACGCGACTGATCGACAACGTGGATGTGGTGAAGAAGGAAGGCGAGGATTAATCGGTGCCAGAGATGTATTTCGAAATGATCTCTGGCACCAATTTCTAATACATCTCTGGCACCAATTTCGGGCTCACGCGCTCGGCTTCGGCATCCTCGCCACCATCCGCGCGGCGCGACGGGCGGGCGCGAGCGCGAGCCAGTTGCCCGCGACGGCGAGCACGACGCCGAACGCTGCGACAATCGTCCAGCGATAGCCCTCGAAGAGCGTCGAGAAGACCATGGCCACGACCGGCGTCGCGATGTTCACGTACGACGCCGACGCGGGCCCGAGCTCTTTCAATAGCGTCAAGTAAGCACCGAACGCGATGACGCTGCCGAACACAGCGAGATAGAGCAGCGACGAGACATATGGCCAGCGCGCATCGAAGGACCACGATGCGCCAAGCACGAGCGCCATTGCGACCGCGGTGAGCGTGCCGTAAAACATTCCCCAAGCCGTACCGCTGAGCACCGGAATGCCCGCCGCCTGATTGCGCATCGCGGTCAGATTCCCACCTGACGCGATCATCGTCGCGCCGAGGCCCAGCGCGATGCCCAGCGCCGCATTGCCGCCTTGCCGCGCGTGCGTGAGCTCTGGAAGAAACAACAATGCCACGCCTACGACGCCGAGCGACGCGGCGATCACCGTGCGTATCGTCAAGGGCGCACCAAACAGCAGTCGCGCCCCGATCGGATTCATGAACACGATCATCGAGAAGAGCACGGCGACCAAGCCCGACGTCGCGTACTCCTCGGCCCGGTAAACGCCGATGTAGTTGAAGCCGAATAGCAACGCGCCCTGCAAGGCGAGGAACGCATGCGCTCGCATGTTGAAGCGAAGGGATCGCTTCGTAAGAACGCAGAAGCCACCGAGCACCGCGGTCGCGATCGCGAAGCGCACCGCGACCGACCATTCGGCGCCCATCACGCCGAGCTGGAACTTGATCGCGAGCCACGTCGAGCCCCAGATCAGCGAGGCGATGACGAACAGTGCAGCGGGCGAGCGATATGTCACGACCATCCGATTCTAGCGTGCACGCTGCGTTCCGGTGGCGTAGGCGGGTAGCACGATTCATGACGTTCGCCAATCGTCCGTATGGACGACCTCCGAAAAGTGACAGTGCACATAGCGTCCAAGCCTTCGTACGCTTCGCAAACCCGTTCCGAGAAGGAGCTTCGCGTGACCGATCGACGCTTCATTGCGCTTCTCGCACTGTCGCTCGCTGGCGCGAGTGCTTCGGCGGCTCAGCCGCACACATCCGTTGCGACCACTGAACCGCGCGATGCTCCCATCGCCAGTGCTTCGCTGAGCAACGTCAGCGTCGATCCTCGCCGCGTCCTCACGCAACGTTACGCGTCGCTGCCCCTTCGTTTCGAGCGGACCGACGAAACAACCTTTGTCTCGCGGAGCCCAGGTGGCTCCGTGGCGATCTCAACCGATCGCGCGATCGTTTCGGCGCACGTTGCGGAATCGAATCCGCTTGCGATCCAATTCCTCGAACCAAGTCCGCGCGCCGCACTCGTCACCGATGGCGCGAACACGACGCGGATCCATCGCATTCGCTATGGCGATGCACGCGATGCGACACACGTGCCGGCCTACGATCGGATCGCAATCATCGACCTGCATCCGGGCATCGATGTCGTGTTCCACGGCACCGGACGTGCACTCGAATTCGATGTGGTCGTCGCGCCGCATGCCGATCCGTCGACTTTCGCGTTCCGCATCGACGGTGCCCAGCGTGTCACGCGAAACGAAGAGGGCGACCTCGTCATCGTCGCGGGCGAATCGTCGCTCGTGCTCGAGCATCCGATCGCCTATCAGGACATCGATGACGTGAGACGAAATGTCCCGAGCGAATTTGCGCTCGGCGACAACGGCGTCGTGCGCATGCGCGTAGGCGAATACGACGCCACGCACACGCTCGTGATCGATCCCCTCATCTCGTACGCGACGTACCTCGGCGGCGCCAACAGCGAACAGGGGCTCGCGATCGCCGTGGATGCGGCGGGGAACGCTTACGTGGCGGGCTATACGTCATCCACCGATTTTCCACTCGTCAACCCATACGATGGCACGCTCGCACGCAAAGGCGTCGACACCGACGTCTTCGTCTCCAAGCTCAACGCGAGCGGTACGGCGCTCGTCTGGTCGACGTTCATCGGCGGCCCGACCGGCACCGATCGGGCGGTCGGCATCGCTGTCGATGCGAGCGGTGCGGTCTATGTCACCGGTCAAACGTCGGGGACGGACTTTCCAACTACCGCTGGCGCGTGGCAGAAAGCCCCCACGGGTGGCGGTGGCTTCGTCGCGAAGCTCGCACCCACCGGCAACGCGCTCGTCTACTCCACGTACATCGCGGCGGCCACGCCGAGCTCGATCGCCGTCGACAGTTCAGGTAATGCCTACGTCGCGGGCAGCGCGACGTCGTCGTTCGTCACAACATCGGCCGCTCTGCGCACGGTATCGGGCGTACCGGCCGGGTCGACCGGCTTCGTGCTGAAGCTCAACGCTGGCGGCAGCGCGCCCGTCTATTCAACGTTTCTCGGCGGAAGCGCGGGCGAGGACGCGACGTCGATTGCCGTCGATGCCTACGGCAACGCGTACATCGGCGGATGGACGACGTCGTCCGACTTTCCGGTGCTAAACGCCTTCCAGTCCGCGCGTGGCGCCGGCAAGGACGGGTTCGTCGCGAAGCTTGCAAGCGACGGCGCGTCGCTCGTGTACGCGACGCTGCTCGGTGGCGTGCTCGACGATGCGGTGAATGCGATCGCCGTCGATCGCGAAGGTCACGCGTACGTCGCCGGCGAGACGTATTCGGGCAACTTTCCGGTGAAGGACGGCTTCCAGATGTTCAAGTCGGGGCGCTTGCTCGTCAATTCGAGCGTCGGCAACGCGTTCGTCGCGAAGCTCGAAGCCGCAGGGAACGCGCTCGTCTACGCATCGTTTCTCGGTGGCGAAGTTTGCCAGTCGTACTGCCAGACGCTTGGTGGCCTTCCCCAATATCCGGCAGATGCTGCCTACGCGATCGCGATCGACGACGCGGGTCATCCATACGTCGGCGGGTTGGCACGAAGCTACACCTTCCCGCTTTTCGATTCGAGTGCGCCGAGAAAGCAGATGGACAACCAGGATTCGGCATTCGTCACGAAGATCGCGGTCACCGGCAGGTCACTTTTGTGGTCGACGTTCCTTCGCACCGGATTCGGCGAATACGGGACCGTCGCACGCGCACCGATGGGTGCGGTAACGGGCCTCGCGGTCGATCCGGCGGGCAACGCGTTCGCGACAGGGGATGCCGATTCGGACGGCAATTTCGTTCCGACGCAAGGAGCGTTTCAAACCACGTCAACCTACGGTCCGGCCGCAATCATCACGAAGTTTCCAGCGGCACAAGCGATGACGCTCGCGACCTCGAATGATTACGTCGATGCGCAAACGCCGATCACGGTGACCGCGACGCTGTCCGGCCCACTCGTGTCGGGCAGCGTCAACTTCATGCGCGGCGGGACATGGATAGGTAGCGGCGTGCTGAGCGGGAACAAGGCGAGCGTCGTCGTCACGCTTCCCGCGGGGATCCATTTGCTCAGCGCGACGCTCGGGATCGCCGGCAATAGCACTGACACGATCCCTGTCGTTCAGATCGTCGACGTTCCGTTGACCTGCAGCAAATCCACCGCCGCGGAGTGATCGATGCGCCAACGATTCTGGACGTTGGTCGCAATGTGGGCTGCGCTCGCGGCGTCGTGCGTCGTCGACGCAGCAACGTGGACCAGCGACGGGACGGCGGTCGTGCGCCGCGAAGGTGGGGCAAAAAGCGAGATTGCGATCGAAGCCGACGTTCTCGCGCTCGCTGCGCGAAGCGACGGTGGCGCGTGGCTGATCGCAGAGAGTGCGTTGCGCTCGCTCGCGTCGGACGGCGCCGTCGAGCGTGCGATCGATGTCGCGGATCGAGGTTTCGGTATACCGATCCAAGCGGCAGCGGATCCTTATGACGGCAGCGTATGGACGACGACCGATGCATCGCTGCTGCTCCATTTCTCTCGGGACGGTGAGCTTCGCTACGGGACGAGTATCGCCAACAACGTGTCGAATATGGTCGTCGATGCAAGCGGTGACGTCTGGTGGGTTGCCGGTGCGGAGCTCATCCATCTGTCGCGAGACGAAAACCGGTTGGAAACGCGATCGCTTCGCGTTCGTGCGGATGACATCAACGCGCTTGCGATTGACGTACTTCACGATCGCATATGGATCGCAGCGATCAGCGGTGTCTACTCGATGCCGCTGCATGATTCTTCGATGCCGGTCACACGCATTCTCGAGCGTGAAACGACGGCGCTCGCCCTCGACGCGGTGTCCGGAACGGCGCTCGCGATCGTCGACAGCACGGCGATCGCAATCGACGACGCGTTGCATCCCGTGTGGTTGTCCGTATCCGAGCCGGCACTCGCAGTGGCGTACGACGCGCAAGAGCGAGCGTTCGTCGTGGAAACCGAAAGCGCCTTCGTGCGCTTGGTCAGCGACGGTCGCGATGTCGCTCATGCCGAGCAGACGAAGCTATCCGGGAAGGTGCTCCGCGTCGCCGGCGAGCGGCGCGAAGAACTTCGCGGGGCAAGCCCGCTTCGCCTTGCGCCAATGCTCGCGCTGGTGCGTCCTCCCTCAGGCGGTGCAGTTAGCGACCCGCGGACGGAGATCATCCTTCGTGTCGGCGCATCATGCAACGGCACGGCCTGTGCCGCAATGCCCGCCTATTTGCGGCAAATGCGTGTCGACGCGTGGGTCGATGATGCAAGCCTCGGGGAAGCGTTTGTCGCAATGGATGGAGCGGTTTCGTTTCCGTTCCGCCCGTTCATGACGCCAGGCGACAAGACGTTACGTGCGAACGTCACCGACATGTTGCGGCGAACCGCAGTGATCGAAGCGCATTGGACGGTATTGTCCGACGCGGTGATTGCCACCACGCCGCAGGAGCATTACGCCCAACCGGGGGCCACCAAAGCAACGAACAAGGCGCCGACCGTCGCGCTCACCTCGCCTGCAAATGGCATGACGTTCACGGCCGGAAGCCCGATCACGCTTGCCGCGAATGCCAGCGATCCGGACGGCACGATTTCCAAGGTCGAGTTCTACCGGGGCGCATCCACACTGATTGGCACAGCGACGTCGGCGCCGTACGGTTATACCTGGACCAACGCGACGTCGGGAACCTACTCGCTTACTGCCAAAGCCTACGACGACAGGCGGGCGACGACGACATCGTCAGCGGTCTCGATCACGGTTGTCGATAACAAGCCGCCGAGCATCGTGCTGACCTCGCCCTCGCTCGGAACATTTGCTGCCGCCGGTTCTACCGTGACGTTCTCAGCGACGGCCACCGACGTCGATGGAACGGTTGCCCGCGTCGAGTTTTTCGATGGCGCCGTTTCGGTCGGCGTTGTGTCGCGCGCACCGTTCCAGCTCGCCTGGATAGCGTCTTCAGTGGGCACGCACACGATCAGCGCGATTGCGACCGACGACCGTGGGGGCACCGCACGTTCACAATACGTCGACATCCTCGTCGGTGCAGCCCCTACGGTCGTCGTGACCGGTCCCGCGTTCTGCTCGGTGATCGACGGACCGGTTGACGTCGTCGTTACGGCCGATGCGAAGAGCACGAGCGGCACGATCAGCAGCGTCGAGTTCTTCGACAACGGTGTGTCGATCGGCTCGTCGACACTTTCTCCATGGCGTGGCGTCATCACACGAGCGGCGACGGGGCTGCATTCGATCACGGCGAAAGCCATCGACGACCAGGGACAGGCAACGACATCGCGGGCTTCGACGTTCACGATACGTGCACAGAACCAGCCGCCAACCGTCACGCTCGCAGCGCCGACCGAGGGAATGCACTTCAAATCTGGCGCGGCGATCAATATAGCCGCAACGGCGAGCGATAGCGACGGCATCGTCGCGGCCGTCGAATTCAGGCTCAATAGCGCAGCAGGTACGTTGATCGGTCGCTCGACCGCGGCGCCTTTCGCAACGACGTGGACGAATGCCGGTGCGGGTTCGTACACGATTGTCGCAGTGGCTTATGACGATCGCAATGCGAGCTCCACTTCTTCGCCGGTTCATATCACCGTTGACCCGAATGCGGTGCCCAGTGTGGCAATCATCGCACCTGCTTCCGGCTCGACGTTCACGGCGCCCGCCAATGTAACGGTCTCGGCGACGGCAAGCGACACCGATGGCTCAATCGCGAAGGTCGACTTCTTCGCCGGATCGACGCTCATCGGCTCGGCGACAGCAGCGCCTTACGCGATCACGTGGAATGCTTCAACCGAAGGTGCATATTCGCTGACGGCGAAGGCGACCGACAACCTTGGCGGTGCCACTACATCGTTGGCCGTGCCCATCACCATCGCGGCGAATGCCTTGCCGACCGTGACCATCACGTCGGTGACGCCGAGCAACCAATACTTCGCGCCGGAGACGATCTTGATCTCGGCCGATGCGTCCGACAGCGACGGAACGATCGCAGCGGTCGATTTTTATGCGAACGGGTCATTCATAGGCCATGCCGATACGCCGCCCTATCGATTCGCGTGGGACGCTGTTCCGGCTGGCACTTACGCAATTACTGCGAAGGCGACGGACAACGCCGGGGGCGTGAGTACGTCGGGACAAGCGAACATCACCGTCCGAGGCGCGCCCACGATCGGATTCGACGGCGTTCACGTCCCCGCGGCGGTGAATGACGACAACATCATGATCCGCGGTTTCGTGTCCGCGCCGGCAAACTCGGCCGTCACCGTGAACGGCGTGGTCACACACATCGACGACCTAGGCTTTTTCCAGCTCAACGATGTGTTCCTCGTGCCGGGCGACAACCCGATCACCGCCATTCTTACGACACAGGATGGTCAGACAGCCACGAAAACCGTGACCGTCAACAGCACTGGTCCCGGTGCCTTCGTTGTTACCGCTTCCCCCACCGAGGGCCTGAACTCGTTGCAGGTTACGTTTACGATCGAGAATCCGGCCAACACGGCGTTCAAGCAGATACTCATCGATCTCGACGGCGATGGTCTGCCGAATTACATCGCTCTGCCTGCACAGCTCCTCGACGGCAAGTTGTCATTGATCGCCACTTATCCGGTCGGCACGTACCTCGCGACCGTGAAAGCGTATGACGACAACAACGCTCTCATCTACTCCACCACCAAATCCATCGT
Source organism: Casimicrobiaceae bacterium (assembly GCA_035252665.1). GTDB lineage: Bacteria > Pseudomonadota > Gammaproteobacteria > Burkholderiales > Casimicrobiaceae > VBCG01. The sequence continues at coordinate 972 of DATFCW010000092.1, read as the reverse complement.
GGTCCGGGCGCCGGAGTTGCTTCAGCTCAACCTGCTCGCCATATACGACGGGATGATGACGCACCTGCGTGCGGGGAACATCGCCGGCGCCATGATGGCTTTCACCGGATCGGCGTACGACAAATACAACGAAATCTTCACGTTGCTCGGACCTTCGCTGGCGACGATCGTCGACCAGGTTGGACAAGTTCAGGAGATCACGTTCAATATGGATATGGCAGAAATCACCATCGTGCGGAACACGCCGGACGGACCTGTCAGCTTCATGCTGTACATGATCCGATCCGAAGATGGCATCTGGAGGATCGACGGGATGTGAGGGGAGAAAGCGGATGGCTTTGTCGAAACTCTTTCTAATCGTTGCTGTTATCGCGCTATCCACAGCCGCCGGATGCGGGATGCCGCACCTGCTCTACGGGAAGCGCGTGGCGGGCCAGGTCGTGGACGCGGAGACAGGGGAGCCGATTGCAGGGGCGCATGTGGCGCTGCTATGGGAAGCGGGAATTATTCCTACTGGCTTCACTGGCCATAACTCGCGCGACATCTGTTTTCATGCAGCAGCGACGACGACCGATGCGCAGGGACACTTCGATATTCCTGGGTGGTGGAAGTGGAAGACTTATAACGTGGACAATGTGGACCCATTTGTCCTCGTTTACACCAGCAATTACGTTCCACTTCAAACGTTCGTGGAGCCCGCGGCCGATCGCCGTCCCACCGAGCACGTCAGTGAGCGCTATGTGCTCAAGCGTTTCTCCGGCAATGCCGATCAAAGGCTGGAAATGCTGTTTTGGGGATTGGCGAATCGAGGATGTGACTACGGCGGAGAAAGCCAAAAGAGCCTTTTTCCTATGCTCCGAGCGATTCATGCCGAGGCTCGGCAGCTTGCGCGCACCAAGCCCCACTACGATACCGCTAGCCTTATCGCGCGCTTCGCCGCTAAGGCAGGAGTAGCAGAAGATCCAAATAAGC
>DATFCW010000091.1:0-3639 GCA_035252665.1 Casimicrobiaceae bacterium | reverse complement strand
CGGAGACGGACACGCCCGGCGTATCCGTCTCTTTATTGTCAATCGTCGCCGATTGATTCATCGACAGCTTGTCATCCGCCACCATGCTGATCCCAAACGAAGTGGTCGTGGCATAAGTGGCTTTGCTGCTATTGCCTGGCGGCATGTATACGAGCGTGTACGGCAGCACTTTGGTTTGAACGAGCGCCATTGGATTGACGATCACTTGAAAAGGCGTGAGCGCTCTCGAGTACCAGAGAGAGCCCGCGGCGGCATGGTGAATCAGCCACATGTACTGGTCAACGCGCATGCCTGACGCCGGCGGCACGTGGAGCGCGGCGTCGTCCGGACAGAACGGAAACCAAGTGAACATGTCGTTAGGCTGAGCGCCGCTGATTCCTAGTGACGAGGCAGGACAGACCGCCTGAAAACCGGGCATGTCGCTCAACTGCTTGCAGGCATTCGAATCGGGCGAATGCACGCTCGGCCCCCAGCCCGACTCAGTCTCCGATCCAATGACCCGCGAGTCTCCTTCTTGTAGCGTGATGACATATCGGACGTACGTGGAGGGCTGCTTCAGATTCACGCCGACCACCAGAAGAGACGAAACAGCCTTGTCTTGCTGCGCGATCAAGTTGACGTTCGCTGCCGAGGGTGGACCGAAGCTGCTGCCATACAATTGAGTGCTCGTCGAGCCGAGGTCCTCCCAACATCCACCCTTCTGACCAGGTAGTGGTGATGTGTCATTAGGGACGTCGGGATAGTCGGGGTTCTGAGAAGTAATCGGCGGCATGCAGGTAGTCGCGTTTGGATTCCACGCCTGAACCGTCAGAATGAACGTGCCGGAGTTTCCCTCCAGAGCGCCGGGAAAGAAACTCATCGTGCATTCGGGGTACGAGACTGCGACTGCGCTGGTATCGTCGGTGAACGAAACGGGCACCTGAAACTGGACCTGTGACTGCTGAGTGTAGATGCGAGGGATTGGCACGTTTGACGAGTTGCCATCGACAATCGAAAAACCGGATCCGCTCACCCAATGCGGGATCGAGGCATTCGCAAATTCGTCTGGGCATGGCCTCGGGAAGACAGAGCTCACCTCTGGGAACGCGGTACACCAGGGCGATTCCATGCCCATCCCCTGCAAGGCAACAGGTCCGGTGATATTGAGCGAAGTTCCGTTGTCGATAGGAAGCGGCCTGGAACAATTGCACGCTCGGTTCGTCGTGAGGACAAACGCGAGCAGGAGCAGTGCGCCAAAGCGACGACTGGCCTGCACTGAAATCAAACGCAGCCCGATGAGCCGCATAGTCCCGCCTCCACCCATTGGAGATCATATTACAGTCGGGAGCAAACGCGACGAATCGTGTTTCTAATGAGTGAGGGCGGCGCGCGGACCGCCTAGCCGAGGAACGTCGACTCGAGCACGAGGTCGGTCAGAACCTTTTGATACTCGACGTGCGTCCGGTGCGTCGTGGTGCGCCAGCGCTTGCCCTCCTCGCCGTCCATATACGCCTTGTAATCGGGCGCGCCGGGGAACCCGACGTTGTCCGCGACGACCACGGTGCCCGCGTGGAGCCAGCCGGCGTCGAGGATCGTCTTCAGATCGGCGAGGTAGCACTCCTTGGCGTGATCGACGAACACGAAGTCGAGCGAGCCCGGCGAAAAGCCGTGCTGCTCGATGAGCGTCTTCACCGTCGCGCCGCCGTCGCCGATCGATCCGACGATGAACGTCACTCGATCGGCCACGCCGGCGTGCTCGGCCACCCGCCGCGCGATCGCCGCGTTCGCCGGGTTGAACTCGACGGAGAAGAGGCGCGCGTCCGGCGGAAGCTTGCGGATCGTGCGCAGCGCCGAGTAGCCGACGTACGCGCCGAGCTCGAGCGCCCGCTTGGGCTTGGCGCGCGCGAGCGCGTCGTCGAGCAGCGCGCCCTTCTCGTCGCCCACGTTGACCAGGAACTTCTTGCGATAGGCGAAGCGATCGATCGCGGCGATCGCGCCGTCGAGGTCGCCCTTCGCCGCGTTCGCCACGACGAAGCGCGCGCACGCCTCCTCGCGGCCGTCGCCGACTTGCCACTCCGTCAAGAGGCGCTTCATGCCGAACAGCATGCGCAACCCCGACCAGAGCAGGAACATGATCGGCCGGCCGAGCAGCTCGTTGACCGCGACCAGCAGCAGCGCGACACCCACGATCGACGCGACGACGATCCAGACGATGTTCATGGCTCTCCGAGTACGAGCGAGTCGTCGAAGCGGATTGGCGCGAACGACCTGGCTCTCGAGCTTCGGACTCGGTTCGCCGCACGCCTCCAGCGAACGGAATCTTGCGAGCGCCATCTCCTCGCTCGAGACCGTGCGATTCAGTGCTCGCGGACTTCGCCGACCCGACGGTTTGGCGAATGGACAGCGGCTGTATCGCGAACACGACGCGACCGCCGAGGAGAGTCAACCGGACGAGGACGTTACTTGAGCTGACTGTCCTTGTTTCCCCGTCGGTTGTACGGACTGCGTTCGACCTCTGATCGGTCGGCCTCGGCTTGGCAATCCCGGCAGCGTCTCACGCCTGGAACCGCGTGCCGGCGCGCCTCTGGAATCGGCTCGCCGCAGTCTTCGCAATTCGCGAGGCTCTCGCCTTGCGGAATTCGGCTACGCGCACGCTCGATTTCGCTCTCGACGCTGGCGTCAATCTGATCTTGCACCGCTCCGTCCGGAGCCCAACCGCTGGCCATCGTCTGAGTATGTCGCCGCGCTCGCAGCTCGACAACAGGCCGATCCGGGAATCACGGCTCCCGCTTGCGGGACAACGCCGTCGCAGCCGCGCCGCCTCCTCAAAATGCGATCCCGTCGGGGCGCAGCTCGACGCGGCCGATCCGCAGCGCGGGCCGACCGCCGTCGACGATCACCTTCGTGCGGCTGACCGCGAGCAGCACGACGCCCGTCGCGAGCGCCGCCACGCCGACGCCGAGAACGACGCCGCCGGCGGTGTAATAGCTCGATTGCCGATCGCCGATCGCTGATCGCACGGTCTGGTCGGCCATCGCCGGCACGCCCTCGACCACCGCGTCGATGATCAGCGCGAGCCCGACCGAGATCGGCGCGATGCCGCCGATCATGAGGAGGAAGCCCGCGCGGTGCTCGCGCGCCGAGCCCGTGCGCACGTCGAGCCGATTCGCGCGACCCGCCGCGAGCGTGAACGGTTCCGACGCGACGACGTTCGTTCCCGCGATCTCGTAGCTGCTCGACGGATCGACCTGCGCGTCGCACGGCGAGTGACAGACTTCGCTCGTGATTTGCTGCGGCACCGCCACCGCGTTTCCATCGGCGTCGGTGACGAGCGCGCTGCCGACGAGCTGGATGCGGAACAGCGTCACCGACGGATCGCCGGCGTCGAAGCGCACGCGCGTGCGCGCGTCTTCGTCGGCGCGCGCGGCCGGCGCGCGCACCCAAGCGATCGCAACGATCGCGAGGACCGCCGCGGCGCGCATCACTGCGTCGCGCTCGGCGTCGCGACCATCACCTGCGGCTGCGCGCCCGAGTTGATGAGCACCGTCTTCGCGTTCGTCGATCCCGCGAGCTGCGTCATCTGCTGAATGCGCTCGAACTCGAGGATCTGCGGGCTCAAGCTCGCCGCGACGGTGCGGTTGTAGTCGGCGATCGCCTGCG
>DATFCW010000090.1:0-3557 GCA_035252665.1 Casimicrobiaceae bacterium | reverse complement strand
TCGTGTATGCGACGACGTTTCAACCGGATGTGCCGCCGGTCGTGCGATTCGAGGTTGCGATCAATGCCGTGCACGGCGCGGGCGACGGTGGCGACAAGTCGGGCTCCGTCGCGCTCGAGGGAGCTGGTACTGCGAAGGCGGCGCAAGGTGCGCTCGCAACCGAGCTCGCGCTTCAAGGCGCGAGCTCACGCACGCACGTGCGACCCGTGAGCGCACCGGCTGCGACGACGTCGGGTTCGCACGCCGAAGATCCCGCGAACGCGGGATGGACGAAACAGGCGCTGCATCTCAAACGCCGAAAGGACACCGCGACGCTGACGTGCGAGCTCCTGCCCGATATTGGCTTGCAACACCTCGCACCGTTTGCCGGATGGGACACGAAGATCGACGGCAACTGGAACATCGATTCGATTCGCCACGTGCTAGTCGGCTCTGATTTCTCGTCGACGACGCTTGCGCTCCGGCGCGGCACCTCGCCAGGCGCGGCGAGCTCGGCCGGAATCGCGTTCGCTCCGTGATCGGATGGAACTCCTCGAAGCGCTCGCAGGCGGCATCGCTCCACCAGGTGCGAGCGAAGGGCGCCTTCCTTATCTCGTTTACGGGATCATCACCGATACGAAAGATCCGCTCGGCCTGGGTCGCGTCAAGGCTCGCGTCGGATCGCAGAAGGACAACGAATCGACCGACTGGCTCGATCCCGCGTGGCCCGGATCGATCGAAGCGGTGCCCGCCGAACGTGAGCCGTGCTTCGTCGCCTTCGTGACGGGCGATCCGCATCGAGGCGTTTACTTCTGGCACCCGACGACGAAGACCCGCGGCCGCGCGCAGGATTTCATGCTGCTCGGAACGACGTTCGCCGGCGTCTACAACGATCTGGTTGCGAAGTTCAATAACCTGCTCGCCGCGTTCAACGCATTCGTGAGCGTCTTCAATAGTCACGTTCACGTCGTTAGCGGGACAGCGAATCTGACGAGCGGCGCTGTCGCGGGAACCGCGGCCGCGGTGACGTCGGGCGCGTCCACCGACAACGACGCGAACGCGGCGCAAATCAAAGCTGCTGATGGTTCGATTCCGCCGAGAAACGCGGCGACGACAATCGCGCTCTCTGGGCGCGCAAAGGTGAAGTGAATGGCCGTTGGAACTCCTGGTGCGCTGCCGCAGCCGCCGAGTCAAGCGTCGTATCTCGGCCAAGGCATCGCGTACCCGCTTGCGTACGATGCGAATGGAAGGCTGGAGCTGAGCGCGGGCACGAAGTGCGTCGACGACAGCATGTCATCGATCATGCAGACGCAGCCGGGCGAGCGCGTGATGCAACCCGACTACGGCGCCGACGACGTCACGTTCGAGCCGGTCACCGACGTGGGCCGACGCAAGGCGCGTCTCGAACAAGTGATCGCGGACCACGAACCGCGAGTCACTTCCGTTGACGTGACGGCGCAGCTCGGCCAGGACGGAAACGAGCAAGCCATCAACGTCGAATACACCATCGCCGGTCAAGCGACTCCGCAAACGCTCGTGTTCCCGTCGTACACGGGACCGGCGATGCCCCCGAACCAGTAATCAATGGCGCAAATAGTCCCGGCTCCTGTCCTCGATACGAGGAACGGGGACCAGGTCGCGGCCGCTGCGATTGGATCGCTACCGGCCGAACTGTCGGATCGATCCGATTCGAATCCGGCCGTGGTGCTGATCGAGGCCGCTGGCGGCATTCTCGACAAGCTCCTCTATCAACTGAATCGCTGGCCGCAGGCGGTGATTCAGAAGGTTCTGAATCTCGTCGGCGTCACGCTGAATCCCGCAGTCGCGGCGACAGTGCTTCAGACGTTCGTGCTATCGGCGCCGCAGCAGCAGGACAGTATCATTAAGCAAGGCACGCAGGTCTCGACGAACGACGGTTCGATCGTCTTCGCGACGCTCGCGGACCTAACGATTCGAGCATACACGGCGAAGACCGGCACGCTGTCGCTCGTAGCGGGATCGAGTGCCATCGTGGGCGTCGGAACGGCGTTCACGACCGATCTTCAAGTCGGCTACCAACTCTCAGTCGACAAGAACACATGGTACACGGTCGCCGCGATCACCGACGACACGCATTTGAGCTTGGCCACGATCGCGACGTCGACCGTGTCTGGCTCGGCGTACTACGGCGGCGCTGTCGCGGGCTCCGTTTCTGCGCAAGCGACGACGACGGGACTCGCGACGTCAATCGCGGCCGGGACGTTGACTACGCTCGTATCTTCGCCGGCCGGCGTCGTCTCGACCACAAACGCAGCGGCTGCGCAAGGTGGCGCAGATGACGAGACCGTCGCAAGCGCGATCGCGCGCGCGTCGACGGCGTTCGCCGCGCGCGACGTCGCGTGCAGCGCGGGCGACTACGCTTACTTCGCGACGCAGATCCTCGGTCTCGGTGGCCGCGCTTCGGCGCAGATGAACATGAACGTCGCGATCGCGCAGACCGGTTACGTGACGATCGCGATGCTGTCACCCGCATGGACGATGAGCTCGTCGGTGTCTGCGCAGGAGCGCGCGAGCGTGATCCGCGATCTCGCCGGGCGCGCGTTCAGCGGCGCCACGACCGTCGACGTACCTGCGAACATTCAGACGTTCACCGCGTCGCCGAGCCTCGCAGCCGCCTGCGTGTACCGGAAGGCGGCGTACGACTCTGCATCGACCCAGGTCGCAATCGCGAAGGCGATCAACAATTATCTCAATCCGAATACCTATCCGTGGAACCGAAACATTTATCCAGGAGACTTGGCCGGCATCGTCGAGGCGCTACCGCAGGTCGATCGGGTTGAAGTCATCAATGGTGTCGTCGCGGTGGGAATGAATTGGCAGTCCACTACGAACAGCGTGACGTTCACACAAGGCTCGCCCTCTGCAACAGGTACGGTGGGTGACTTCGCTGCTATGGCGGCTGCACGCACCTTCTTAGTGGATGCTGTCAACGGTGCCGTCTATCTCGTAACCGCCATCGTTGGTGGAACGATAACGCTACACACGCCATACGCTGGTAGCTCAACGACGTTCAAGCCGGCGTGGTTCACTTCACAGATCACGCAGCTCGCAACCTGGTATTCGCTTCCTTATTCAAGCCTGAGCGTCGATCCCGTAAATCCACCGTCGTCGATCGCGATCGTGGGCAGTGTCTGATTGGCCTACAACGTCAATCTCTGCCCGAACGGCTACCTGACGCCGCCGGCGGGCTACCCGATCCGACTCTGGCTCGGCGGTGAGCTGATGCTCTCCGGCGTCGTGCCCAAAGGCGCTGCGTCGATCTCGGTTACCGCGAAGTGCGAGATGGGGACCGCGAACGCTCACCTCGCGATCTTCACCGCGCCGACGACTTCGGGTGGCAATGACAACGGCCTCGTTGCGGAGGTCGATGCTTCATTGAACGCATCTTCGCAAACAATGACGCTCACAATTCCGAGCTCCAGTTCGACGCCGCCGGTCGCGCCTGCAACCTACGTCGTTCGATTCTGGGTCGATACGATCACGGGCAGCTCGCCCGGTCTCGCACGCGCAGGCGGCTTGGCAGATGTAGTCCCGACGGG
>DATFCW010000089.1:0-25154 GCA_035252665.1 Casimicrobiaceae bacterium | reverse complement strand
CCAGGCAATTGCCTCGTTATTGGCATCGGTGAATTCAGCAACCGCTTCCTGGTTCTCGTCGATGTACGGACCGTATGCCGCCCAGCTCAGCGTCGCGCCCCTTAGCGCACGTAGCGGTGCGGGACCAACACCCTTGCGCAGATCGAGGACTATCTTTCCGACACCAAGCGCCTCTGCGAGCTCGGGACCCGTACCGAACATCATTGCGGCGTCGACGGTGCCGCCCTTCAGTGCAGGAATTGCGGTAGCAACGCCTCCTACGGCGACGTACGTCGCGCTGTCCGGGCTTAATTTGGCGCCCTCGAAGGCCGAGCGGGTATAAGCCTCGGTCGTAGCGGCGAGTTGCGTTACCCCGATCTTCTTGCCGACGAAGTCCTGCATCATCCCGGGATAACCTTCGCTTAGGTGGGGAAGCTGGAGATCCTTGCGCGCGACCAGCACGCTCCAGTTTTCTTTGTACATGTTGGCGGTCATCCTGACGTCCACGCCTCGAACGCGCGCCCGCATAGGCGAGTCCATCGCCCCGTTCGCATACTCGATGGTTCTATTGACGAGTGCGGTAAGCGACGCCGGTCCCCCAACGAGAGGCACCATCTTCACATCCAGACAGTGCTTCTTGAACATGCCTTTTTCCAGCGCAACCCATGGGACCAGGTTGATGATGTCGCCTGTCCATTCCTGGACCCGCACGGGCGACATCTTGGTGCAGCTTCCCTGTGCTGAAACACTGAGAGGCACCGTCCCCGCCAACAAGGCAAGAGCCAAGGCCACCATACGCAAACGCCGCCGCCCAGTCGCAATCACGTGTTCGTCGGCAAAGGCCACCGAAGTCATGTCACCCTCCTGTTCTCAACCCGGTTCCAATGGGAATCGTTGGATTACCCTGGGGCACGATACAAGTCGAGCTGTTATGGGATCGTGTGCCGGGACCCATCGTAAGGCTGCTGCCACCGCCCTTTCATACCAATCCGCGCATCATTGATGCCACAGAAGACATCAATGAGCGGCCGAGTGGTTTGAGAAGGTGCAGTCATGCCACGGCGGGAAGGCATCGAGCCCCGGGCTCCGCAGCGGAATTGGTACTGCCTTCGGAAGAGTCCCGAACACCGGCAATGGCATGGAGCACGTTGGCCCAGTCGCCGATCACGCGATTCTTCTCAAGCGTTCGCAGCGACAAGCTCGATTGAGTCAGCGCTTCTGGAAAAAGCGGGCGGTCCGCAGAGGCCTATCGGAAGAAATTGATCACGGAAATCGCGCGTTGAAACGAACGGGTCCCGATCCTTGCGATGACGCGCGTGAAATAGAACAAAACCTTGGTCCATTCAAAATACCAAGTTAAGTGCGCGCCACTACGCTCTGTTGACCGGAATAGACCTGAATCAATTGGCTCCCCGACCAGGGCTCGAACCTGGGACCTGCGGATTAACAGTCCGTCGCTCTACCGACTGAGCTATCGGGGAACAGGAGGCGCGCCGTCGTTGTTGTCTTTCTTGCGGCGGAGAGAAATTCTAGCACGGCGCAACCGCGATTTCGCGGCGCTACTGCCTACCAATCAATGCACCGGCTTCCTCGCGGGCCGCACGCTCGCCTTTGGTTTGCTCGGTCGCGTCTCGGTGGACCGCGCAAGCGGCTCGGCGCGAAAGTGCGGCGCCGCGCGGCGCAAGTAGTGGAACATCGACCATAGCGTGAGGATAGCAGCGACCCATAGCGCCACCGTGCCGAGCAATGGAGTCGAGATTCCGGGAATGACGTTCTCCCATAGCAACAACGCGATCAGCGCCGTCATCTGCGCGACCGTCTTGACCTTGCCGACGAACGCGACCGCTGTCTTGCGCGAACGGCCGAGCTGCGCCATCCACTCGCGCAGCGCCGAGATCGCGATTTCGCGGCCAATGATGATGATCGCCAGATAGGCCTCTGCGCGGCCGAGCTCGACCAGCAGTATCAGTGCGGCGGCCACCATCAGCTTGTCCGCCACGGGATCGAGGAACGCGCCGAATGCGCTCGTCGCGCCGAGCTTGCGTGCAAGATACCCGTCGAGCCAATCAGTGATCGCGGCGAGCGCGAAGATGCTCATGCCGACCCAGTTGGCCATCGTCGGCGACAGCCATTGCTGCGGAATGTAGTAGATGCCGACGAAAAGCGGGATCAGCGCGATCCGCAGCCACGTCAGCGCCGTTGGGATGCGCGTCATGTCGGAAGGTGCCGCGAGATTCCATTCTACGCTCGACGCTCGCCACGAATGCCGGCGAAGGACGAACGTTGAAATTCAATGCAACTCGGCGTAGATACGCTCCGCGAGCGCGCGAGAAATGCCGGGCACGCGCGCGAGATCCTGGACGCTCGCCGACTGCATTCCCTTCAGTCCGCCAAAGTGCGCCAGCAGCGCCTGTCGCCGTTTCGCCCCGATGCCGCTGATCTCCTGGAGCGTTGACGTATTGCGCGCCTTGGCGCGCCGCGCGCGATGTCCTTGAATGGCGAAGCGATGCGCCTCGTCGCGAATCTGCTGCAGAAGATGAAGGCCTGGATGGTCGGGCGGCAGGTTCAACACTTCGTCGCGTCCCGGGAAGACGATGTCTTCCAGTCCCGGCTTGCGCTCGGGCCCTTTCGCGATTCCGATGAGGCACGTCTGGTGCAGCCCCTGCTCCGCCAACACTTCCGCGGCAACGTTCACCTGCCCGCGTCCACCATCGATTACGAGCAGATCCGGCGCGGGATACTCGCCGGTGACGATTCGCGCACAGCGGCGGGTCAATGCCTCGCGCATCGCGGCGTAATCGTCGCCGGCCTGCGCCGGCGTCACGTTGAAGCGTCGATACTCGGACGTCTGCATCGCGAGGCGATCGAAAATCACGCACGAGGCGACAGTCGCTTCGCCCATCGTGTGCGATACGTCGAAGCATTCGATGCGCTGAACGCTCGGCGGCAAATGCAATGCTTCCTGCAGCGCCGCGAGCCGATCCTCCTGCGTCGCCTTCTGCGCGAGCCTCTGGCGAATCGCGAGCGTCGCATTTTGCGTCGCCATCGTCACCCATACGCGACGCTCGCCGCCGGGATGCGTGACGATCTCGACGTGTCGCCCCGATTGCTCGCTCAGCACGGTCGCAAGCGCGTCGATCTCGCCGGCTTGCGGCGCGACGATCGTTCGCGGCACCGGGCGGTCGACGTAATGCTGCGTCAGGAATGCCGTGACAACGTCCGCAATGTCTCCGGATTCCGCATGCCGCGGAAAGAACGTTCGATCGCCGATGTGCCGTCCTCCGCGAATCATCACGACGTTCACCGCGAAGACGTTCTGCTCGTTCACGGCGACGACGACGTCGATGTCCGTTGCCGTGGCGCTCTCGACGAACTGCCGCGACTGAAGTTGCTGGATGCGCGCAATCTTGTCGCGAATGCGCGCCGCGCGTTCGAACTCGAGCGCGGTCGACGCCTCGTCCATCTGGCGCTTGAGTCGCGCCAGCACCTCGTCCGTCTTGCCCTGCAGGAACAGGAGCGCCGCATGCACGTCCTGCTCGTAATCCGTCTCGCCCACGAGTCCGACACACGGCGCCGTGCACCGCTCGATCTGATGCAGCATGCACGGCCGCGAACGGTTCGCGAACACGGTGTTCTCGCAGGTGCGAAGCTGAAACACCTTCTGCAATACCGCGATGCCTTCGCGCACCGCGGCGGCACTCGGAAACGGCCCGAAGTAGCGATGCCTGCGATCGAGCGTGCCGCGATGGAAGCGTAGCTGCGGATATGGATCACCCGACAGGCAGATATACGGATAGCTCTTGTCGTCGCGATAGAGGATGTTGTAGCGCGGCTCGAGCGCCTTGATCAAATTGTTCTCGAGCAGCAGCGCCTCGCCTTCCGAGCGAACCGCGGTCGTCTCGACCCGCGCGACCTGCCCGATCATCGCGGCGATGCGCGGCTCGTGGCCGCTCTTCTGGAAATAGCTCGCGACGCGCTTCTTCAAGTCGCGCGCCTTGCCGACGTAGAGCGGCCCGCCAACTGCGTCGAACATCCGATACACGCCGGGAAGATGCGGCAACGAAGCGATCAGCTCGCGCGCGTCGAACTGCGTCGACTTCGCCTCGGCGTCGACGACGCGGCGATTGAGGCGCGAAACCTTGGTCATGGACGCACTCGCCCGAGATGGACGTCGATGGCCTCGAAGACATCGCGAAACATTTGCTGCGTCAGCCGACCGGTGTTGGTGTTGTAGCGGCTGCAATGGTAGCTGTCGAACAGGGCGCGGCCGTCATCCAGCCAATGACGTGCGCCGTGGGCGAATGTGAAGTGATTGCGGCGCAATCCCATCGCGAAGAGCGCGGCTTCGTGCGCGATGCGTCCGAGCGCGAGCACGGCGCCGCCGGGCGGAAGCGCTGCGAGGTCGGCGGCGAGGTAGTCGTTGCAATTACGCACTTCGCCCGGCAGCGGCTTGTTTTCGGGCGGCAGGCACTTCACCGCATTGGTAATCCTGCAATCGACGAGCGTCAGCGGATCGCCCGCGGTTCGTGACAGCGGCGACGACGCGTACCCATGTTCATGCAAGGTTTCGTAGAGCAGGATGCCGGCGTAATCGCCGGTGAACGGTCGACCGGTCGCGTTCGCCCCGTGCATCCCGGGTGCAAGTCCGACGATGACAAGACGCGCGTTCGCATCGCCAAACGGCGGCACGGGCAAGCATCGATACGCCGGGTATGCTGCGCGCACTTCGTCGAGAAAAGTCGCGAGGCGAACACAACGCCGACACGTAGCGTCGTAGGTCAGTTGACGGTTGTCAGCTGTCAGTTGACGGTCGTTCATCCCGATTGCTTGTAGTTGAGCGCGCGAATCTCGGTCCGGTCCACAGGCACGTCGCATGCATGCGAAACTGTCAACCGACAACTGATAACTGATAACTGACGTGCTCGAGCTCCGCAAGCGACTGCCGCCAAACCCCACTTACAAACCCCCGCTCCTCTTCGTCCACGGCGGTTATTGCGATGCCTGGTTCTGGGAGCCGTATTTTCTCCCGTGGTTTGCAGCGCAAGGCTTCCCGGCTTACGCACTGAGCCTCCGCGGGCACGGCAAAAGCACCGGGCGCGAAGGGCTCTTCGTCACGAGCCTCGACGACTACGAAGCGGACGTCGAGCACGTCGCGGGGACCCTCGATTCGCCGCCGATATTCGTCGGTCATTCGATGGGCGCGGCGATCGTCGAGCGCATCGTTGCGAAGCGGCCGGTCAGGGGCGCCGCGCTGCTCGCTCCGTTGCCGCCAAGCGGCCTGCTGTCGATCGCGACGCGACTCGCGGCTTCGCATCCCGACTACATCGTGCACATGAGCAATGGCGATCCGTCGCGCCTCTCGAAGGAGGTTCTGGCAGCGCTGCGGCCGTTCTATTTCAGCGACGATGTCGAGCCCGCGTTGCTAGCGGAAGCCGCGCGTCACTTTTGCGCCGAGTCGCCGCGCGCCCTCTTCGACCTCTCTTTGCGCCTGCACTGGGCGCTGCCTGCGAACGACCATCGGCCAATTTGCGTCATCGGCGCCGAAGGCGATCGCATCTGCACACCGGGTGATGTGAGGGCGACCGCCCGCCACCACAACGTCGCGGCGACGATTCTCCCGGGCCTTGCGCACATGCTGATGCTCGAGCCAGGCTGGGCGACGGCTGCGCAGGCACTGGCCGGCTGGCTCCAGACACTGGACTAGGCGGGCGTCACCTCACGCGCTCTCACTTGAGCCATGTCGCCACCGTCTGGTCGTACTCGCCGGTCGCCTTGGCGAGATGCAGCCACTGATCGACCCAGGCCTTGAAGACCGCATCGCCGCGCGGGAGCAGGTACGCCATTTCGCCGTATTGCAACGGCTTCTCGGGATTCACCGCGCAAAGCCCCGGATGCAGCTTCTGCTGGGCGATCGTCTCGACCGATTCCGAAATCATCACGTCGGCCTTGCCCTTCAGGATTTCGTCGAAGATTTTCGTGTTGTCGTCGAAGATCACGATCTTCGCCTGCTTGAAATTGGCGCGCGCGAACCGCTCGTTGCTCCCGCCGGGATTCTCGATGACGGTGACGCCCGGCTTGTCGATATCGGCGATCGTCTGAAACTTGCGCACGTTCTCGCATTTGGTGATTGGCGCCTTGCCGTTGACCATGTAGGGCTCGGTGAAGAACGCGCGCTTCTGGCGATCGAGCGTGACCGAGATGCCGCCGACGGCGATGTCGCAATGCTCGAGGAACGTGTCCATCAGCTTGGCCCACGGCGCTTTCACGAATTGCGCTTTCACGCCAAGCGCTTTCGCCATCGACTCGACGAGATCGACATCCAGGCCTTCGTAGGTTCCATCCGGCCTGGCGAGGCTGAACGGCTTGTAATCGCCCGGCGTGCAGACGCGAAGCGTTCCGCTCTTTTGAACCGCGTCGAGGCGCGAGTCCTCGGCGTACGCGGCAGTCGCTACGAGCGCGAGCATCAAAAGCGCGGCAAAGCGATGAATCATGGCGACAACCTCCGAAGCGACAAGGACCGTTCCCATTATCGCCGTTGCTGTAGTATTCGTGGTCCTCGATCGCGCGGCTGCCGTGAGTTGCGCCGCGCGAGAGTCGCCGCTATAGCGAACGCATGCCGAACGCGTTCTGGAGGGTCTTCGACGAGCGCGTGCCGATCCTGATCGGCGAGTACTCGTTCGGTCCGGGCACGGCGAACGCACTCGCGGTCGGCGGTGCCGATGGCTTGCTCGTCGTCAGCGCGCCGTGCGGCGACGATCAACGCATGTATGACGAGCTCGTCGCCTACGGGACGGTGCGCGCGCTCGTCGCTTCGAATGCGTTCCATCATCTTGGCCTTCCGCAATGGAAGCGGCGTTTCCCCGAGGCGCACGTGTTTGCGCCGCGGCAGGCGGTACGCCGCGTCGAGAAGCAATCGACGATCGCAAGCATAAGACCGCTCGCCGATGCCGCATCGATCGCGGGACCGCGCGTCGAGCTCGTCGACATTCCTTTCTACAAGACGGGCGAAGTGCTGGTGCGAATCAACACCGACCGCGGCATCGCGTGGTACGTCACGGACATCATCATGAACCTGCCTACGCTGCCACGGCATCCGCTCTTCCGATTGATGTTCCGCGCAAGCGGCAGCGCTCCCGGGCTGCGCTTCAACAACATCGCGCCGTTGTTCATGGTCGAGGACAAAAAGGCGCTTCGTCGCTGGATCGCGCAGGAATTTCATCGAACGCAGCCCCGCTGGTTGATCGCCACGCATGGCGACATCGTCGATTTCACCGCGACTCCCAGTGCGGCCGAATCGCTGTTCGGATCGGCGCGCTGACGTTGGAAGCCGCTTACGACGGCCGCTTGCGCACGAACTCGACGAACTCCTCCGCCGGCAGGGGCTTGCTGACCCAGTAGCCCTGGAAGCAGTGGCAGCCGCGCACGTCGAGGAACTCGAGCTGCGCGCGCGTGCCGACGCCTTCGGCAACGACTTTCAATCCCAATCCGCGCGCGAGCCCGATGATCGCCTCGGTGATCGCGGCGTCGCCCTGGTCGGTTTCGAGATCGGCGATGAACGAAATGTCGATCTTCAGCGTGTCGATGGGGAAGTGCTTCAGGTGCGTCAACGACGAATAGCCGGTGCCGAAATCGTCGATTGCGACGGTGAAGCCTTCGCCCCGCAATTGATGCAGCACCTTGCGGATCGCATCGAGATCGTGCATCAGGCTCGTCTCGGTGACCTCGAGCTCGAGCCACGCGGGTTCGCAACCTTCCTTGCGCACGATCTCCGTGATGCGCTGCGCGAGATCGTCGCGATAGAACTGCTTCGCCGACAGGTTGACCGAGATCGTCAACGGCATGCCATTGCGCCGCCACTCGACGCACTGCGCGGCGGCGGTTTTCAGCACCCAGTCGCCAAGTGCGTGAATCAGCCCCGACTCCTCGGCGAGGGGAATGAACACCTGCGGCGGAACGATGCCGTGGTCGGGATCGGTCCAGCGCAACAGCGCCTCGGCGCCGACGATCGCGCGATCGGTAATGCGCACGACGGGCTGATAGTAGAGCCTCAGCGCATTTTCTTTCAGCGCGACGCGTAGCGCGGTTTCGAGCGTGTGCTGGCGAAGCCTGCGTTCCGCGAGATCGGCATCGAGGAATTGATACGTGTTGCGGCCGAGCTCCTTCGACCGATACATCGCGACGTCCGCGTGCTTCATCAGCTCCTCGGGATCGTCCGAGTCGTCGGGGAACACCGAGATGCCGATCGACGAGGTCACGTAGATGTCGTGGTCCTCGATGCGGAACGGCTGCGAGATCGCTTCGAGGAGCTTCTGGGCGATGCGGCCCAGCACCTGCGGCTCGTCGAAGTCCTCGACGATCACCATGAACTCGTCGCCGCCAAGACGCGCGAGCAGATCGCTTTCGCGCAGCGCATCGGCGAGCGCGCGCGTCACGTGCTTCAGAAGCTCGTCGCCGATCCGGTGGCCGAGCGTGTCGTTGACGTTCTTGAAACGATCGAGGTCGATGAACAGCACGCCCACGCGCCGGCCGCTTCGCCGCGCCTGGTTGATCGCATGCGTCAGCCGCTCGTGCAGCATCAGCCGATTGGGGAGACCCGTGAGCGCATCGCGCGTCGCCATGTATTGCAGCCGCTCTTCCGCCTGGATGCGCGAGCTCACGTCCTGCACGAACGAAAGCAGCGACACGACCTTTCCGTCGTCGCCGACGAGCGCCGAGTGGTACCACTCGCACCAGATCGTGTCGCCGTCCTTGCGGTAGTTGCGCGTCACCGATGTCTCGCGTGGCTCGTGGCCCGAGAGCAACCGCTCGATCAGCCCGCTCATGATGCGGCCGTCGCCTTCATGCAGAAGCGGGTTCTCGGTGAGCGTCTTGCCGAGAATGCTCTTCTCGTCCCAGCCGAAGATCTCCTCGGCCTGCGGCGACCAGCGGACGAGTTTGAGGTCGCTGTCCCATTCGAGCGCGGCGAGCGGCGTATTGCGCATGTGCGACGAGAGCATCCAGTTCGCGTGCCGCAGCGCGTCCTCGTTCTTCTTCTGGTCGTGAATGTCGGTGTGCACCGCGTAGATGCCCATGACGTTGCCATCGGCGTCGCGATGCGGCGCGTAATGGATCGCTTCCCATTGCGTCTCGCCGGAAGGTTGCGGTAGGCGCAGCTCGGTCGACACCACTTCGCCGGCGAGCACGCGATCGAGGAACGGTTTCAGTGCCGCGAAACGTTGCGGGCCGCCCACGTCGGCCATCGCCTTTCCCGTCATGTCGTCGCGCCGCGTGCCGAGCCAGCGCTCGTTGTGGCCATTAAGGAAGCGATAGCGATAGTCGCGATCGATGTACGACACGCGCGCCGGCACGTTGTCCATGATGAGCCGCAGCTCGCCTTCCGATGCGCGCAACGCCTCCTGCGCCTGCTTGAGGCCATGGATGTCGTTCATCAGCACGAACGCGCCGTGCACTTCGCCGGCTGGAGCCCGGTCCGGCACCACGCGAATCGTCATCCAGCGCCGTGCGCCGTTCGCGCCGGGCACGAGCCGATCGAACGCCGCCGATTCGCCCTCGAGCGCGCGCGACACCATTGCCTGGGCGCTTTGATAGATCGCCTGTCCGACCACGTCGCGAAGACGCAGGTAGCCGACCTGCTCGACCGTCAGCCCGAAGTACTGCAGGAACGTGCGATTGACGTAATGGCAGCGCTCGTCGCGATCGATGTACGCGACAGGCGCCGGCACGCCGTCCATGATCGCGCGTAGCTGCGACTCGCGCGCGGCCAGCGTGTCCTGCGCGATCTTCAAGTCGGTGATGTCGTGGCCAACGACGTATTCGCCGCGAACGCTGCCGTCGAGATTCAAATCCGGGACGCAGCGCGCGCGAATCCAGCGCGTGCGGCCCACGACGTCGAGCACGACGCGCTCGTAGGTGATCGCCTCGCCTTTGGCGGAACGGTCGCGATCCGGCGTCAATGCCTGCGAGCCTTCGACGCCGAGCACTTCCTCCGGCTTCTTGCCGAGCACCTCGTCGCGCGTCAGTCCATAGAGATCGAGAAACGCCTCGTTGACGAACACGTAGCGGCGTTCGGCGTCGAGATAGACGACGGGCTCGGGAATGTTGTCGGTGAAGAGCCGAAGCTGCTTCTCGCGCGCCGCGAGCTCCTGCTCGGTCTGCTTCAGGTCATGGATGTCGTACTCGGTGCAGTAGAGCCCGCGCACCTTGCCCGTCGAATCGAGATCGGGCGCCATGCGGCCGTGCATCCAGCGCCGCTGTCCGTTCGCGTTCTGGCCGATGCGCTCGTACTCGACGTGCTCGCCCGCCTGCGCGCGCCGAAGCACCGGGCGCAGGAATGCGGCCACTTCCGAGGCCATCACCTCGAACGGCGTCTTGCCGTAAATCTCGTCCTGCGGCTTGCACACCCAGTTCGCGAACGCCTGATTGACGAACGTGTAGTGCAGGCTCTTGTCGAGATAAGCGATCGGACCGGGAATGTTGTCGGCGAACAGTCGCAACTGCTGTTGCTGCGATTTCAGCGCATCGCGGACGCGCACGTCGTCCTCGATGTCGTTCCACACGACGAACGCGCCGCCGACGCGGCCGCCCATCTCGCGATCGGGGAACAGCATCACGCGCACCCAGCGCAATTCGCCCGTTGCGCGCCGCTCGCGCCGCTCATACGATACCGTTGCGCCCGCGAACGCGCGCTCGATATAGCCCTGCATCTCCGTCAACGCATCCGAGGCGAGGAAGTCGGAGAGCGTATGGCCGATGAGATCGTCGGCCGGAACGCCGATCCAGTCCGCGAACGGCTTGTTCGCGAAACGCAGCCGAAGCTGGCGATCGAAATGCAGGATCGGCAAGCCGACGCTGTCGGTGACAAGCCGCAGGCGATGCTCACGTTGACCCGCCTCGAGCTCGAGGCGCTTCAGTTGATCGACGTCGCTGTACGTCGCCAGGAAGCCGCGGATATGCCCCTGCTGATTGCGATCGGGGTAGTAGTCGACGCGGATCCACATCGGCTGGCGACCGGGCAATGCGAGCTGCCATTCGTACCCGGTGCGCTCTCCGCCGAGCGCCGCTTCGATGTAGGCGCGATAGAGCTGGTAGCTCTCGCGCCCGATCACCTCGATGATTTCGCGGTTCAGGACCTCGTCGGTGCGCTTGCCGAACCAGTCGAGCAGCGCCTTGTTGACGAAGCGGTAGCGCTGATTGCGGTCGATGTACGCGAGCGGCGTGCCGAGCGCGTTGAGCTTGCGCTGCGAGAGCGCGAGAAGCGCGCTGCCGCGATCGATGGCATCGCCGACCGTCTGGGGGACGGGCGCCAAATCGAGGCGGCTGATCGAGCGTGTCAGGGCCATGCGCGCTGTCTTGTGAAAATCTTGTTGCGGGCCATCCAGGCGACGTCCCGCCGTGCTCCCAAACGGCCGGCGCAACGCGCCCTCCCGCGCTTGCCGAACCGCATGGACCGAAAAAGCAAGGATCGGGCCGGGCCGGCCAAATTGCGGCCGGTCGATTTTCGGCTACCCGGCCTCCTTCGCGCGGTTACAATCCGCGTCACCAAAAAACGCCCGGCGGCATAGCCACCGAGGAAGGGCGATCGGCGCTCGCTGCTCCGCGCCTCCGGGAAAACGCCTCCGACAATCGATGCCGAGACGCCCGACTGCGCGCCGCATTTCGTCGCTTTGCCTGTCGCTCGGCTTGTTGCTTGTCGCGGGCGCCTGCGCCGCGCAAGGCGCGCTCTCCGAGCCGCCTTCGATCGGCTCGCTCCCCGTCGATTTCATCCTGTTCGCGCTGACGCTCGCTGGCGTCGCGGTCTTTCATCATCACACGCTGAAGGTCGCGTTGATCGGGCTCGGCGTGATCACGCTTTTCAAGGTGCTGTTCTCGCCGTTCGCCGAAGGGGTGGGACTGCCGGGCCTCGCTGCGCATTTCGCGCACGAATGGGTGCTGCTCGCGAATCTGCTCGGATTGCTGCTCGGCTTCGCGCTCCTGTCGAAGCACTTCGAGGCGAGCCAGGTGCCGGCGTGGCTGCCGCGGCTTCTGCCCGACGATTGGAAGGGCGCGTTCGTGCTGCTCGTGATGATCTTCGTGCTGTCGTCGTTCCTCGACAACATCGCGGCAGCGCTGATCGGCGGAACGATCGCCGGCGTGGTGTTTCGCGGCAAGGTGCACATCGGCTATCTCGCAGCCATCGTGGCGGCGTCGAATGCCGGCGGATCGGGAAGCGTCGTTGGCGACACGACGACGACGATGATGTGGATCGATGGCGTGTCGCCGCTCGCCGTGCTCGAAGCGTACATCGCGGCGTCGGTCGCGATGGTCCTGTTCGGCATTCCGGCGTCGCTGCAGCAGCAGCGCTACTCGCCGATCAAGCGCGATGCCGCGGCGAACGTGCGCATCGACGGCGCGCGCGTGTTCATCGTCGCCGCGATCCTGATCACCGCGATCGTCGTCAACGTCGTCGTCAACGTGAAATTCAACGCCTGGTCGGATCGCTTCCCGTTCATCGGCGCGGCGGTCTGGGTCACGCTGCTCGCGTGCGTGCCGCTGCGCCGCCCGCATTGGGAGGAGTTGCCCGGCGCGTTCAGGGGCTCGATCTTTCTCTTGTCGCTCGTGTTCGCTGCGTCGATGATGCCGGTGCACAAGTTGCCGGACGCATCATGGCGGGTGGCGCTTACGCTCGGCTTCGTGTCGGCGGTCTTCGACAACATTCCGCTCACGGCGCTCGCGCTCGCGCAAGGCGGATACGACTGGGGCTACATCGCGTTCGCGGTCGGCTTCGGCGGATCGATGATCTGGTTCGGATCGTCAGCGGGCGTTGCGCTGACGAACCAGTATCCCGATGCGAAGTCGGTGTTCGCGTGGTTGCGCGGCGGTTGGCACGTCACGATCGCGTACGTGATCGGGTTCGCGGTCATGCTTACGCTGCACGGATGGAACCCGGATGCGCCGCATCGCGCGCCGGCAAACGTGCCCGTTGCAAACGCGCCAACGTAGGAGCGCGCCGACTTGCCGATCGGCAGCGCTCCGACTGCCCGCACGGCGCCGCGACCGCTAGCATCGTTGAATTGGCGCCCGTGCGCCGAACGAATGGAGCTTCGATCATGAAAAAAGCTTTGGTCGCCTGCGTGCTGCTGCTCGTTGCCGGCGCCGCAACGGCAGCCGAGTTGACGCTGTACAGCGGCGACGGATTCAGGGGCCGCGAATTCCGAGCGAATGACGCCGTGCCGAACCTCGATCGCACCGACTTCAATGACCGCGCGTCGTCGGTCACGATCCGTGACGGCGTCTGGCAACTCTGCTCGGATGCCTATTTTCGCGGCAACTGCGTGACGCTGCAGCCCGGCCGTTACCCCTCGTTGCGCGAAATGGGGCTCGACAAGAAGGTCTCGTCGGTGCGTGAAATCGGTGGCTGGGGACCCCCACCCGGCAGGGGCAACGGCTGGGGACGCGGCTCGCGCGTCGTACTGTATTCGAATCCCGATTTCCACGGCGATCGTTACGTCGTCGACGGCAACTACCTGCGCAATCTCGCAAATACCGGCTTCAACGATCGCGCGCAGTCGTTGCGCGTCGAAGGCGGCTACTGGATTTTCTGCAGCGACGCCGACTTCCAGGGCCAATGTCGCACGTTCGGCCCCGGCAGCTATCCGAACCTGCCGCCGTCGCTCAACAACAAGCTTTCTTCGGGTCGCCGAATTTCGGAGGACTACCCGTACAATGGACCGCCGCGCTGGGAGCGCTGAGATTCAATAACCCTTCGTGCCGATCGTCGACGACATCGCCGGCATCCGCCGCATCCTCGCGCAAACGCGCACGCTCGCGGTCGTCGGCCTTTCGGCGCAGTGGTATCGGCCGAGCCATTTCGCGGCGAAGTACATGCAGGATCACGGATATCGCGTGATTCCCGTCAATCCGAAGTACCGCGAAGTGCTGGGCGAGAAGTGTTATCCGGACCTCCGCGCGATCCCGGAACCCGTCGACCTGGTCGATTGCTTCCGCCGTGCCGAGGACATTCCGCCGGTTGCCGACGATGCGATCGCCATCGGCGCCAAGGTGTTGTGGATGCAACTCGGCATCGTCAACGAGGAAGCGGCGAAGCGCGCGAGCGACGCCGGGCTCGACGTCGTGATGAACCGCTGCGTCAAGATCGAGCACGCGCGGCTTCTCGGCGGTCTCAACTGGGCGGGCGTCAATACGGGCGTGATTTCCGCGCGACGCCCCGCGCCTTCCGAGGCAAAGGTTCGATAGCCGTCGCTCGGCGAACGGCGCCTCGCGCATAATCGCGCAACCTGCGGCCGTTCGCGCCGCCGATTTTTGTCGCGATCGCGATGCCCGACCACGTTTTCGGCTTCGACACGCTGTGCCTGCATGCGGGGCAGATTCCGGATGCGGAAACCGGATCGCGCGCGCTGCCGATCTACCAGACGACGTCGTTCGTGTTCGACGACGCCGATCATGCCGCGTCGCTCTTCAATCTGCAGACGTTCGGCAACGTCTATTCGCGCATCTCGAATCCGACCGTGGCCGCATTGGAGGAGCGCGTCGCCGCGCTCGAGGGCGGCAGGGCCGCGCTCGCGGCCGCGACCGGCATGGCGGCGCAGATGCTCGCGTTGCTGACGCTTGCGCGTAACGGGGACCACATCGTCGCGGGGCGAACGCTGTACGGCGGATCGTATTCGCAGCTCGGGGTGACGTTCGCGCAGTTCGGCATCGATGCGACGTTCGTCGACGCCGACGATCCGGAGCAGTTTCGACGCGCGCTCACGCCGCGCACGAAGTGCCTGTACGCGGAAACGATCGGCAATCCGCAACTCAACGTGCCGGACATTCGCGCGCTCGCCGACATCGCGCACGATGCAGGCATTCCGCTCGTCATCGACAACACGCTCGCGTCTCCTTATCTTTGCCGGCCATTCGAGCACGGCGCCGACCTCGTCCTCCATTCGCTGACCAAGTACCTGGGCGGTCACGGCACCACGATGGGCGGCATCGTCGTCGAGTCAGGGAAGTTTCCGTGGGACAACGGCAATTTCCCGCAGATGACGGAGCCATCGCGCGGCTATCACGGCGTGATCTTCCACGAGACGTTCGGCGACTTCGGGTTCACGATGAAGGCGCGGATGGAAACGATGCGAACCCTGGGGCCGACGTTGTCGCCGCTGTCCGCGTTCCTGCTGCTGCAGGGAATCGAGACGCTGCATCTTCGAATGCCGCGCCACTGCGAATCGGCGCTCGCCGTCGCCGAGCATCTGGCGCAGCATCCCGCGGTCGCGTGGGTCAACTATCCGCTGCTGCCCGCGAATCCGACATACGAGATGGCCAAGCGCTACCTGCCGCGTGGCGCTGGCGGCATTCTGACGTTCGGCGTCAAGGGCGGCGCCGCGGCCGGCGTGCGCTGCATCGAGGCCGTGCAGTTCCTCTCGCATCTCGCGAACGTCGGCGACGCGAAGACACTCATCATTCATCCGGCATCGACGACACATCGCCAGCTCGATGAGGAAGAGCAGCGCGCCGCGGGCGTCTCGCCGGAAATGATCCGGTTGTCGGTCGGCCTCGAATCGCTCGACGACATCCTGTGGGATCTCGATTGCGCGCTCGACCGTTCGCAGCGTGGCTGATCGTTTACGATTCGTCCCCGCATCGATTAGTCAGCCTAAAACCCCAGCGAAGACGAACGACATGTCGACTCCCATGCGCGATCGCATGAACCGCTATGCCGCTGTCCGGTGGCCCTATGTCACCCTTCTGATTTGCGTCGCACTCGTGGGGCAGGAATATCTCCTTCGCTCGTTCGGGGCGCAGGCTCCGTTGACCGAGGCGGTGTATCGCGTCTTTGTCATGACGCTCGGTGTGGCGTCGCTCGCGCTGATCGTGCTTCCGCCGCGACGCGCCGCGTATCTGCTCGGATTCCTGGTGTGCGCGGGATTGATGGGGTGGGCGCTCTGGCTGCAATACGGCGAAGGGCTCGAGCCCTGCCCGCTTTGCATGTTCCAGCGCGTTTGCGTCTGCGCGGTCGGCATCGTGTTCCTGATCGCCACGATCCACAATCCATGGCGCGCGGGCGCAGCGTTCTACGCAGTGCTCACGCTGATCATCGCCGGCGCGGGCGCGGCCCTCGCCGCGCGCCAGATCTGGCTGCAGGCATTGCCGAAGGACCAGGTGCCGGCATGCGGCATGGGCATCGGCTACATGATGCAGACGTTGCCGTTCGGTGAGGTCGTTCGCAAGGTGCTCGAAGGCAGCGGCGAATGCGCGGAAAAGGGCTGGGTGTTTCTCGGCCTGTCGATCGCGGGCTGGACGTTCGTGTTCTTCGTCAGCATGATCGCCGCTGCAATCGCGCTCATAAGGCGGGATTAGTGCGCGTCCTTCGCTGTTTGCTCTTGGGTTTCATCAGCAAACGAGGAGTTGGCATGCGTTCAATCCGGAGTTTCGCGTTCATGCTGTGCGTCGCGCTCGCGATGCCGGCCTTCGCGCAATCGTCGCAGCGCATTCGTGGCGACGTCGTCTCGATCGAAGGGACGAAGCTCACGGTCAAAACGCGTACCGGCGAGATGGCGAAGATCGATCTCGCCGAAGACTACCGGGTCTCCGCCGTGGTTCGCGCCGGGCCCGAAGCGATCAAAGAGGGCGCATTCATCGGCACAGCCGCGATGCCGCAGTCGGACGGCACCGAGCGCGCGCTCGAAGTGCTGGTGTTGCCCGAATCGCGGCGCGGCAGCGGCGAAGGTCACTACCCGTGGGATTTGAAACCCGGCAGCATGATGACGAACGCGACGATCGCGGAGGTCGAGACCATCGATGGCGTTCGTCGGATGACGCTCAAGTACAAGGATGGCGAAAAGACGATCGTCCTGCCGCCCGACGCGCCGATCGTCACGTTCGAGCCAGGCAGTCGCGACATGCTGGTGCCCGGCGCGCACGTGCTCGTGAGCGCGAGCGTCAAGCCGGATGGATCGCTTTCCGCGGCCGGCGTCGCGGTCGGCAAGGATGGACTGGTGCCGCCGATGTAGCGGCCCCCAGTTTGGGGTCAGAGACGAAACTCGTTGACGAGTCGCCACGGCGCGGTCCCGTGGGAAGCCTTGCACAACGCCGGCCCGTCAGCGTCTCGACCTCGGCGCGAAACGCGTCGCCGCCAAGCGCCCACTCGAAATGCGTGGCGTCGCGAATGGCATCGATTGCAACCTGTGAAAGCGGCTCGTCGAACATCGCCCTATACGCCGCTCGCCTACCCTCGATTGATGGTGCGAGCGCGACAAACGACGCGTGAGGCGTGACGATCGGGTCATCATCACCGCAAGCGTTCGCGCGATGGCTCGACCAGCGATATTCGTGCGGAAACAACGCAATGCCGGCGCGCACCGGATTCAGCTCGATGTACCGATGGCAGGCGAACAAATAGTGCTCAGTGTCGACGGGTGTCGCCCGGTAGCGGCCCTCCCACAGCGTGCCGGTTCGTCGATGCACCGAATTGAACCGGCCGACATAGCTTCGTCCGAGCGCCTGCATTGTCGATGCCAGTGCATGTGGTTGCTGCGGCGAAACGAGCAGGTGCACATGATTGCTCATGAGCACGTAAGCGTGAACGTGCAGCCTGTGCCTGCATGATGCCTCGCGGAGAAAGTCCAGGTAGAACCGGCGATCATTCGAGCAAGTGAAGACGTCGCCACGATCATTGCCGCGTTGGATCACATGCAGCACGGCGCCGGGATAGTAGAACCGAGGTTGCCGCGGCATGCCGCAAATGTACGTCCTTGCTCTGAATCGTCGCCATCGTCCGAACGTCGTAAGGTGCGCATGGTTCTGGACGACGAGGCGCGGCGCCGCGATTGGGCTGAGCGAGCAGCAACCTGGCACCCCGGCCATTCTTGGTTTCCAAGAGTTTCGTCTCTGACCCTAAAATGGCTTGGTGTTACGCCAGCACCTCGTTTCGCCGCCTGATTTGCGCGATGTGCGCCTCGCGCACGCGCTCGAATCCCGCGTCGAGCGCCTGCTCGAGAATCTGCGCCATCTGCGCGGCCGAGTGCAGCCGCGACACGAACACGAAATCCGCGCCCGCTTCATAGAGCTCGACGGCGGAAGCGGGACGGTTCGCGGTCACGATCACCTTTGCGCCCGGCCAAAGCCTGCGCGATAGCCGCAGAAGTCGCAGGTTGTCGGTGCCCTTGAGGATCGCGTCCGGAATCGTCGACACGACAAGCTTCGGATCCTCGACGCCCGCATGATGCAGCGTGTCCATGCTCGCGACGTCGCCGTAGCGGCATGCGATGCCACGACGCTTGAGCTCGGCGTGCACCTCCGGATTGAAGTCGATGACGAGCAGCCGATCGAGCATCGCTCGCGAACGGCGCGTCTCCCCCATCTCGTACTCGTGAACAAGCCCGCTCGCTTCGGCGAAGAAACCGAGCAGCACGACATCCTTGCCGGCGTCGTCGTGCGCCAACGCTTCGCCCGGCTCTTCCGCGTCGATGTCCCGCATGCCGATCTTCGCGAGCACGCGCGTCAAGAGCCGTTGCAGCGGATCGCTGCAGCCGATCATGTACGTCGAGGCGACCGACGTCAGTGCGAAAACGAAGATCAGAAGGCTCGCGATCTTCGTATCGATGTGGCCGTACCCGACGCCGATCGCCGCGATTACCATCGAGAATTCGCTCATCTGCGCGAGATTGATCGACGGCAGAAGGCTCGCCCGATGGCCGAGCTTCATCGTCCGCAGGATCGGAAACACCACGACGAACCGGCTTGCGACGAGGAACAGCGACGCGACGAGCGCGAGCCCGACGAGGTCGAGGCTCGGCATGGGTATTTCCATCCCGAGCGCGACGAAGAACAGCGTGACGAAAAAATCGCGAATGCTGACGACCTTCGCGACGACGTCGAGGTTGTAGGGAAACGTCGAGATCGCGACGCCCGCGATCAGCGCGCCCATCTCGCGCGACAAGCCCGCGGCGCTCGCCGCGGCACACACGATGAAGCACCACGCGAGCGATCCGATCAGGACGAGCTCCGGCATTTTCGCGACCGAGCGGAAGAGCCGCGGCAGCACCGTCTTGCTGATCAGCAGCGTCGCGCCGACGAGCAGGACGCCGCTTCCAAGCGACGTCAAGAGCTTCGTCACCTGCGGATTCGCGAGATTCGGCTGGATGCCGAGCACGACGATCGCCCAGACGTCCTGGAAGATCAGCACGCCGAGCGTGATGCGGCCCGGCAGCGTGTCGAGCTCGAACTTGTCGTAGAGCAGCTTGACGACGATCATCGTGCTGCTCAACGCCAGGCAGACGGCGACGTAAAGCAGCGAGAAGTTGCCGCCGCTCATCCTGAATCCGAACGGCACGAAGAACGCGAGCCCGAGCGCGACGCACAGCGGAAACTGCAAGGCGCCAGTGATCAGCACGGGGCGGCCGGCCGCCAGCAGCTTTTTGAGATCGAGCTCGAGCCCGATGATGAACAAGAGCAGGATGAGCCCGATTTCGGAAACCGTCTCGATGCTCTGCTGATCGCTGACGAGGCCGAGGCCAATGCGCGGCCCGATCAGCACGCCGGCAAGTAGGTACGCGAGCAGCAGCGGTTGCCGCAGGCGATGACCTACGAAAGCGAGGATCGCCGCGACCGATATCGCGATGCCGACGCTGCCGAGCAGATCGACGTGCTGCACGTTCGCTGATCGCTTTCCCGCGAAACGCTGCCGAAACGCGAATCGATCGCGGCTACTTCGGCGCCATCCTGATCGCGCCGTCGAGGCGAATCGCCTCGCCGTTCAGCATCGGATTGCGCACGATCTCGCGTACGAGCGACGCGAATTCCTCGGGTTTGCCGAGGCGCGGTGGAAAAGGAACCATCTTGCCGAGCGCCTCCTGCACGTCGGGCGCGAGGCTCGCCATCATCGGCGTCTCGAAAATGCCGGGCGCGATCGTCATCACGCGAATACCGGAGCGTGCGAGCTCGCGCGCAATCGGCAGCGTCATGCCGACCACGCCCGCCTTCGACGCGCTATACGCCGCCTGGCCTATCTGCCCGTCGAACGCGGCGACGGATGCAGTATTGACGATGACGCCGCGCTCGCCGCCGCCGTTCGGCGCATTTCTCGACATGGCTGTCGCGGCAAGCCGGATCATGTTGAACGTGCCGACGAGGTTGATGTTGACCGCGCGCGCGAAGCTCGCGAGCGAATGGACGCCATCGCGGCCAACGACCTTTTCGCCGTGCACGATGCCCGCGCAATTCACGAGAACGTGCAGCGCGCCAAACGCGTCGAGCGCCGCCTTGACCGCGCGTTCGCCGTCGACGGCGACCGTGACATCGCAGTGAACGAACGTCGCTGCCTTGCCGAGCTCGCGCGCGAGCGCATCGCCGGCAGCGTCGTTCAAGTCGGCGATCGCGACGCGCGCGCCCGCCTCGACCGCCATCCTCGTCGTCGCCGCGCCGAGCCCCGACGCGCCGCCAGTGACGAGAAATGCAGTACCGGAGAAGTCCATCGACAGATATCCTTATGCGCTCGCCGGCGATGCCGTCTTCACGACGGACAACGCCGTAGCAATCAATCCCGCGACATCGCCGACGTTCGCGGGCAGTATCAACGTATTGTTCGTCTTCGCCAGATTGCCGAACTGCGCGATGTATTCCTCGGCGACCTTGAAATTGACCGCGCCGAGCCCGCCGGGTGCGGCAATCGCGTCGGCGATCTGCCGGATCGCTTTCGCGTTCGCCTCGGCGATCGCAAGAATCGCCGCCGCCTGGCCTTGCGCGGTGTTGATCTCCGACTGCTTCGCGCCTTCCGATTGCGCGATCGCGGCCTCGCGCGCGCCTTGCGCGATGTTGATCTGCTCCTGCCGCTTGCCTTCGGAAGTGGCGATCACCGCGCGCTTCTCGCGCTCGGCGGTGATCTGCGCCTGCATCGCGCGCAGGATCTCAGCCGGCGGCGTCAGGTCCTTGATCTCGTAGCGGAGCACCTTGACGCCCCAGTTCGGCGCGGCAGCGTCGAGCGCGCTCACGACCGCGGCGTTGATCGCGTCGCGCTCCTCGAACGTGCGATCGAGCTCCATACGGCCGATGACGCTGCGAAGCGTCGTCTGCGCGAGCTGCGTGATCGCGAGCACGTAGTTGGTCGAGCCGTACGATGCAAGCCGTGGATCCGTCACCTGGTAGTAGAGGATGCCGTCGACCTGCAGTTGCGTGTTGTCCTTCGTGATGCAAACCTGCGGCGGCACGTCGAGCGGTGTCTCGCGCAGGTCGTGCCGGTAGGCGATGCGATCGAGGAACGGCACGACGAAGTTGAGGCCCGGCGCGAGTACGCCATAGAAGCGACCGAGGCGTTCGACGACCCATGCGCGCTGCTGCGGCACGACCCTGATCGCCTTGATGATGCCGATCAGGATGACGATGAAGATCGCGAAGGTGACGAGAGAAAAGCCGGCCTGCATCATGGTCCCCCTCTTCGAGCGAGCGATGCACGACGCATCGCGCTTTCCTCGGAATCGCGGACTTGGCGCCGCGTGCGAAGCGACTACGGCTGTTCGTCGGCGATGACGAGCGTCGAGCCGCGCGTATCGACAATGTACATCGTAGGCCGATGCGCCGTGGCGCTCGACGCGGGCACTGCGTCCCAATGCGTGCCACGATAGACGACGCGGGCGGTGCCGTCGGCGTGCCACGCCTCGACTTTCACCGTCTTCCCGATGTCGAGCGGGGGTTGCGGCGCGGGCTCGCCCCGGCGGCGTCGCCAATGGTGGGCGATCATCGCGCCGACCACGGCGAGAACGCCTGCCGTCAGCAATTGCATCGGCCTCTCTGCACCGACGAGCGCGACGGCACCCCCCAAGGCGAACGCAATGCCGATCGCTAGCAGATAGAACGTGCCGGTGACGAGCTCGGCGCCGATCAGGATCGCAGCGAGGATCCACCAGAACCAGTAGTCAGTCATCGTCAGGAATCAGGTATCGGCTGTCCGGTATCGGTAGCGTCTGTGTTTTGCGTGGCGCGGCACGTGGAACGGGGGCGGTTTCATCCGAAGCGATCCCGTTCACGGCGGCCAAGCATAAGACATGCGCTTCCCGGCGTCATATTGCCGCACCGAAGCATTCCTGCAACAGGGTCGACTGCTTGACGCCGCGACCTTTCGGGCCCATATGACGAGCGCCGCACTTGCGGTATAATTTTTTTCTTTGTTATCAAAAGCTTTGGCGCGCGTACACCTGATTTCGCGCGCCGCGAAAACACCATGCCGATTTACGAATATCGATGCGACTCATGCGGCCACGAGCTCGAGGTGTTGCAGAAAATCTCGGACGCGCCGATGCGCGAATGCCCGGCCTGCCATGCGTCGGCGCTCAAGAAAAAAGTATCCGCAGCCGGCTTCCAGCTCAAGGGGTCGGGCTGGTACGTGACCGACTTCCGCGACAGCGGCGCAAAGGCGAAGAAGGATGGCAAGGCCGTTGACAAAACCAATGGCGGAGAGACCAAGGTCGAGGGGAAATCGGCTGAGGGCGGCGCCGGCGAAGTGACCGCTGCCGCGAAGACGAGCGAAAGCGCAAGCTCGACCGAAACGAAGGCGACGACGACGTCGACTCCAGCCGAGAAGGCCGGTTCGTGAGCGCGAGTCGGCTAGGAAGCATCGGGACGGCCATTCGATGACCCTCGGCGCGACGATCCGTCGCTACCTGATCGCAGGCTTGCTCGTTTGGGTGCCGCTCGGCATCACGATCTGGGTCCTGCATTTTCTGTTGACCTCGCTCGACGACATCATCCTCGTCCTGCCGGAGGCCATTCAGCCGCGCACGCTGTTCGGATTCGACATTCCCGGCCTCGGCGTCGTCGTAGCGTTCCTCATCCTCTTCGCAACCGGTGTGGTTGCGGCGAACTTCTTTGGCCAGCGCCTGATTCGCGCATGGGAAGCGGTGCTCGGCCGCATCCCGTTCGTCAAGTCGATCTATTCGTCGGTCAAGCAAGTGAGCGACACGCTGCTGTCCGACAAGGGACAGGCGTTTCGCAAGGCGCTGCTCGTCGAGTTTCCTCGACCCGGTTGCTGGACGATCGCGTTCCAGACCGGCATCCCCGCGGCGAGCGTCGCGACGTGGCTTTCCGGCGAGTACGTGAGCGTCTACGTGCCGACGACGCCGAATCCCACCGGCGGCTATTTCCTGATGCTGCCGCGCGCGCAGGTACGCGAGCTTGACATGACGGTCGACGAGGCGCTCAAGTACATCATCTCGATGGGCGTGGTCGCGCCTCGGCCGCACGCGTGTCCGCTGCGTGGCACCGCGCCGGACACCACCCCGGCGCCCGCGGCGGCCACGCCCTCCGAAATCCGAAACTGATCGGCGGATGACGAGCAGCGCCGGCATCGCCGGCGTGCCGTCGTATGCTGCCTCCTCTCGACGATGAAAGCCCCGCGGAGAACGATTTGAAGCGCACCGAATACTGCGGCCGCATTGACCGGCGTTTTCTTGGCAAGGACGTGACGGTGATGGGGTGGGTGCATCGGCGACGCGATCACGGCGGCGTGATCTTCGTCGATCTTCGCGATCGCGAAGGGGTCGTGCAGGTGGTGTCCGACCCCGACCGCGCCACGACATTCGAGATCGCCGAGAAGCTTCGCAACGAATATTGCATCGCGGTGACGGGACGCGTGCGCCCGCGTCCCGAGGGCACGGTCAATCCGAATATGCCGTCCGGCGAAGTCGAGATCCTGGCGAAGACGATCGACATTCTCAATGCATCGGCGACGCCGCCATTCCAACTCGACGACGAGAACCTTTCGGAGACGGTGCGCCTGACCCATCGCGTACTCGATTTGCGGCGTCCGCCGATGCAGCAGAACCTGATGCTCCGCTATCGCGCCGCGACCGCCGCTCGCCGCTATCTGGACGCGCACGGCTTCGTCGACATCGAGACGCCGGTGCTCTACAAGTCGACGCCCGAAGGCGCGCGCGAATTTCTCGTGCCGTCGCGGATGCATCACGGGCAGTTCTACGCGCTGCCGCAGTCGCCGCAACTCTTCAAGCAGATGCTGATGATCGCAGGCTTCGATCGCTACTACCAGATCGTCAAGTGCTTCCGCGACGAGGACCTCCGGGCCGATCGACAGCTCGAGTTCACGCAGATCGACATCGAGACCTCGTTCCTCGACGAGCTCGAGATTCGCGAGTTGATGGAAGGGCTCGTGCGTGCGATGTTCCACGACGCGCTCGGCGTCGAGCTTCCGAATCCCTTCCAGGTCATGACCTATGAAGACGCGATGCGCGACTACGGCTCCGACAAGCCGGATCTGCGCGTGCCGCTCAAGCTGACCGAGCTCACGGATCTCATGCGAAGCGTCGATTTCAAGGTCTTCCGCGCGGCAGCCGACCTTCCCAACGGCCGTGTCGCCGCGCTTCGCGTGCCGGGCGGCGGCGCAATGACGCGCAAGGAAATCGACGACTACGCGGCGCTCGCCGCCACGTACGGCGCGAAGGGCCTAGCCTACGTCAAGGTGAACGACGCATCGAAGTGGTCCGAGGAAGGCCTGCAATCGCCGATCGTCAAGTTCCTGTCGTCGGAAGTGCTCCGCGCGATCCTCGAACGTACGCAGGCGCGAACCGGTGACGTCATCTTCTTCTGCGCGGATCGCGCGAGCGTCGTCAACGACACGCTCGGCGCGCTTCGCGCGCGCATCGGCCGCGATCGCGGGTTCGCTCAGGCGGGCTGGAAGCCGCTCTGGATCGTCGACTTTCCGATGTTCGAGCAGGACGAGGCGAGCGGCGCATGGGTCGCGCGCCATCATCCGTTTACCGCACCGAAGGACGAGCATGTCGAGACCTTCGCGACCGACCGCGCGCATGCGCTTGCGAAGGCGTACGACGTCGTACTCAACGGCTGGGAAATCGGCGGCGGGTCCGTGCGCATCCACCGGCCCGAATTGCAGGCGCGCGTGTTCGAGACGCTCGGCATCAGCGTCGAGGAGCAGCGCCGCAAATTCGGCTTCCTGCTCGACGCATTGACGTACGGCGCACCACCCCACGGTGGCATCGCGTTCGGCCTGGATCGCATCGTCACGCTCATGTGCGGCGCCGAATCGATTCGCGACACGATCGCGTTTCCGAAGACGCAGCGCGGACAGGACCTGCTCGTCGACACGCCGGCGCCGGTCACCGAGCAGCAATTGCGCGATCTGCACATTCGCATTCGGCCATCGGATGCGATCAAGGCGAGCGGCTGAA
>DATFCW010000088.1:0-10889 GCA_035252665.1 Casimicrobiaceae bacterium | reverse complement strand
ACGAATGCGCTGCTCTACCAACTGAGCTACACCGGCATGGAACGGCGAATTATAGCGAAGGCCATCGACGCGCCGCCCATACGCGGATCGGCACGAAACCTGCTGCCCATCGCCTCGCATCCATTCGAGCGACCCGATCATGGAGGATACCCTTCGACTGCCGGGGAGACTGCCGCGGTCGGTACTGGCTACGCCCGCCCTCGTCTGGGCAGGCGTATTCGTGTCCTTCGCGTTGCTCTCGACGATCGCGGTGATCGCCTATCGAAGCATCGCAGCCTTCGAGGACAGCACGCGCTGGGTCGCGCATAGCGACGAGATCATCGCCGAACTGGGGCAGCTCGCCGGGGGCGACGGGCGATTGCGGCTCGCATGGCGACGATACCTCGCAAGTCAATCCACCGACGCGCTCGACGACTACCATACCAGCCGCGCGGAGGTTGAGAAGAGCGCGGCGAAGCTTGCCGAGCTCACTGTCGACAACCGCGAGCAGCATGCCCGGATGGTCGCGTTGGGTGACGCCATACGTCAGGATTTGCAGTCGATCGACGCGTCCATCGCGGAGCGTCCGATCGCGCTATCGCATGGTGAACCTCCGGCAGCGATCGACAGGACTGATCCGTTGCCGGCCGACGGCGAACGAATCTCGAACCTCGCCGATGCGGCCGAACAGGTCGAGCGCGGCCTTCTCGCCGCTCGCGAGCAGGCGACGTCGGCACAGGCTTCGCACGTCAAGGCGTGGATCGTCGCAGGGAACGTGGCGAGCCTCCTCACGCTGGCCGTCGTGTTCCTCGCGCTGCGCAGCGAGGTGAACCGGCGCTCGCGCGCACAGGCGCGCATCGAGCGCTATGCGGGCGAAGTCGCGGCGCTCAACGCGCAGCTTCGTGCGTACTCCGAGCGGGTCGAAGCGACGAATCGCGAGCTCGAATCGTTTTCGTATTCGGTCTCGCACGACCTCCGCGCGCCGCTTCGCGCGATCAACGGCTTCGCGTCGATGCTCGCGGAGGATTACGCCGCAAGCCTCGACACGGAGGGGCAGCGTCTTCTCGCAGTCGTTCGTTCCAACGCCGATGCGATGGCGCGATTGATCGACGACCTGCTCGCGTTCTCGCGCCTTGGCAAGGTCGCGTTCGTCGCGGCTCCGGTCGACATGGTCGCGCTCGTCGACGAGGTGCTCGCGGAACGCGCCGGCAAGCACGACATGGTCATCGTCGGGCCGCTGCCTGGCGCGCACGGCGACCGCTCGCTCCTGAAGCAAGTGTGGGCGAACCTGATCGACAACGCGGTGAAATACAGCGCCAAGATCGCGGAACCTCGCATTCGCATCGCTGGCGGCGTTCACGACGACGGCTTCCTGCAATATCGGATCGAGGACAACGGCGCTGGCTTCGACATGCGCTACTACGAGAAGCTGTTCGGCGTGTTCCAGCGTCTTCATTCGGCGAGCGAGTTCCCAGGGACCGGCGTAGGCCTGGCGATCGTGCAGCGCATCGTCGCGCGCCATGGCGGCCGCGTTTGGGGCGAGGGACGTCCCGGCGAAGGCGCGACCTTTTACTTCACCTTGCCGAGCGGGGAAACGAATGAATAGCAACTACGAGATGGTCGACATCCTGCTCGCGGAGGATAGCGATGCCGATGCAGAGATGACGCTTCGCGCGCTTCGACAGAGCAACATCGGCAACGCGGTGCATCGCGTCCGTGACGGCCAGGAGGCGCTCGATTTCCTCTATCGCACCGGCGCGTACGAAGGCTGCACGCCGGCGCGGCTCCTGAAGCTCGTGCTGCTCGACCTCAAGATGCCGAAGGTCGACGGCGTCGAAGTGTTGCGAAAGCTTCGGGCAACGGAGGCGTTTCGCACGCTGCCGGTCGTTATCATGACGTCGTCGAATGAGGAGCGCGACGTGACCCAGAGCTATCTGCTTGGCGCGAACAGCTACGTGGTCAAGCCGATCGATTTCTCTCAATTCGCGAAGACCGTCGTCGAGGTCGGGCTTTACTGGATCGTCACGAATCGTGTCCCGGGTTGAGAACGCGGATCGCGAAGCAGCGGCGCCGCTACGTCTTCTGATCGTCGAGGACGTCGCGGCCGACGTCGAGCTCGAGATGTACGAGCTTCGCAAGGCGGGCGTGCACGCGATTTCACGCGTCGTCGAAACCGAGCCCGCAATGTTGACGGCGATCGCCGAATTCCGGCCGGACGCGATCATCTCGGATTTCTCCATGCCGCACTTCGACGGCCTCGCCGCCCTCGATCTCACGCGTCGCGTGGCGCCCGATGTTCCGTTCGTGTTCGTGTCGGGCACCGTCGGCGAGGACGCCGCGATTCGCGCGCTTCGTGCCGGCGCGAGCGACTATGTATTGAAGACCAATCTGCGCAGGCTTCCATCGACGATCGAGCGATGCGTCAGGGAAGCGCGGTTCGGCGCCGAGAGGCGACGCACCGAGGCGGCGCTCACGCGGTTGCAGCGTCGGCTGCACGACGTTTCGACGACGCTTCCCGACGTGCTGTGGTCGGCAACGCTGCCGAGCGAGCAGGTCGAGTTCATGAGCCAGGCATGCGAGAGCGTCTACGGCCGGCCCGCCTCCGACTTTCATGCGAGTCCCGGTCTTTGGAAGGATGCGATCCATCCGGAGGATCGCGCGCGCGTGCTCGACGCGTGGCAGCGCGCGTTGACCGGCGCCGCATTCGATGTCGAGTATCGGATCGTTCGTCCCGACGGTGCGCTCTGCTGGGTCAATCATCGCGGCCACGTCGTTCCTGAAGGGAAGGGCGAGCGTTTCGACGGCATCGTGCGCGACATCACCGCAGCGATGCGTGATCGACAGCGTCTCGCGCGCCTGGCCGGCGTTCACACATGGCTGGCCAACATCAATGCGGCGATCGTTCGCATTCGCCGCGATCGCGATCTTCTTCAGGAGGCGGTGCGCCTGGCCGCCCGTGTCGGCGATATCGCGGGCGCCGTCGCGACGATCTTCGACGTTCAGCGCACGAATGCGAGCTTCTCGGCGCGTGCGGGCGTGACGCCGGTTGCAGACGCGTCCACCGTCTTGTCGTCAGTCGTGATGCCGGGCGCGGGGGATGCCATTTCGGCGCGCGTTGCAGGCGCGCGCGTCTGGAACGAGCTTTCGGGCAGCGACGCGCCGGATCGCGACGAGCTGCTCGCGAAAGGGATACGCTCGGCGGCGGTATTTCCGCTTGCGATCGAGGGCAAAGGCGTCGGCGAGATTCGCTTGTACGCCTGGCAGCCGGGCTTCTTCGAGGCCGCGGTCGCACAGCTTTTGCGCGAAGTTGCCGGCAACCTCTCGCTCGCGCTGCAGCTCCTCTCGAAGCAGAGCGAAGCCGACTACCTCGCGCTGTACGACCCGCTCACAGGCCTTCCGAACCGCAGGTTCCTGCAAAGCCGATTGCACGAGTTCGCCAACGCCGCGCAGCGGCACGGCGCCAAGCTCGCGCTCGTGCTGCTTTCGATCGAGCGCTTGCGCGACATCAACATGCTTGGTGGACAGCAGGCGGGCGACGATCTTCTGCGGCTGCTCGCGAATCGCTTGCGCGCAATTGCCGGCGACGAGGCACGCGTCGCGCGGCTCGAAGGCGACCGCTTCGCGCTCGTCGCGAACGACTTCGCCGATGCGGCGGCGCTGCCCGGCATGCTGTTCGGCGAGGGGCCCGCGCTATCCGACGTGCGGCACGTCGTCAACGATCGCGAGATTCAGATCACGCTTCGCGCCGGCATCGCGGTTCATCCCGGCGATGGCGCCGACGCCGATACGCTATTCCAAAGCGCGGAAAACGCGCTCGACGAGGCGCGCCGGACGCGCGTGCGTTACGCCTTCTGCTCGCCGCAAATGAAGACGGTCGTCGCATCGCGGCTCGACATCGAGCACAAGATCGCGAAGGCGCTCGCGAACGACGGCTTCGTTCTCCACTATCAGCCGAAGGTCGATCTTCACAGCGGCCGCGTTCTCGGCGCCGAGGCGCTGGTGCGCATCGACGATCCCGACGAGGGGCTCATCGGACCCCAACGCTTCATCGGCGTGCTCGAGGAATCGCGACGCATCGATCGGCTCGGCCGCTTCGTGATCGAGGAAGCGCTTCGCGCACAGGCGCGGCTGCAGGCAAAGAGCGGCACGCGACCGTCGATGGCCGTGAACGTTTCGCCGGTTCAGCTCCTGCGCGACGGTTTCGTCGACATGATGAGCGACATCCTGATGCGGGCGGGCGCGAATGCGCGAATCGAGCTCGAGATCACCGAATCGGTGCTCGTGCACGATCTCGACGCTTCGGTGCGCATTCTGCGACGACTGCGCGAGCTCGGCGTGACGATCGCGCTCGATGATTTCGGCACCGGCTATTCGTCGCTTCGCTACCTCTCCGCGATGCCGCTCGACACGGTGAAGATCGACCGCTCGTTCGTCAGCGGTTTGCCGGCGAGCACCGAGCACGTGAGCATTGCGAGCGCGATTCTCTCGCTCGCCATGGCGCTATCGCTCACCGTCGTAGCCGAAGGCGTCGAAACGCAGGCGCAGGCCGAGTGGCTGCGCGCGCACGGCTGTCGCGCCGCGCAAGGCTATCTGTTCGGCCGTCCCGAGCCGGAAGCGCGCTTCGCGCAGCTCTGGGACCCCAAGGCGACAAGCAGCGATTCAGTGTAGCCCGTACGTCCGCGCAAGCGCCGACACGCCGTTCCACAGGATCTGCACGCCGATGCAGAGCAGGATGAAGGCGGAGAGCCGCAGCAGCACCGCCGTGCCCGTAGCGCCGAAGCGGCGAAGAATCGGCTCCGCATAGCGAAGCGTCGCGAAGATCGCGATGGCCATGACGAGCGCCGTGGCGATATGCGCGAGCGAATCGATGAGCAGCGGGCGAAACGCTTGCGCCTGATTCGCGCCGATCGTGACCGCCACCGAGATCGAGCCGGGCCCGACGATCAGCGGCATCGTCAGCGGATAGAACGCACGCGCCCGGAGGTCGGGATGGCGAATCGGATTCGCCGCGTCGTGCGCCCATTCCAGCGGCTCGTCGGGCTGCTGCAATAGCGACCATGCGAGCGAGCAGACGACGAGACCGCCTGCCACTTGCACGACCGGAACCGAGATGCCGAAGAAATCGAGCACGTACGTGCCGACGAGGAGCGACGCGAGCAGCAGCACGAAACAGTTCGCGGCGACGCGGCGCGAGAGATACGCGTGCTGCTGCGGAGTGAGATCGACGGTCTTGGCGAGATAGACCGGCGCGGCGCCCAGCGGATTGACGATTGGAAGGAGCGCAGCAAGCGCAAGCAGCGTCGATTCGGCGAACTGGCGGAGGTCGTCGGCGATCACTTCTTTGGTGCTTTCGAGAACCGGCGGAGCGCGCGGCGCACGGATTCTGGCATACCGGCTGACGCCAACACGCGGCGGTAGAATGGCCGCCCGCGCCATCCTGGAATCGATGCGCTCGCATGCCGTGCCCGCTACGCGAACCCTGTTCGGTTTTCACGCCGTCACCGCGCGCTTGCGCCACGACGCGTCTTCGGTTCGTGGCATCTACGTCGACGAAGCGCGGCATGATGCACGGATTCGCGACCTCGTGGCGCGTGCGCGCGCAAGCAACGTGTCCGTCCACGCGGTCGATACGGCGCGGCTTTCGGCGCTCGCCGGTAGCGGCGCGCATCAGGGCGTCCTCGCCATCGTCGACGCCGTCGATGTTCGCGCCACGCTCGGCGACGTTCTCGCGGATCTCGCCGAGCCGCCGCTTCTGCTCTTGCTCGACGGCGTCACCGATCCGCATAACCTTGGCGCCTGCCTGCGGAGCGCCGACGCGTTCGGTGCGCACGCGATCGTCGTGCCGAAGGATCGCGCGGTCGGCGTGAATGCCACCGTGGCCAAGGCTGCGAGCGGCGCCGCGGAAGCGGTTCCCGTGATCGCGGTCACGAATCTCGCGCGCACGATGCGCGAGTTGAAGGAGCGCGGTATCTGGCTGCTCGGCGCCGATGCGCAAGGCGAGAGTCTGTTCGATGCCGACGTGTCGGGTCCGATCGCGTGGGTGCTCGGCGCCGAAGGCCAGGGATTGCGAAGGCTCGTTCGCGAATCGTGCGATCGGCTCGTTGGCATCCCGATGCTCGGCAGCGTCGAAAGCCTCAACGTGTCGGTGACCGCCGGCATCTGTCTCTTCACGGCGCGAAAGGCGCGATCGAAACCGACATGAACGCCAGTACGCTCGCCCGCGCGACGCTCGTCGCGCTCGTGACGCTTTTCGCCGCCGACGTTGCTGCCAAGGGCACGCTCGTCTATTGCTCGGAAGGCAGTCCCGAAGGATTCCAGCCACAGTTCTTCAGCACCGGGACGACGTTCGACGCGGTGTCGGTGCCGATGTTCAACCGCCTCGTCCAGTTCGAGATCGGCACGACGAACATCGTGCCGGCGCTCGCGGAATCGTGGACGATCGCGACGGACGGCAAGACGTATACCTTCAGGCTCCGCAAGGGTGTCAAGTTCCACGGCAACGCCAACTTCAAGCCGATGCGTGACTTCGACGCCGACGACGTGCTGTTCTCGTGGAACCGCATGGCCGACGAGAATCAGCCGTTCCACAAGCTCACGGCGGGACAAACGTTCGCGTACTTCGACGACATGGGAATGAAGAACATCGTCGATCGCGTCGAAAAGCTCGACGACCACACCGTGCGCTTCGTGCTCAAGCGGGCCGAGGCGCCGTTCCTCGCCGACATGGCGATGGATTTCGCGTCGATCCTGTCGAAGGAATACTTCGACGCGATGATGAAGAAGGGTACGCCGAATGCTGCCGACGTCTATCCGATCGGCACCGGTCCGTTCGAGTTCGTGAGCTACCAGAAGGACGCAACGATTCGCTACAAGGCGTTCGACCCCTATTGGGGCGGCCGACCGAAGATCGACAACCTCATCTATTCGATCACGCGCGATGCGACGGCCCGCTACGCGAAGCTCAAGACCGGCGAATGCCAGGTGATGGCGTTTCCGAAGCCCGCCGATCTCGACGCGATGCGCGCCGATCCGGCGCTCGCCGTGCAGCGCAAGGAGGGGCTCAACATCGGCTACATCGCGTTCAACGTCGAGAAGAAGCCGTTCGACGACAAGCGCGTGCGACAGGCGCTCAACTACGCGACGAACAAGGAGGCGATCCTCAAGGCCGTCTATCAGGGTAACGGCCAGGTTGCGAAGAATCCCATTCCGCCGATCCTTTGGGGCTACAACGATGCGGTCAAGGATTACCCGTACGATCCCGCGAAGGCGAAGGAGCTGCTCGCGCAAGCAGGGCTCGCGAACGGCTTCGATGTCGATCTCTGGTATCTGCCGGTTACGCGCCCGTACAACCCCGACGGCAAGCGGATGGCCGAATTGATCCAGGCCGACTGGGCGAAGGTCGGGGTGCGCGCGCGGCTCGTCACGTACGAATGGGCCGAATATCGCAAACGCAGCAAGACCGGCGAGCAGACGGTGATGATGTTCGGCTGGTCGGGCGACAACGGCGATCCCGACAATTTCTTCGTGCCGCTATTGGGATGCGAGGCGGTGAAGGGCGGCGGCAACGTTTCACGCTGGTGCAACAAGGCGTTCGAAAACCTGGTGATCAAGGCGGCGCAAACGCCGAAGCAGGCCGATCGCGCGAAGCTCTACGAGCAGGCGCAGGTGATCGTCAAGGAAGAGGCGCCCTGGATCCCGATTGCGCATTTGGTGCGCTTCGACGCGTTGCGCAAGGAAGTGCACGGCTACAGGATGGACGCCACCGCGCATCACTATTTCGACAATGTCGAGATCGTCCAGTGATCGCGGAAGCGATCTTGAAGTCATCGCGAAGGGTACGCGCGGACGTTGTCCTCTCTCCCGGCTCGGACGATTGACGCGGTCCTGAGCGATCTGGCGGTTCGCGAGCGTGCCTTTCCATGGTCCGACGCGGGCGCGCTCGCCGCGCTGGTTGTCGTTCAACTGCTGGTCATCGCGCTCGCCGCGCCGTATGGCAACTTCGGCATCGACGACGATTGGACATACGCGCACGGAGTGACGTGGCTGCTGCGCGAGCACGTGCTTCGCTTGTCGCCGTGGGCGACCGCGAATGTGTTGCCGCAGACGCTGCTTGGCGGCGCCTTCGCGATGCTGTTCGGCGATTCGTTCACGGTGCTTCGCCATCTGACGCAGGTGGTTGCCGCACTTGCGGCGTTTGCGGCCTACGCGTGCCTTCGTGAGGTTCGCGTTGGTCCTCGCGATGCTTTCGTCGGCGCATTGACGCTTCTCGCCGTCCCGCTCTGGCCGATCCTCGCCAACTCGTTCATGTCGGACCTCTACGGCCTGCTCTTCGCGCTCGGTGCGGTTGCGCTGGTGCTGCGCCTGTTCGCATCGTTCTCATGGCCGCTTTTCGTTGCGGCTGCGATTTTCTGCGCCCTTGGCGCGCTCGAGCGGCAGATCATCGTGGTGGTTCCGGCCGCATTCGCCATCGCATGGCTTTGGCGTCCTGCGCCGCTCGATGGGCGCATGTGGCTCGTTGCGCTCGCGCCATTGGCGGTGACGCTCGCGGCGATGGCGGCATTCGAGGCGTATCTCGCGCACGGGCCCGGCATTCCCGACGGACAACGCTACGTGAACGCGCGCCTGGTGTCGACGCTCGCCCAGCTCGCGCACGGCGATGCGAGCATGTGGCGACAGGCCGTTGCAAATGTGGTCGGCATCGCGGGCTACCTCGGCTGGTTCACGTTCGGATGGTTCGCATGGCGGGGCCTTGCGCCACGCATGCGCGCGAGGCGCGTCGTCATCTGCGGGGCGGTTGCGTTGTCGCTCGCGGCGCTCGCGCTCGGCTGGCTGCCACCGTATCGGGAACAATTCGTGATCGATCGCGCCGGGATCGGCCCATTCACGCTCTATGATGCGCAACCGCGCGGCCTCGTCGCGTTCGATCGCAGTCCGGGAATCATATGGCGCATCGCGGGCATCGCTGCGGCGTGCGGCGTCGCGGCGCTTGCCGCGCTCGCGCTCGCAACC
The DNA here is from genome assembly GCA_035252665.1 of Casimicrobiaceae bacterium. Classification (GTDB taxonomy): domain Bacteria; phylum Pseudomonadota; class Gammaproteobacteria; order Burkholderiales; family Casimicrobiaceae; genus VBCG01. The sequence goes on along the minus strand of DATFCW010000088.1, from coordinate 1,901 downwards.
ATCTCGCATTTCGCTTCGATGCGTCGGCGCTCGGCGCCCGAGCGTGTCTTTCTAGTACTGTCGATCCTGGGCTATGTCGCGCCGTTCGCGATCACCGATTATTTCGATCGTTACCTGATCTATGTCGTGCCGCTGCTCTTCGCGCTGTGGGCAATCACGTGGCCGGCACAATCCAACGGCGGCCGATGGCGGCGCGGCCTCGCCGGTGCCTGGGTCTTAGCGTCGCTTGCGCTTGGCGCGATGGCGACGCACGACTACTTCGCGTGGAATCGTGCGCGCTGGGAGGCAATTCGATATGCGGAGTCGCTCGGCGCGACGGCCGAGACGCTCGACGGTGGCTACGAGTACAACGGTGGTCGACGTCTTGCGCACGGGATGGTAGAGCGGACACCGGGAAAAAGCTGGTGGTGGGTGAAGGACGACCGCTACGTGGTCGCGTTCGGCACGGTACCCGGATACGACGAGGTACGCGCGTTTCCGGTCGCGCGATGGCTGGCACGGTCGCCTTCGGTCGTGCGGCTTCTGCGGCGTTCACGATGAAGCGCGAGCGCTTCGATTTGCGCGCCGGACGCTAAAGTCACCGCGTGCTTGCGTTCCTGCTTCGCCGCGTCGCGCTCGTCGTGCCGACGTTCATCGGCGTCACGCTGCTCGCGTTCGCCCTGATCCACCTGATTCCCGGCGACCCGGTCGAGAACATCTCCGGCGAGCGCGGAATGGACCCGGCGCGCCGTGCGCGATTGCTGCACCAGTTCGGCCTCGACCGTCCGCTGCCGGTGCAATATGCGAGCTATGTCGAAGACGTGCTGCGTGGCGATCTGGGCAATTCGCTGACCACGCACGACAGCGTCGTACGCGAATTCGCGACGCTCTTTCCGGCGACCGTCGAGCTTGCGTTCTTCGCGCTTTTGTTCGCGCTCGTCGTCGGCTTGCCCGCCGGCATCATCGCGGCGCTGAAGCGCAACACCGTGGCCGATTACGCCGTGATGGGCGTGTCGCTCACCGGCTATTCAATGCCGATCTTCTGGTGGGCGCTGCTCCTGATCCTGTTCTTTTCGGTACAGCTCGGCTGGACGCCGGTCTCGGGACGCATCGCCGTTCAATACGATGTGCCGGCCATCACGGGCTTCATGCTGATCGACTCACTGCTCGCAGGCGATCCGGGCGCGTTCCGGTCGGCGTTGTCGCATCTCGTATTGCCGACGATCGTCCTCGGCACGATTCCGCTGGCGGTGATCGCGCGGATGACGCGTTCCGCGATGCTCGAAGTGTTGCGCGAAGACTTCGTGCGCGCCGCGCGCGCGAAAGGCCTTCCGAGATGGCGCGTCGTGATCGTGCACGCGTTCCGCAATGCGCTGATCCCGGTCGTGACCGTCGTCGGCCTGCAGGTCGGCCTGCTGCTGTCGGGCGCGATCCTGACCGAGACGATCTTCTCGTGGCCCGGCGTCGGCAACTGGCTGATCCACGGCGTGCAGTCCCGCGACTATCCGGTGGTGCAGGGCGGGATCCTGCTGATCGCCGGGATCGTGATTGCTGTGAACCTCGTCGTCGACGTGCTGTACGGCGTCATCAATCCGCGGATTCGCCGTGCCTAGCGTGCTTGGCATTCCCCGCGAAGTCGAGCCGGCATCGCGCATCGTCGAGCTTTGGCGCGCGTTTGCACAGGGTCGAGGTGCGCTCGTCGGCTTAGCGCTCGTCGGCGTGCTCGTCACGCTCGCGATCGGCGCCGATTTCATCGCACCGCATTCACCAATCGAGCAGTTCCGCGATTTCGAGCTCGCGCCCCCGGCGTGGCAGGTGGGAGGAAGCGCGCGCTTTCTCCTCGGCACCGATGCCGTCGGCCGGGACATCCTGTCGCGGCTCATCTACGGCACGCGGCTTTCGCTTGCGATCGGCGCGATCTC
>DATFCW010000087.1:0-4379 GCA_035252665.1 Casimicrobiaceae bacterium | reverse complement strand
GCATCTGCTCGGGACGCTACAAGCCGGCGATGAAGGTGCGGCATCTTCGAAGCGGCCGCGAGATCAAGCTCGGCAACGCTCTAACGTTCATGGCGAACGAACGCGTGTCGAGCGACGACGCGGTGGCCGGCGACATCATCGGCATCCACAACCACGGACAGCTTCAGATCGGCGATACGCTCTCAGAAGGCGAGGCGCTCGCGTTTCGCGGCATTCCGTATTTCGCGCCCGAGCTCTTCCGCATCGCGCGTCCCCGCGATCCGTTCAAGGCGAAGCCGCTCGCGAAGGGTTTGCAGGAGCTTGGCGAGGAAGGCGCGATCCAGGTTTTCACGCTCGCGCAATCGAACAACGTCTTGCTCGGTGCGGTCGGCCCGCTGCAGTTCGAGATCGTGGCCGCCCGGCTCGCAAGCGAATACAACGTCGACGCGATCTACGAGAACGCGGGTATCGCGACCGCGCGCTGGCTCACGTTCCCCGATGACCCGACGCGGCGCAACTTCGAGCGCGAGCAAGCCGCGGCGCTCGCCACCGACGTCGACGGCAACGCGGTTTTCCTCGCAACGAACAAGTACAATCTCCAGGTGACAATCGAGCGGTGGCCCGCGGTCGGCTTTCATGCGACGCGCGAGCACGGCGAGCGGCTGGCGCACGCGTAACCGCAATCCCGCAAGACCGCAGCACGGAGATTTCTTATGGAACGCGTCGAGCCTCTGAACACCGAATCCGATTTCACGCGCCCGGTCGACCCGCGCCGGCGTGCAACGCGGCGAAGCCTCGCATGGCCGATCATCGCGATCATCGTCATTGTCGCGATCATCGTCGTGGTCGTGCTCGCCTGGCGCGCGATGCACGCGCCGCAGGAAGCGCCGAAGGTCGAAACGCCCGCGCCGCAAGCGGCCGCGCCAGCGCCCGCCGCGCCCGCGCAAACCGGTCCGAAGTATCCGATCGAGTCATCGCCCGTTGCGGCGGAGACAACGACGCCCGCGCTGCCCGATGTCGCCGACAGCGATTCGGTGCTGCACGACGCCTTGGCATCGCTCTTTGGCGCCGCGCCACTCGAGCGCGTGTTCAACCTGCAGCAGATCGTCCCGCGCTTCGTCGCGACGATCGACAACCTGCCGCGGCAAACGGTTGCGCAATCGAAGATGTCGGTGAAGCCGGTCGGCGGCAGCATGGAAACGACGCAGGCCGACGGCAAGATATTGCTGCGCGCCGACAACGCCGAGCGCTACGACAGCTACATGCGGCTGCTCGAGCAGGTCGACACGCAGAAGCTCGTGCAGACGTACGTGCATCTCTATCCGCTGTTCCAGAAGGCGTATCGCGATCTAGGCTATCCGAACGGATACTTCAACGACCGGCTCGTCGAGGTGATCGATAACCTGCTCGCCGCGCCAGACGTGCCCGCCCCCATCGCGTTGACGCAGCCGAAGGTGCTCTACGAGTTCGCGGATCCTTCGCTCGAATCGCTGTCGGCCGGCCAGAAGATGATGATCCGCATGGGACCGGTCAACGAGTCTCACGCGAAGGCGAAGTTGCGCGAGATCCGCAAGGCGCTGACCGGGCAGACGCTGCCGAAGTAAAGCCGGTTCCCCTCATCCCAGCCCTCTGCGGCTCGCGGGAGAGGGTGCCGGCGGGCGCAGCCCGAAGAGCGAGTAAAGCGCATCGCGGTATTCGTCGCTCGCGATGCGCATGCTGTTGTTGTGCGTCGCGCCGTCGACGAGCAGAAGCCGCTTGCGCGAACGCGCCGCGTCGTAGAGCGCCTGGCTGAAGCGCGCCGGCACGAAGCGGTCGGCGGATCCATGCACGAACAGCACCGGCATCCGCACGTTACCGATCTTGTCGATCGAGTCGAACTTCTCGGTCAGGATCCATTGCATCGGCAGCCATTCGTAAGTTAAAGCTTTCGCGATGTCGGCGAGCGTCGTGAACGACGATTCGACGACCAGGCCCCGCGCGGGCTCCGGCGCGTGTTGCGCCGCCGCTCCGCGATCGAGGCGCGCCGCGAGGTCGACGGCCACCGCGCCGCCCAGCGAATGACCGTAGATGATGCGGCGCTTCGCATCGGGTACGAGCTCCACGAAGCGCGACCACGCCGCGCGTGCATCCTCGTAGACCGAGTCTTCCGACGGCTCGCCGGCGTCGCTCTTGCCGAAACCGCGATAGTCGATCGCGAGCACCGAGAAGCCGAAGTCGTGCAGCTCGCGAATGCGGTAGAACTGTCCGGTCAGGTTCCAGCGCGAGCCGTGAAAGTAGAGAACGGCGGGCGCATCGGCATTCGCAGCCGGCCACCACCATGCATGCAGGTGCTGCGTGCGATCGCTCGACGCGACGGGAATCTCCATCTCGCGCACGCCGTCCGGCAATCCGCCATACCAGCTCGCGTCGCCCGGCACGACGCGAAACGTGAGCTCGCGCTCCTCGTGCGCGAGCTGTGCGCATCCGCCGACGGCAAGTGCAACGAGCGCGGCGCAGAGCGTGAGGTGGCGAACGAGGCGACGCCGGTTAGCCATCAGTCCCGATCGAGAAAGCCGCCGGCGCGACGCAATTCGCGCGTCGCATCGCCGGTGAGCCGCGCGCAGAATGCGCGAGCGTTTGCGAATGACGAAGGACGCGACGACACGGCCGCAGCGTAAATCGTCGATAGCTCGAACGGCGCAGGGAGTCGCGCGACGAGCGAGACGCCGGTCGTATAGAGAATCTCGCTGATCTGCGTGCAGCCGATCGCCTGCCGGCCGCGTTGCCCGGCCAGCGCAGCCATCGCCGTCGCGCCGTTCGGATACGCGCGAAGCTTCGCCTTCGACGCATCGAGCAAGCCGAGCGTGTGCAGGACGCGTACGAAGTGCTTGCCGGCGGTCGAGCGGACCGTGTCGGGACAGTAGAGCGCCCTCGCTTCGGCAAGGTTCGCGCGAAGCGATTCCGCATCGTGCACGTCGGGGCGCGGGTCGCCGTCGGGAGTCGCGATGCCGGTCGGCACGCTGCCAAGCGCGGCGATCGAGGCGGCGTCGACGAATCCTTCGCCGGCAAGCGCCTCGAGCATCGCCGCCGGCAGGATGACGAGATCGCAGCCGTTGCCGGCGGCGACCGCATCACGAATCGCGCCGGCCGAGTCGAACGTCGCGTCGAGGATTGCGCCCGTGTCCGCCTCGAAGTCCCTGGCAAGCGATTGCACGACGCCCTTTGCAGCGCCGGCCGACAGCACGCGTAGGGCTGCAGTGCCCGTCATCGATCGACGCGCGCGCCCGAGATCTTGACGATCTTCGCCCACTTGACGATGTCGTCGGCGAGATACTTGCCGAACGCGTCCGGCGCCATCGTCATTGGCGTCGCACCCTGCTTCTCCCATTCGGAGCGCGTTGCGGGCTGCGAGACGATTTTGGTGACTTCGGTGTTGAGCCGCTCGACGATCGCGCGCGGCGTGGCCTTGGGCGCCATCAATCCGAGCCAGATGACGGCTTCGTAGCCCGGCACGCCCGCTTCCGACATCGTCGGCACGTTCGGCAGCACCGTCGAGCGCACCTTGCCGGTTGTCGCGAGCGCGCGCACCTGTCCGGCCTTGATGTGCTCGTTCATCACCGTGACCGCGTCGAACATCAGCTCGACCTGTCCGGAGATGACGCCGGCGCGCGCGCCTCCGCTTCCCTTGTACGGGACGTGAACGATGTCGACGCCCGCCATCGCCTTGAAGAGCTCGCCGGCCATGTGGTACGGCGTGCCGGGACCAGACGATGCGTAGTTGAGCTTGCCGGGCTCGGACTTCGCGAGGGCGATCAGCTCTTTCAGCGTGTTCGCCTTCACCGCGGGATTGACGACGAGCACGAGGTCCGAATAGTTGATTGGCGCGACGGGCGTGAAGTCGCGCATCAGCTCGAACGGCTTGTGCGGCATCAGCGACTCGTTGACGGTGTGCGTGTTCGACATCAGCAGCAGCGTGTAGCCATCGGGCCCGCTTTGCGCCACGACCTCGGTGCCGACGACCGACCCGCCGCCCGGACGATCCTCGACGATGAACGACTGACCCATCGACTGTTGCAATCGTTGCGCGAGGTAGCGCGCGTAGATGTCGGCGGGCCCGCCCGCTGCGAACGGCACGATGATCTTGACGGCATGCGACGGATAGTCGTCGGCGCGCGCGATTCCCGAAACGAGGACGAGAAGGACGGCGAGCGCCGCCACGAGGGCGTTACGCAAATGGCGCATGGAATCTCCGAAGGTCGATGCTACGCGAAGCGGGAAACTGGATTTTCCTCTACTTCTCGTGCTCCACCTCGCGCAGGAACTGCTCGCGCTCCTGCGTGCCGATGTGCTCGGCGACGAGTTGCACGAACTCGTCGGTGTCCCGCGCCTGCTGCGCGGCCTTTTTCGTGACGACCTTCGCG
>DATFCW010000086.1:0-27447 GCA_035252665.1 Casimicrobiaceae bacterium | reverse complement strand
CTGACACCGAATCGCCCCGACTGCCTGTCGATCGTCGGCATCGCGCGCGAAGTGTCGGCGATCACGCGCGCTGCGCTAAGTATGCCTGCCGAAGAACGCGTGCCGGTCGACACGTCGGCGAAGCGCAATGTGCGCATCGAGGACTTCGCCGCGTGTCCGCGCTTCGCGGCGCGCGTCATCGAAGGCATCGATGCGCGCGCGCCGACGCCGCCGTGGATTCGCGCGCGCATCGAGCGCTCCGGCATTCGCTCGATCTCGGCGGTCGTCGACATCACCAATTACGTGATGCTCGAGCTCGGTCAGCCCTTGCATGCGTACGACGATCGGGAGCTCGAAGGCGACATCGTGGTGCGCTTCGCGCGCGAGGGCGAGACGCTCACCCTGCTGAACGGTCAGGTGCTCGATCTCGAGTCCGATTACCTGCTCGTCTGCGACAGCGCGAAGCCGCTCGGGCTCGCCGGGATCATGGGCGGCGAGCATTCGGGCATCGGCGACGAGACGACGACGGTCTATCTCGAAGGCGCGTTCTGGAATCCCGCGGTGATCCAGGGAAAGATGCGTCGACTCGGCTTTGTGAGCGATGCCGGCTATCGCTTCGAACGCGGCGTCGATTTCGAGCTCGGTCCGCGCGCCGTCGAGCGCGCAACGAAGCTGATCCTCGATGCATGCGGCGGTCGCGCCGGACCGCTTGTCGACGCCAAAGGTACGCTCCCCGCGCGTCCTCCCGTTGAGCTCCGCACCGCGCGCGTCGCGCGAATTCTTGGTGTCTCGCTTTCCGACCCAGAAATCGCCGACGTGTTTTCGAGGCTGCGCCTGCCGTTCAGGCGCGAGGACGGCCGCTTCGTCGTGACGCCGCCGTCGTATCGTTTCGACCTCGAGCTCGAGGAGGACCTGATCGAGGAGATCGCGCGCATCCACGGCTACGACGCAATCCCCGATGCGCCGCGTGCGCATGTGCAGACGATGCTGCCGCTGCCCGAGACGCAGCGAAGCATTGCCGCGCTTTCACGCCGACTCGCGCTTCGCGATTACCAGGAAGTGATCACGTTCAGCTTCATCGCGCACGACGACGAGCACGCGCTCGATCCCGACGCGAAGCCGATCGCGGTGCTGAATCCGATCGCGGCACGGCGCGACGCGATGCGAACGACGCTGCTGCCGGGGCTCGTCGAAGTGTTGCTCACGAATACGAAGCGAAAGCTGCCGCGCGTACGCATCTTCGAAGTGGGTCGAACGTTTCCACGAGACGATCACCGCCAACCGTTGCGGATTGGTGGGCTTGCGTTTGGTTCGGCGGAACCCGAGCAATGGGGCACGCGTTTGCGCGCCGTCGACTTCTTCGACGTCAAGGGCGATCTCGAAGCGCTCGCGGCGCCGCTGACCGTAACCACGGTTTCATCGGCGCACGCGTGGCTTCATCCCGGCCGAAGTGCGGACGTGCGCGTCGAGGGCAAGCCCGCGGGTTGGCTCGGCGAGCTTCATCCGCGGCTCGTGCGTCGTTTCGAGTTGCCTTCGGCGGCGATCGCGTTCGAGCTCGATGCCAGCGCGCTGACGCATTTGCCGCTGCCCGTTGCCCATGCCGTCTCGCGCCTGCCGTCCGTTCGCCGCGATCTGGCGATTGTCGTCAATGAAAACATCGCGGTAGAAGATATTGTTCACGCGCTACGAGAAATAGCGCCAGCGCAGGTGGAGCATCTGGACGTCTTCGACGTCTACCGGGGCCACGAGCTGCCGAACGGCAGGAAAAGCGTTGCGATTCTTGTGGTTATGCGAGATACTGAACGTACTTTGACCGACGAGGACAGCGAGCGCATCGTCGCATCGCTGCTCGCGGCGGTCCAAACCCGCTTCGGCGCCACTCTGAGACTGTAGAGCCCCATGATGACGCTCACCAAAGCCGAACTTGCCGATCTCCTGTTCGAGCAGCTGGGCCTCAACAAGCGCGAGGCCAAGGACATGGTCGAGCGCTTCTTCGAGGAGATCCGCACGGCGCTGGAGGAAGGTCGAAGCGTGAAGCTTTCCGGCTTCGGCAATTTTCAGTTGCGCGAGAAGCCGCAGCGGCCGGGCCGCAATCCGAAAACCGGGGAGGAGATCCCGATCACCGCGCGCCGCGTCGTGACGTTCCACGCGAGCCAGAAGTTGAAGGCCATGGTCGAAGCGGCGAACCATGCCCGAAGCCAACCGAGCTAAGGCGCCGCTGCCGCCGATTCCCGCCAAGCGTTATTTTACGATTGGCGAGGTGAGCGAGCTTTGTGCGGTGAAGCCGCACGTGCTGCGCTATTGGGAGCAGGAGTTCGCGCAGCTCAAGCCGGTCAAGCGTCGCGGCAACCGTCGCTATTACCAGCACCACGAGGTGCTGCTGATCCGTCGCATTCGCGATCTGCTCTACGAGCAGGGATTCACGATCAACGGCGCGCGACACCGACTGGATTCGGAAAATGCGGGCGAGCCGCGCGCGACAATGCGCAGCGCGACGACGCCGACGATCGCGCCAGTTGCGCCACCGCTCGATATCGTAGCGATCCGCAAGGAGTTGCGAGAGATACGGCGAGTGCTGGCAGGCGAGCGATAGCGCGCGTCGCGTCGCGCATCGATGCGCCGCTTACGCGCGACGTATAATCGAAGCTCGGTCGGGGCGTAGCGCAGCCTGGTAGCGCACCTGCATGGGGTGCAGGGGGTCGAGTGTTCGAATCACTTCGCCCCGACCAACAAATCAAAACTTGGCGGCCGATCATCGTCGGCCGTTTGAGTTTTCGGCGACAGGCAGGCCACTTGCAGGCCGCAAATTAACGTTGCGCAATGCCGCGCATCTTTGCTCGTCTTGCTGCGCGAGCCTGATGATCGCGCGCATCGGAACTTGACGACGACGTACCTGCATTTGCAGATAAGGCATCGTCGATGCATAAATCGCGCGACCTGTCCTGGATCGGTCGCTACGTCCTTCGACGCGGGGTGACGTGGAACGACACGTCGAGCGTGGACGCCGTCGTCGCAACGACCGCGTACGACAACAGCATTGATCGAGGATTGCCTCCGCTTGTAGACTCCCGGCGTGGATGCGCTGACCACCGCCTCGATTGCACGCGAAGCGGCACCCGAGCCAGGCAATTCGCGTAGCCGCGCAGTCCATCGCATGCGCGCATGAACGACGGCACGTCCATCGCCGACGTACCGCGCGTCGGCGCTGCGGTCGCGGTCACCGCGACGCGCCTGGGCCGCCTGCTCGAGGTACCGGCGGCGCTCGCCGTCGTGGTCGCGCTATGGCAATTGACGAGCGTCGCCGTCGGCAACAAGACGCTCGTGCCCTCGCCCTTGCTCGTGCTCACCGCGTGGGTCGAGCTCGTCCACGGAGACCTGCGCGACGACGTTCTCGCGAGCCTCATGCATCTCGCGCTCGGCTACGCGCTCGGCGCAGGGACCGGACTTGCGCTCGCGGTGCTGAGCGCGCGCTTTGCTGTCGTCGAGACGATCGTCGACCCGCTCGTCGAGTTGCTGCGGCCCATCAGCGCCATCGCCTGGATCCCCCTCGCGATCCTGATGTTCGGCGTGAGCGCGAAGGTACCCGTGTTCCTGATCTTCTACGCTGCGCTGTTCCCGATCTTCGTCAATACGTTGGCCGGCATGAAACAGGTGGATCCGCAGCTCGTTCGGGCGGCGCGCGCGCTCGGTGCGTCGCCGCGACTGATCCTTACGCACGTCGTCATTCCCTCCGCGCTTCCATTCATGCTGGCAGGCGCACGCCTGAGCCTCGGCGTCGCGTGGATGGCCATGGTCGCCGCGGAGCTGACCGGCTCGGACGCCGGGCTCGGCTGGCGCCTGTTCTGGTATCAGGAGTTCTTTGCCATGAACAAGGTCATGGCGGTGATCCTCACGATCGGCGTTCTGGGCTACGTGCTCGATGCGCTGCTTCGCTGGCTGCAGACGCGCATCACGCGCTGGAGCCCTGATGCGTCGCGCGATGACATGCGATGAGCGAGCGTCCCGCATGGCTGCCCTCCGTCGTCGTCTTGGCAATGGTCGTCGCGTGGCAGGCGGCCGTCGTGTCGACGCGCCAGCAAGCGCTCGTTCCCTATCCGATGGGTGTGTTCCACGCCGCCGCGCGGACGCTCGCGGACGGCTCGCTGGTAACGGCCACCGCGAACAGCCTCGGCCGCGTTCTCGTCGGGTTCGTTATCGGGGCCATGTTCGGCATGCCGCTCGGCGTGCTGATGGGCTTCATGCGGCCCGTCGGCCGCGCACTCGGCCCGATCGTCGACTCGCTGCGCTCCATCGCGCCGATCGCATGGATTCCGATGGCGCTCCTGTGGCTCGGAATCCGCGGCAACGCGGCGCTGTTCATCGTCGCCTACGCGGCGTTCTTTCCATTCGTGATCAACGCCGCGCAGGGCGCGCGGCTCATCGACCGCAATCTGGTCAACGCGGCGCGGGCACTCGGGGCAGGTCGCGCGCTCGTCGTGCGTGCGGTCGTGCTGCCGAGCGCGTTGCCGGCGATCCTCACCGGGGCGCGGATCTCGATGGCATTCGCATGGGGCTCGATCATCGCTGCCGAGCTCGCGATGGGCATCAAGGTGACGTCCGGCACGTCGGGCGCCGTCGGACTGGGGCAGCTCATGGTGAGTACGCTGTACGTGCGCCGCGACGTCAATGCGCTCGTCCTGTACATGATCGTGATCGGCGTCATCAGCCTGTGCATCGACCTCGCGATGCGGCGCCTGCAGCGCAGCCTCGTTCCATGGCGACAGGCATGATGGACGCGAGCGACGATTGCTCGCTGCACTCGCTTCGTCCTCGACGCTGGGGTCGCCCACGTTCATGAACGCAAAGATCGAAGCACGGTCCGTCTCGAAGACGTATTTTTCCACGCGCACGGGCGAGCGCGTCGAGGCGCTGCACGACGTTTCGTTCTCGCTCCAGCCGCACGAATTCGTGAGCATCGTCGGCCCGTCGGGCTGCGGCAAGTCGACGCTGCTGTCGCTCGTCGCAGGCTTCGCCGCGCCGAGCGCCGGCGAGGTGCTCGAGGACGGTGCCCGCATTTCCGGCCCCGATCCGCGGCGAGGCGTCGTGTTCCAGGACTACGCGCTCTTTCCGTGGCGTACCGTCCTCGGCAACGTCGAATTCGGCCCGCTCGCGCGCGGTGCATCGCGCGAGGCGATGCGGAGCACCGCCCGGCGCTACATCGAGCTCGTCGGACTCGCGGGCTTCGAGCAGCGATATCCGCACGAGCTTTCGGGCGGCATGCGGCAGCGATGCGCGCTCGCGCGGCTGCTCGCGAACGAACCGGACGTGTGGCTCATGGACGAGCCGCTCGCCGCGGTGGATCTGCAGACGCGCAACATCCTGCAGGACGAGCTCCTGCGTCTGTGGGGCGACGGCGAGGAGCGAACGCAGCGCCGGGCGGTGCTCTTCGTCACGCACGGCATCGACGAGGCGGTTTACCTGTCCGATCGCGTGCTCGTGCTCGGTCGCCGGCCGGGCCGCATCAAGGAAATCGTCACGATCGATCTGCCGCGCCCGCGCAGGAGCCTGCGCAACTCGGCCGCGTCGGGACGCCACATCGATTACATCTGGGGCTTGATCCGCGACGAAGCGGCACGTGCGATCGTCGAGGAAAGCGCCTGAAGCGATTCGAGTCCATCGGACAAGGAGGAGATCCATGCGCTACCCGTCACGTCTTCGTCGCACGCTGCTCACGGCCGGCGCCGCCGCCGGGGTCGGCACGGTCCTTGGCCTGCCGCTCTTCGCCGCGAGCCCGGCGCTCGCGCAGGCGCTCAAGATCTCGATGGGCGTCGGCCTCACCAACGACGGCGCGCCGCTCGTGTTCGCGATGCAGCGCGACAAGCTGCTCGAGAAGGCGGCCGAAGAGCTTGGGCTGCGCATCGATGCCGACTACCTCAACTTTCCCGTGCTGTTGCGCATGCTCCAGGGACTCGCCGCGGGTCAGCTCGACATCGGCATGCTGGGATCCACGCCGACGATCCGCAACCTGGCGCTGTCGACGCCCGCAGTTCCGATCGCGATCGCCGGCGGCGGCATCAAGTTCCCGCTGCAAGTGCCGCCCGGGTCCCCCATCAAGAACCTGGAAGGCCTCAAGGGCAAATCGGTGCTCACGATCGTGGGTTCCGACCTGCATCTCGTCCTCAACCTCATGCTGCAGGCGCAGTTCGGCACCGACGATCCGAAGGCGCTCGGCATCACCATCAAGAACATCCAGGCCTTCGCGGAGCTCACGCGCGCACAGCCCGGGATCGACGCCGTGTTGAGCGTCGAGCCCGCGGCGCAAGGCGCCGTCAATTCCGGGCAGCTCGTCAACCTGCTGCGCAACGACGGCACGACGGGACCCGCGTACGATGGTCCCGAGGGCAAGGGCGAAGGACATCGCATCGCGAGCTTCGCGAAGACGCCGTTCGCGCCCGAAGCGTACTATCCGCATCGCATCTGGTGGGTCGCGCGCGAGGAATTCCTGCAGAAGAATCCGAAGGCGGTCACGGCGCTGATGATCGCCAACCAGCGCGCGACCGAGATCGTCACGAAGATGTCGCCCGACGCCGTCATCGACATGTCGAGCCAGGACTGGAACAGCGATCGCGCGGCGCAGCGGCCTTACGTCGAAAACATCCTGTACCGACGTCGCGGCTGGTCATGGATAACCGAGGGCGACGCGCGCACGCTCGTCGGCCTCTCGAAAGTCAAATCGATCTACCAGCAAGAGCTCCCTCCCGATCTCGTCAAACGCACGCTCGCCAAGGCGGCACCGCTCGCGCGCGACGCCTACGAGAAGAGCGGCAAGTTTCCCGCGGACGCCGGTTTCACGGACAAGAGCGCGATCGACATCCGCGGCCTGCCGGTGTGGGAGATGGATCGCTGGACGGCCTTATGACCGGCGGCAGCGCTGCGCGAGGCCGCAAGCATGATGAAACAGGACGGCTCGCGCCGCGCTCGTAGCGACGTCTCGTCCCCGCAAGGCCAGGCATCACGACGCGTGCCGAACGGTATCGTGGACCTCGGCAGCGAAGTCGCCGGCGCGCTCCGCGCAGGACGCCCGATCGTCGCGCTCGAGTCGACGCTCATCGCGCACGGGATGCCATGGCCGCAAAATATCGAGACGGCGCTCGCGATGGAAGCCGACGTACGCACACTCGGCGCCGTCCCCGCCACGATCGCGATCGTCGACGGACGGCTCAAGGCGGGACTTGCGCAGGACGAAATCGAGCGGCTCGCACGTGTCGGCCGCGACATCGCGAAAGCGAGCCGGCGCGATCTGCCGATCCTCGTTGCACGGCGAGCAACTGGCGCAACCACGGTCGCCGCGACGATGATCATCGCCGCGCTCGCGGGCATTCGCGTCTTCGCAACCGGCGGCATCGGCGGCGTACACCGTGGTGCCGAGACGACCTTCGACATCTCCGCAGATCTCCAGGAACTCGCGCGCACATCGGTCGCGGTCGTCTGCGCGGGTGCGAAATCGGTGCTCGATCTACGTCTCACGCTCGAATATCTGGAGACGCACGGCGTGCCCGTGATCGGTTATCGCACCGATCGATTCCCCGCGTTCTACACGCGCGACAGCGGTTTAGGCGTCGACGCGCGCATCGACGAGCCGGACGAGGTGGCGCGGGTGATGAGAACGAAGTGGGACTTGGGACTCGCCGGCGGTCTCGTAATCGCGAATCCGATTCCCGAGACGTTCGAGCTGCCGCGCAAGCGCATCGACGCGGCAACCGAGCAGGCGCTCGACGAAGCGCGCGGGAAGCGCATCGCGGGCAAAGCCCTCACGCCATTTCTGCTCGAGCGCGTCAACGCGTTGACCGAGGGGAAGAGCCTGATCAGCAACGTCGAGCTCGTTCGCAACAACGCGCGGCTTGCGGCGTGCGTTGCGGTTGCTTACGCGGCGCTCGCTGCTCAAGATCGGCGATGAATGCGATCGATGCCGAAGATCGGCCGCATACATATCGAACAGTCCGACGCTGGATCGACGACGCGCAGCGCATCGTCGTCCTCACCGGCGCCGGCATCTCGACCGAATCGGGCATTCCGGATTTTCGCGGACCGCAAGGCGTCTGGACGAAAGACCCGATGGCCGAGAAGCTGTCCGACATTCGCTATTACATCTCCGATCCGGAAGTTCGCAAGGCGTCGTGGCGATCTCGTCTCGCGCATCCCGCATGGAGTGCAAAGCCGAATGCCGGCCATTTAGCGCTCGCCGCTTTGGAAAAGCGCGGCAAGCTGCATGCGCTCATCACCCAGAACATCGACGAACTGCATCAGATGGCAGGCAATTCGCCGGATCGTGTCATCGAGGTGCACGGCACGGTTCGGAAGGTCGTATGCATGACGTGCGGTGCCACCGCACCGATGCATTCTGCGCTCGACCGCGTGCGGGCCGGCGAAAACGATCCTTCGTGCCGTTCGTGCGGCGGCATCCTGAAGAGCGCGACCATTTCCTTCGGTCAGCCGCTCGTGCCGGAAGTCATCGATCGCGCGATGCAATACGCGGGCGAGGCCGATCTGTTTCTCGCGATCGGCACGAGCCTTCAGGTTTACCCGATCGCCAACGCAGTGAACATCGCGCGCGCCGCAGGTGCGCGCATCGTCATCGTCAATGCCGAGGAGACGCCGTTCGACGACGTCGCAGACGCTATCATCCGCGAGCCGATCGGTACGGTGCTGCCCGCGCTCGTGAAGTAGCCTTCAGTTCTCGAAATCCCCCTCCTGCAACTCGATTGGCGTGCCGTGAGGAGTACGCTGCGCCGCGCGATCCCACGCGTCGCGGTAACGTCGCAATGCGAAGCCATCGGCAATTCCCTTTTCCGCCACAACGCGCTCGAGCGTCGCCAGCCAATGCCGGTAATACGTTTCGCCCGTGTCGGGATCGCCTGCCCGCTGCGCACGCCTGATCTCGTCGCCGAGCGCGCTCGACCATTCGCTCCACGTGAACACGCCGCGCTCGTGGAGCGCGACGGCCATCGCGAACGCCTGCGCCTGCCATGGCTCGCGGAACACCGGGCCGTTGGCATCGCGTGGAATGCTGGTGACTGCATCGACGGCGCCGCGCGCCGCAACCGCATCAACGATCATTCTTGCGGTAACTCGAGATAGGGCTCGAACGCTTCGATCGAAACCTGCACACGAGGATCCGATGCCTCACCCCACAACTCGCGGCCATCGAAACGGACCGTGTAGAGCCATTGCGGATTCTCACCTTCGCCGATCGCAGCCGAGTCGGGAAACACGTGGCATCCGCGAATTCTCTCGACAACACCGATATGTCCCCGCGCATAACGGGGAAGCCGCGTGTGCGTCGGCGGATGGAGATTGCGCGCACGCACGCGATCGCCGGCTTTGTAACGTGGCGGCTTATTCGCTTCGCGCGAGTACGCACCGCGCGTGAGCGACTTGTCGACATCGCAAGGGATCAGCTTCGGCGCCGGTACTTTGTTGGGCCTCAACGCATGCCCGGCCGTGATCTCTTCGAGATCGATCAGGCCGCGTTCGATCAGCATGTTCTGCAGACGCAGCGCCCACCGCTCGTAGTACGACGCCCGCAAATAGAGCGCGGGCGGAAGATTCTCGATCGCCGCGCGCGTCTGATCGATGTTCCACAGTCCCGCAAAGCCCATCGCCCGATTGAGCGCAAGGCAGCGGCCTTCCCATTCGTAATGGAACGTCGGCTCGTTCGGTTCCGGCTGCACCGGCCCGAAGCCATGCATGCCGCCCATGTCGTGAACGCCGTTCATTGCGCTGCCTCGGGTAGTCCCGTGCCCACCATGCAGTCGCGGGTCACGAGCGTGGCGAGCTTCTCTTCGCCCCAACCATCCGTCCCCGATGGCCGCATGGGGACGACGATGAAGCGCGTTTCCGCGGTCGAATCCCAGACACGGATTCGCATGTCCTCGGGCAGCACAAGACCGAAATCAGCGAGCACGCCACGCGGATCGATGACCGCGCGCGATCGATACGCGGACGATTTGTACCAGGTCGGCGGCAACCCCAGCACGTCCCATGGATAGCATGAGCACAGCGTGCACACGACTATGTTGTGGGTGTGCTCGGTGTTCTCGACGGCAATCAGATGCTCGCCAACATGCGTCGCGATGCCGGCGTCGACGATCGCGTGCGTGGCATCCTCGAGCAGCCGGCGCTTGAAGTCGGGATCGCTCCATGCTTTTGCCACGACGCGGGCGCCGATGTGCGGTCCGATGCGCGTTTCGTACGCTTCGACGATGCGGTCGAGTGCGGCGGGTTCGACGTAACCCTTCTCGGTGAGGATCGTCTCGAGCGCGCGCACGCGAAGCTGCGCCTCGGATAAATCCGAACTGGTCGCGTGATCATCGTCGTGGTCGTGCATGGCAGGAGATTCTACGGGACCCGGCAGTCATCGCATCGGAAAAGACAGTTTGGTCGCCCCGCCACGCAATTCCACACGGCGCTTTGCCGGCTTCGTCGCAAACGCATTGCAGCCGCGCCGATGCTCGGTATCTTCGGCGCGTCGCAGGCGCGTGTCATTTCCGAATCACGTCCGTCACTCGACCAGCAAAGGGAGCGCACATGGTTTCGAACCTCGTCAGTTCCGGCCTTGGCCGTCCTGTTACAACGATTTTGGCAGCGGTCTCGTTATGCGGCGCGGGATCATCCGCGCTCGCCGGGAAAGCGGCCGACACAGCCGTCGTGGTGTCGACGTTCGTTTCCGGACCGTTGATCAATCCGCGCGGACTGAAGTTCGGACCCGACGGCAATCTTTATGTCGCCGAAGCCGGGTTTCCGGCGGATCCGATCACCGCGGCGCCCGCCGGCCTGGGCGGCAATTGCTCGGCAGGTAGCAGCGGACCGGGTGATTACTTCGGGAGTCCCACTGGATCCCGCATCCTGAAGATCGACACGCAGGGCAATGTCGAGACATTCGTCGACGACTTGCCGTCGAGCGAAGCGGGTGGTCTTGCGAGCGGGGTTGCCGATATCGCATTCGTCGGTGACACGATGTACGCGGTCCTCGCCGGCGCCGGATGCTCGCATGGCGTGGCCAGCCCCAACGCCGTGCTTCGGGTGAATCCCGACCGAAGCACGACCATGATCGCGAATCTCGGCGCGTTTCAGCAGGCGCATCCCGTCGCCCATCCCACCGACCCGATCACCGGCGATTTCGAGCCGGATGGCACCTGGTACAGCATGATCTCGGTTCGCGGCGCTTTGTATGCCGTCGAACCGAATCATGGCGAGCTTGATCGGATCACGACTGACGGCGAAATCACGCGCGTGATCGACATCTCGGCATGGCAGGGTCACGTCGTGCCAACCGTCGTGGCCTACCACGGCAACTTCTATGTCAGCAATCTGGGCGAATTCGATCCGGATCAACTCAACACGCAAAGCGTTTTCAAGATCACGCCGAGCGGTCAGTTGCAAATGGTCGCGACCGGTTTCAGCAAGGTTCTCGGCCTGGCGTTCGATGGGCGCGATCGGATGTACCTGCTGGAGACGTCTTATTCGACCAGCGACCCTGGTCCGGAGCCATTCACCGGCCGTCTCGTTCGCGTTCAACCGAACGGTGAACAGCAGGTGTTGATCGACAGCGGTGGCCCTCTCTTCTTCCCCACCGGCATGACGTTCGGACCCGATGGCGCGCTGTACATCTCGAACGTCGGTTTCGGTCCGCCGATCGGTCAGATATTGAAAGTCGAGATCACGGACTGAGACCTCGGAAAGCCGCTGCGCACCTTCACGTGCGCCCCCGACACTGTGACGCAATGACAACGCAAAGCCGGCGCCACTGCACATGGCGCCGGCAAGGCGTTTGCTGAACCGACCGCGACGGCAATCAGCGATTGGGATTTTGTGCCGGACGCGCCTCGCCAAGACTTGCCGCGTCGACGCACGAGTTCTGCTCGCTCGACGGCGCGTGGCTGCACTCGGTAACGAGTTGTCCGTAGCGGCTCGGCGTGGTTGGCGCGACAGGGACCGCTCCCGGCATGTTGTTCGCGGACGCGTCGGCGCGCCTGCTCTGCTCCGCCTTGCATAGGCCGCGCTCGCTCACCGGAAGCTTGCTGCATGCGGCGTAATCGGCCTCGACCGTCGTGCCTGCCGTATCGCCGACCGCCGCGAACGCGCTACCCGTACCGAGCAACATTGCACATGCAATCGCAGATGCCACCGTGAGAGACTTCATGTTCACCTCCGTGAGTTCAAAGCCGTGCTCGCGATGCGGCTCAACTGCAAGGAACCTGCTGTTCCCTGCAGGAACGCGCGCACCAACCCCGCGCACCGAGCAACGAATGCAAGTTAGACTGGACGCCTGCCGAACGTGTTCCGAATGACCCGTTCTGATCTTTTTGTCGTCGATCGTCTCACGCGGATCTTCGTGCGCATCATCGCTGCGCTGATAGCGAGCATCGCCGCCGCAATGGCGCGGCTTGGGTCCGCGAGCGAATCCGTATTGGACGAGCAGCGGACCGCTCGAAAACCAGACCTGCGACACGCCGGTGATCGACGGATGGATGCCGGTGCGAGGAGGTGAAAAATCGCTTCGCCAATGCGTGGCTTCTCGAATCGATGAACGTGTTCGCGGTGGACCTGCCCGACACGGTCAGCGGCGATGCCCTCCGCACACGACGTCCGTGTATCGCCGGTGGAACGAACGCAGTGACAGCAATGACCGCTACACGACCAATGCTTCCGTGAGACAAGCGATGATCGCGCGCGGCTCCGTTGCGGAAGGCTACGGACCGCAGGGGGTTGCGATATGCGCGCCCGCATTATGAGCGGTCGAGCTTCGGCTCCTGCGCGAAGGTTTCCGCGATCTGTTCGCGATCTTCGAGCGTCTTCAAGCGCATCCGCACGTCGCGATCGCTGAACTGCCGCGCCGCGCATGCCATCAGCGCGAGATGCTGTTCGGACGCCTCCTTCGGCACGAGCAGCGCGAGAAACACGTTGACCGGTCGGGCGTCGGGCGCGTCGAAGGCGATCGGCGTGCGCGTACGAAGAAAGGCCGCGACGGGTCGCTGCAAGCCGGCGAGCCGCGCGTGCGGCAGTGCGACGCCGTGCCCGAGCGCCGTCGACCCCAGTTGCTCGCGTGCGGCTAGCGCGTCGAAGATCTCCACGCGCGTCCGGTGACAATGCTTTTCGAGAAGCGACGCGGCGGCGCGCAGCAGCGCATCGCGCGTTCCTGCATCGACGTCGAGGAGCACGTCGTCGCCGGTCAGGATCTCGCCGATCGGTGATGTCATCGCGCGTTACTCGTCGTCATCCTGCTCGGCCTCGGGCATCTGCATCGTCACCGTGTCGGAGCCTTCGTCGTAGTCGACGATCTCGGCGTACCGCCCCCAGGTGATCAGCGTGTCGAAGAGCTTGGACGGTTGCTCGTAGGGCAAAAGCGTCGCGAGCTCGCTTCGAATGTCTTCGGCATCGACGCGATGATCGGGCGCCTCGTCGAGACGCTGCACCATCATCTGGAAGAGGCGCAGCTTCATGATCGCCTGGCGGAACAGCGTCTTGCGCGCCGGCGGGGGTGCCGCGAGAAAGTACCACCCGAGCTGCGTCATTCGCACGTCGTCCTTCGGCGTGTCGACGAGGTTCAGCATCTCCGCGGCCTTGACGATCCCGATCGTCTCGCCAAAGTCCTTTCCGATGTCCGCGGCAAGCTCAAAGACGTCGATGGTCTCGCGGCTCGCTTCCAGCGTCTCGAGCAGGCCGATGATCGTGCTCACCGGCACCGAGGGAATCGTTTCGATGCGCGTACGTGTCGGCGCCTTCGGGCTCGTTCTCACCGCCGCGGTCTCCGCGGGTTCGTCCGGCAGCGCGAGCGCCGTGATGGCCGCATGGATCTGATCGACCATCGCGAGAAAGCCCGGTGAGTTCTCGTCACGCGGATACGGGATCGGATTGTCGATCGCATGGCGGATTCGTCCCGGATGCGAGCTGATGATCAGGATCCGGCTCGCCATGAAGACCGCCTCCGCGATGTTGTGCGTGACGAAGAAGATGCTCTTGATCCCACCGTGCTCCGAGCGTCGCCAGAGATCGACGACCTCCGAGCGCAGGTTCTCGGCCGTTAGAACGTCGAGCGCGCTGAACGCCTCGTCCATGGCGAGAATCTCGGGACGAGCCACGAGCGCGCGCGCGAAGCCTACCCGTTGGCGCATGCCGCCCGACAGTTCCTTCGGAAACGCGTTCTCGTAACCGGACAGTCCGATCAACTCCAGCGCTGATGCGATCGCCTCGTCCTGCTTCACGCGTGAAAGATGCCGCCGAATCAATCCGACGCGCACGTTCTCCTCGACGGTGAGCCACGGATAGAGCGCGAAGCTCTGGAACACGATCGCGATGTCCGGGTTGACCCCTTCAAGGCGATGCCCGTGCCTCATCACGCCGCCGCGCGTGGGCTGCGTGAGTCCGGCCATCAATCGCAGCAGCGTCGACTTGCCCGACCCCGACTGACCGAGAAGCGCGAGCATCTCGCCCGCGTTGACCTGAAGGCTCACATCGTCGAGGATCGTGACCATCCGCCCCTCGCCCGCCACCGGATAAGCCTTGGTCACGTTGCGCAGCTCGACGAGCGGTTCCTCGCCGGCAGCGGGTGCCAATGCGGTCGCGTCGGTTGCAGCCATCGCCATCGTTAGATCCTTCGAGGCCGTCACTCCAGCCGATACTTGCGCTCGGCCAAGTCGTACAAGCGCCGCCACAGCGCACGATTGATGATGACCACGAAGAGCGCCATCACGGCAATGCTGACATAGATGCCCGGCTGATCGCCTTTTTCGGTGACTTGCGCGATGTACGCGCCAAGGCCGTTGGCGACGAGCTTGTCGTGGCCCCAACTCGCCACCTCGGCGACGATGCTCGCATTCCATGCTCCCCCTGCCGCCGTCACGGCGCCCGTCACCCAGAACGGAAAGATGGCCGGAATGAACAGCGTCCGCCACAACCGCCATCGCGCGAGCCCGAACACCTTCGCCGCTTCGCGTAGGTCGGAGGGAATCGCCATCGCGCCCGCGACGACATTGAACAGGATGTACCACTGCGTGCCGAGCGCCATCAGCAGGATGCTTCCGTAGTCGATCGATATGTGCCACGCGATGAACCATGCGACCACGAACGGAAACGTCATGTTCACCGGGAACGACGCGGCGATCTGCGCGAGCGGTTGCGCGATTCGCGCCATCCGCGGCCGCAGTCCGATGTAGACGCCGATCGGCGTCCATATCGCCGTGGCGACGATCGTCATGGCGGCGACGCGCAGCAGCGTCAGCACGCCGAGCCATCCGATATGGAGCATCTGCCTCGCATCGAGCGCGGTGCGGATGTTGCGACTCACGCCGACGAGGTCATACCCAAGGAGGCCGACGCCGGCAGCAAGCGCGAGCACGATGCCGATGCGAAGCGGCGGAACGAAGTGACGTCGCCTGCTCCGCGGTGCGCGCAATGCGACACTGGCGAGCGCCCCGGAAGCCGCGCTCGTGGCGCGCGACAGCACGGCCGAAAGCTGCGACACGCCGACGTGGATCAGGTACGAGCGGCGCAGAAGCTCGAGAAACCACGATGTCGGCGCTTCGCCCGAGCTCGTCTGCTCGAACTTGAATTTCTCCGCCCACGCGACCAGCGGCCGCCAGACGAGCTGATCGATGACGACGATCGTGACGATCATCGCGACGATCGCGTAGATCGCCGCGCGCATGTTGCCGCCCTCGACCGCGCTCGCCATGTACGAGCCCAGCCCCGGCAGCTTGATGTTCTTGTTCAGCACGGAGATGGCTTCGCTTTGCGCGACGAAAAACCATCCTCCGCCGAAGCTCATCATCGCATTCCAGATGAGTCCGATCGCCGACGACGGCAGCTCCAGCTTCGTGAAGCGTTGCCAGCGGCCGAGACGATAGACGCTCGCGGCTTCGCTCAAATCGGGAGGTATGGTGACGAGCGAGTGATACAGGCCGAACGCCATGTTCCACGCCTGTGCCGTGAAGATCGCGAAGATGCTCGCGCATTCGACGCCGAGCAGGCTTCCGGGAAAGAGCGCGAGAAAGCCGGTGACGGTGATCGACAGGAAGCCCAGCACCGGCACCGACTGCAGGATATCGAGCATCGGCAGCATCACGCGGCGCGCCGTAACGTTCTTCGCCGCGACATAGGCGAACCCGACCGCGAAGAGCAGCGAGAAGCCGAACGCGATGAACATGCGCAGCACCGTGCGCGCCGTGTAGTACGGAATCAGCGCGACGTCGAGATCGAGCGCCGGCGGATGGAGCTCGTCGAAGCGCACGCGCATGTCGCCTCCCAGTGCAACGAGCAGCTTGATCAGCGCGAGCACGCCGATGACGACGATCACGTCGACCCACGAGAAGCGCCATACGCGCCGTACCTGCTGTCCAGTCGTCTCGGGATACGGACGGGCGATCATCGACAAATGGGAGGCGCGCGGCGGTTACGGGGCAGGAAGGTGCCCGATTATCGCCGGTGAAACTCGGAAGCGCAGCAACGCCGCAACCGCGACGCCGCTCCGCGGAACCGACGCGAATTACCCCGCCTTGCGAAACGTCAGGTTGATTCGCCGCTCGCCGAGCAGGCGATGGTGTCCGGGCTTCAGCACCGCGACGCCGTGATAGCGGAGTCGAGCGGAACCGCCCCACACGACCACGTCGGCATGCCGAAGGGGGACGCGCGCGACGCGGTCGCTGCGCTTCACGCCGCCAAACAGGAAGGTTGCGGGAAGGCCGAGCGAAACGGACACGATCGGGGCGTCGTAATCTCGTTCGTTGCGATCCTGGTGCAGCGTCAACCGCGAACCGATGTCGTACCGATTCACGAGGCACGCGTCGGGAACGAAACGTGCAAAGCCGGCGTGCTGGGCCGCGCGCGTCGCGAGATCGGCGAAGTCCGCCGGCATCGGGGGCCAGCGACGACCCGATTCCGGGTCGATCGCCGTGTAGCGATATCCGCCTTCGTCGGTGACCCACCCGAGCGCGCCGCAATTGGTCATCGCGACCGACATTCGAAAGCCGCCCGGCGTGATCATGTGGCGAAACGGCGCTCGCGATGCGATGCGATCCACGGCCGCGAGCAATGCTTCGTCGACGGATGCAGCGAAACCGCGCAGGACCGCGGCGCCGGGCGCGAGCGGTTGGATGGACGAATGCGCGGTCGTCGCAGTATCGAAGAGATCCAGCATCATCAGGCCGCGTCGTGAAAGATAATGCCGAGCGTTCGTCGCTCGCCGGAGCGAATGCGGCTCACGCCATGCCGGAGATTGACGCGATGAACGCCTCGCGTTCCGCGCACGGGTCGCTCGCGCACCGCGAAGATCACGCCGTCGCCGCGTGCAAGGGGTATCACCTCGGCGCGCGATTGCATGCGCGGACGCTGCTCGGTCATCACGAACTCGCCACCGTCGAAATCGCGTCCGGGTTGCGACAGCAGGATCGTCGCCTGCAGCGGAAACACGTGCTCGCCGTAGATGTCCTGATGCAGGCAGTTGTAGTCTCCTCCGCCGTACGAAAGCATGAGCGGCGTCGGCCGTCGCTGTCCCGCCGCATGGCAGCGTGCGAGGAATTGCGCATGGCATGCGGGAAAACGCTCGTCGATGCGCATCGTCTCGTACCAGCGATTCGCGATCGGCGCGAGCCGCGCATAAACCGCTTCGCGTAGCGCAGCGACGAGCGCGGGCAACGGATAGGCGAAGTACTTGTATTCACCGCGACCGTAACCGTGCCGCGTCATCACCACGCGGCTGCGAAATGGATCGTGCTGCGCGTACAGCGACGCGAGGGCCGCGCATTCGGACGCCGACAGCAGGCGCTCGATCACCGCGTTGCCGAACGCGTCGAGATTCGCTTCTGCGCGCGGCCAATCGATCGCATCGACACGGCGCTCGACATCGGCAGCGAGCGCCGCGGCCTCCTCGCGATCGGCACGTGCGTTCATGCCGCGGGCGCTGCCTCACGCTCGAGCAACGCGCGCTTGCGCTCGACTCCCCAGCGATAGCCCGAGAGGCTCCCGTCGTTTCGCACCACGCGATGACATGGGATGGCTACGGCGATCGCATTCGCCGCGCACGCCGCCGCGACCGCGCGCACCGACTTGGGCGCACCGATTCGCGCGGCCAACGCGGTGTAGCTCATCGTGCTGCCCGCCGGAATGTCGCGCATCGCCCGCCACACGCGCTGCTGGAACGCGGTGCCGCGAACGTCGAGCGGGAGGTCGAGCCCGAGGCGCGGCGCATCGACGAAGCCGACGACTTTCGCAACGGTGGCCTCGAACGCGTTGTCGCCTCCAACCAGACGCGCCTGCGGGAAGCGGTCCTGAAGCTCGCGCACGAGCCGATCGGGATCATCGCCCAAGAAGATCGCGCACACGCCCCGCTCGCTCTGGGCAACGAGAATCGAGCCGAGCGAGCACTCACCGACCGCAAAGCGAATCTCGGTCCCGGCGCCACCGTCGCGATAGCGCGTGGGCGTCATCCCGAGCACCCGATCGGATTCGCCGTAGAAGCGACCGTTCGAGCCATAGCCCGCATCGTAGATGGCGTCGGTCACCCTGGCGCTGCCGGACAATGCATGCCGAACGCGCTTCGCGCGATGCGCGGCCGCATATGCCTTCGGCGTCACGCCGGTGATCGCGCGAAACGTGCGGTGCAGATGATACGGACTAATCCGCGCTCGGCCCGCGAGCTCGGCAAGCGTCGGTGCGTGATCGGCCGTCTCGATGTACCGACACAGCTTCGCGATCTCGGCTGCGCGCTCGGAAGCAAGCGATGGCTGATTCGGGCGGCAACGTTGGCACGGCCGGAAGCCCGCGCGCTCGGCTTCCTCGGCGCTCGCGTAGAACACGACGTGCTCGGGCCGCGCGGTGCGCGACGCGCACGAGGGACGGCAGTAGACACGGGTGGTTCGCACCGAGTAGAAGAACGTGCCGTCAGCGCGGCGGTCGCGCGCGACGACCGCTGCCCAGCGCGGATCGCGCATGGCGCGAGCGGCGAGCGCCTCACGTTCGGAACTCTTCGCCGTGCGTGGCTGCGCTGCGCCGCCGTCTGAATGCCGTGTGAGCCTTTTCATTGGAGTCCTCGTCGTTGTCATCGTACGAGGCTCACTTTAGACAGCGAGACACGCGTGTGCACTCCGCGTCTTGCTTTCGAATCCGGGCGACCGGACGGCGTTCGCCAGCGTTGGACTATCCGCCCGGCCAATCAGCGGTTTGCCAGCGCGACCAGCGTATCCACGAGCACGCGCGCGCCGGCCGCCAGGTCCTCGCGTTTCGCCGATTCCAGCGGATTGTGGCTGATGCCGTCCTTGCATGGCACGAAGATCATGCCCGTCGGGCAGATCCTGTGCAGAAAACGGGCATCGTGCCCCGCCGAAGAGAAGATGTCGAGCGTCGGGATGCGAAGCGCCACCGCACTTTGCCGGATGACCTCTCGCACCGTATCCGGAAATTCGAGCGACATCGCCGTCGTGAGCTCGAGCACGCGCACCTCACACGGATTCGCATGCTGCGCGCAGATCGCCGCAACGCTATCGCCGAGCGATGACAGCATAGACGACTCGACGTGGCGCAGATCGACCGAAAACACGACACCGCCCACGACGACCGACGGCGCGTTCGGCGTCACGTTGAGCCTTCCGACGGTGAACTTGACATCGTCGCCGCCGGCCCGCATCGCGTCGTCGAGCGCACCGATCATCCGCACCGCGGCGAGCAGCGCGTCTTTGCGCTCGCCGCGGTTGGTCGTTCCCGCATGCGCCTCCTCGCCGCGAACCGTCACGCGAAACGTGCGCTTGCCCTGAATGCCCGTGACGACGCCCACCGAATAGCCCTCGCGCTCGAGGATCGGTCCCTGCTCGATGTGCGCTTCGACGTACGCGGCGACTTCCCGTTTCAACGGCCGCGACGGCACGTCGGGAAACGCGTCGTGCAGAGTCGCAAGACCCTCGCGCACGCTAATTCCTTCCGCGTCGCGAACGTCCAGAAAATCGTCGAGCGGCGCCGCGCCGGTAAATGCGGAAGAGCCCATCATGCCGGGCACGAAGCGCGCCCCCTCCTCGTTCATCCATGCGACGACTTCGATCGGACGCCGATGCTCGGCGCGGCATTCGCGAATGGCTTCGAGCGCTTCTAGGCCCGCGAGCACGCCATAAACGCCGTCGAACTTGCCGCCGCTCGGCTGGCTGTCGAGGTGCGATCCCGTCAGCACGGGCGCCGCTTTGCCGTCCGTTCCTTCGCGTCGCAGAAACAGATTGCCGGCGGCATCCCTGAACGGCGAAAGACCCGCTGCGCGCCCCCACGCGATCACATCGCGCCACGCCGCGATCTCCTCTGGCGAGAGGGCCTGCCGATTGACGCCCCCGGCCGCGGTCGCGCCATGCTTCGCCAGCGCCATGTGCCGCGACCACAATCGATCGGCGTCGATGCGACTCGAAGCCGTCACTGCGTCTTCATGATCTGCGCCGGTATCGCACGAGGATCGCGCGGCAACCAGCGCCCGGCCTCGACGAGTGCGATGAATTCGCCGACGAACCGATTGAAATGCTCGGGCTCTTCGAGATTGAGCGTGTGCCCCGTTTTCGGCAGCACGAGCAGGCCGCACGCCGGAATGGTCTTCTTCATGAAGATGCCCGGCTGGAGGCAATGGTCGTCCTCGTCGCCGACGACGACCAGCACCGGCACGCGCATCGCACGCAGCCGCGCTTCGAGATCATAGATCGACGGACGCCGCGCCTGCACGCCGCGCATCGTATTGGCCGCGCCAATCGCCGAATGTTGTCCGAGCAAGTCGGCAAACTCGCGCCAGCCGCGCGGATCCTTGTTCTGGAACTGCACGCGCGAGGCGCCGAGCGAGTACGTTTTCGCGAATTGCGCGCTCCCCTGTGTCTCGAACTGCTTCGCGACGTCGAGCGAAACGTTGCGAAAATACGCTTCGAACTGTTTTTCCGCGCCGTACCCGGCGCCTGCCACGACGAGCGACAGCGCGCGCTGCGGATGATCGAGCCCCAGATGAAGCGCCGCGAAGCCGCCCATCGACAGCCCGACCACATGCGCGCGATCGAGGCCGGCCGCGTCCATGACGGCGACGATGTCGGAAATCGCGAGCGCTTGCGAATAGCGCTCGACATCATCGGGAACGTCGGATGGCGGATAGCCGCGCGCGGCGAACGTCACGCAGCGATGGCGACGCGAAAACGCACGGATCTGCGGCTCCCAGCTTCGATACGAGCCACCGAACTCATGGACGAACACGATCGGCGTGCCCTCGCCCGCCTCTTCGAAATACAATCGGGTGCCGTCCTCGCTGGTTGCGTGAGCCATCGCCGGGATTAGAACAGCGGACCTGTGTTGGTAATCGCTCGCGCCTTCTCGACCATTGCGGGCAGGCGCTCGCAGAAAGCGTCTGCCCACGCCTCGGGCACCGTGGTGCTCACCTTGACGAATCGATGCCCGAACGTGGGCGTGTGATACGTGCCTTGCCGGATCATGATGCCCTCGGTTCGATACGCTTCGCAAAGCGCTTCGGGCGTGATGCCGGCGTCGATGCATTCGACGACGAGAAGATTCGCCTGCGACGGGTACACGGCGACCGACATGCCCGGCACCTTCGCCACAGCTTTGGCGATCTCGGCCTGATTGCGCCGCTGGCGTCGATTGACCTCCGGAAACCATTCGCGCTTGATGCGCAAGCCCGCGATCGCCGCGCGCTGCGAGACGACGTTCGATCCGAGATTGTTCGGTGGCGCGGCGGCTAGACGCTCGATCAGATCGGGATTCGCGACGACGGCGCCAATGCGAAGTCCCGCGAGGCCGAGCCATTTCGAGAAACTGTAGACGGTGAAGGTGCGCTCGGGATAGAAGCGAGCGGCGAGCGTATGCTCATCGGCGAAGTGCGCGTACGTACAGTCGTGCAGGAAGTACGCGCCGACGCGGCGCGCGATGGCCGTGAACGCCTCCATCTCGCCGCGCGTTGCGCACGTGCCAAGCGGATTGTTGGGGTCGACGAGATAGATGAGCCGCGTATTCTTCGTCACCGCGGCCTCGAGTTGCGCAACGGTGAGCCTGTAGCCGTTCTCCGGTTTGTAGATCGGGATCTCGGTCGTCGTCGCGCCGGCGGCTTGCGCGAAATGGATCGGCCATTTCCAGCCGGGATCTGTCGTGACGAAGTGCGTCCCCGGTTCGCACACCGTATGGCACACGTCGTAGAGCGCCTCGACCGCGCCGTCGGTGACGAGCACCGACTGATCGGGTAAGGCCAAGTCATCGAGGATCAGCGCGCGCAATTCCTCGAATCCCGCCGGCGGCGCGTACGCGTGATATTCCTCGCGCTCGATCGAATCGAGCATCGCCTTCACGACTGCCGGATGCGGGCTGAAGTGGTTCGTGTTCTGGCCGAGCCACATCAACCCGGGCGTGTTGAACAGCCGGTCGAAGTGCCGGTTGCGGATCTCGAACTGCTTCATTGCCCTCCTGGCCCCGCGCTCCGTTCCTTGATGATCGAGCCGCGCGCGGCGATGCCGCCGTCGATCGTCACGATCGTGCCCGTGATGTAGGCGGCCCGCGGCGACGCGAGAAACACGATCAGATCGGCCACTTCCTCGGCGCTTGCCGGGCGGCCGCCGGGGTACTTGGCACGAAGCTCCTCCCAGCGATTCTCATCGCCGTACCAGTCGAGCGCACGCCGCTTGTTGATCTTCACCATACGCTCGGTCTCGACAGGACCCGGATTGACGCCGACGACGCGCACGCCGAAGTCGAGGCTCTGTCCGCCGAGCGCTCGCGTGAATGCCATCAGTGCCGCGTTCGCCGTGCTGCCCGCGATGTAGTGCGCGTCCCAGTTCTCGCCCGAGTTTCCGATGTCGTTGATGATGACCCCCGAGCGTCGCCTCTTCATCGCTGCGTAGATTTCGCGCGTCAGCGTGATGTAGCCGAAGAGCTTGAGATCGTAGCCGCGGCGCCAGTCTTCCTCTTTGAGAGATTCGATCGGGCCGGAGGGAATCTCGCCCGCGTTGTTGACGAGGATGTCGATATTGGCGCAGCGGCGCCCGAGCGCAACCACATTGTTGGTGTCGCCGAGATCGCCGACGTGGACATCGACCGATACGCCATGCTTTTCGACGATCTCTCGACGCGCTGCCTCGAGCGCTTCGCGCGATCGCGCGGCAACGTGCAGATGACAACCTTCGGCGGCGAATGCGCGTGCGGTGGCGAGGCCGATGCCCTTGGACGCGCCCGTAATCAGCACCGACTTGCCGGCGAGCCGAAGGTCCATCTTTGCGCCGCCTAACGTATACGAAATGGGGAGTATCGCATACAATCGTGGGATCAGGTGCAAGGCCAGACCGCATGCCAGCGAAGAACAGGACCGCGCCGCCCGCGTCGCGAAAGGTGATCGCGTCGTTGCCGAAATCGTCGAACGCCGCGCCCGGCGCGACGCTCGCCGAGCGCATCCGGCAAACGCTGGAACGCGACATCGTCGGTGGACGTCTTGCTCCCGGCACGAAGCTCGACGAGGACGACCTCGCGGCGCAGCACGGCGCGTCGCGTACGCCCGTGCGCGAAGCCCTTCAACATCTCGCTTCGCAAGGCCTTATCGAGTTGCGGCCCCATGCCGGCGCCTTCGTGCCGGCGCATGGCGTCGTCGAGCTTGCAGAGATGTTCGAGGCGATGGCATTCCTCGAAGCTGCCTGCGCCGCGCTCGCGGCACGCAGGCACTCCGCGGAGGATCGCCATCTTCTCGGCGTGGCGCACGAGGCGTGCGCGAAAGCGGCGAAACGCGACGATCCGCAGGCGTTCTATGCGGCCAACCGCCATTTCCACGGTTGCATCTATCGCGCCGCGCACAACCAATACCTCGCCGCCCAGACGGCGCAACTCGGCAATCGGCTGGAAGCGTATCGGCGCGAAGCGACGTTCCATCCGGGACTGATGTCGCTTACGATGGCCGAGCACGAGCGCATTCTCGACGCGATATTCGCGATGGACGAAGGGACGGCCGGCGCGCAGATGCGGAGCCACCTGGATACGCTGCGCGACGACGCGGTGTCGATGGCTACCGCAATGCAGCGCGCGAGCCGCCAGGCTGCGCGCTGACGCTACGCTCGAGCCAGCCCTGAAGGCTGCGCGGCGAAATCGATTCCGGTTCGCGTCGTGGCGGCCTGCAAGAGCCGCATCGCTGCGGCATTCGCGCCGTCGAGCGCACGCGCTTCGTCGACGTCGACCATGCGGCCGTCGCGCACGCGAACGCGGCCGTTCACGATGGTGAGCGCAGCGTAAGGATCGCTGCCAGCGAGCAGCAGCGCGCCGAGCGGATCGGCGACGGCGCCGGCGTGCGACAACCGTCGCAACGGGAACGCGGCGATGTCAGCCGCCTTGCCTGGCGATAGCTGGCCGATGTCGTCGCGACCGAGCGCACGTGCGCCGCCGCGCGTCGCCATCCATAACGCGTCCTGCGGCGTGAGCCATTGGTCGGCCGCCTCGGTGTCCTCGTAGCCGCCGACGCGATGCAGGACGAGCGCCAGGCGCAGCTCGTTCAGCATGTTGCTCATGTCGCTGCTCGCCGCGCCGTCGACGCCGATGCCGGCGTTGATGCCGTGCGCGCGCCAATGCCCGATGCGCGCGACCTTCTTGCCGAGGCGCACGATGCATCGCGGGCAATGCGCGAGGCTTGTGCCGGCGTCGGCGATGGCAGTCGTGTCGGAATCATCGAGCAGCGTCGCATGCGCGAGCCACGTGCGCTCCGACAGCCAGCCGGCCGCACGGAGAAACTCGATCGGTATCGACCCGCGCTCGCGGATCACCGCACGCTCATCCGGACGCGGGTCGAAATGCACGTGCAGGCCGCACGCACTGGCCTTCGCAAGCTCGGCGAAGCGCCGCATGAACTGCGGACGTCGATACGTCACGCTCGTCGGGCCGATCGCAACCTGCACCATCGCGCCCGGCGACGTATCGTGATAGCGACGGATCGCCGCCTCGAGCTTTGGGAAAAGCGTTTCTTCGCGGTCGAGCAACCGGTCGAGACGATCTCCCATGATCGGCGCGAGCCGCTGCTCCAAGTCGGCTTCGATCGTCGGCATGCCGCCGCGGACGAGCACGAAGCGAATGCCGGCTTCGCCGGCCCCGCGAACCTCCTCGGCGGCCATCTCGCCTGCTGCTTCGGGCATCAGGTAGGCGAAGTCCGCATTCGTCGTGCAGCCGGACGCGAGGAGCTCGCAGTTCGTCGCGAGCGAGGCGTGGTAGTACGCGCCGGCGTCGATCTCGGCCCAGATCGGATACATCGTCGCGAGCCAATCGACGATCGTGGCGCGGGTTGCGCGCGGCACCGCGCGCGTCAGCGTCTGGAACAGGTGATGATGGATATTCACGAGTCCCGGCGTCACGATGCAACCGGCGGCCGATATCTGCTCCTCGGCCACGATGGGCGGCGCCGGCTCGCGCCCCACCGCGACGATGCGGCCGTTCTCGACGTGCACGTAGCCGTCGCGAATCGACGAGCGAGCGTCGTCGCAGCGATAGATCACGTCGGCGTGACGAACGAGAAGGCTCGGCATCCCGCGGCTGATATACGATCCGGTGATTCGCGTATATTATCGGTCCGCCCGAAAACCACGAAGGAGGAGTCATCATGCCAACGTTCAGGCTCGTCCTGACCGTCGCCGTCTCGCTTGCGCTGGCGCCGTTGGCGTTCGCGCAGGACAACGTTCGCATCGGCGTCGTGCAGCCCACGACCGGGCCGGTCGCGTACGACGGCAACATCTACGTCTCGACGGTCAAGATGCTCGTCGACGACATGAATGCGAAGGGCGGCGTGCTCGGCAGGAAGATTGACCTCGTCGTCGAGGACGGCGCATGCAATCCCGCGCAGTCGGTGAACGCGGCGGAGAAGCTCGTCGTGCGCGACAAGGTGGTTGCACTGCTCGGTGCCTTCTGCAGCACATCGACGGCCGCCGTGATGGAAGTGGCGAAGAAGCACAAGGTCCCCCTCATCACCGGCATCTCGACGGCGGCCCAACTCACCGAGCAGGGAAATTCCTATTTCTTCCGCGCGGTAGCTACGACGCCGATGCTCGGCAACGCGTTCGGTCCGGTGCTGCCGAAGGCGCTGCACGCGAAGCGTTTCGCGTTCCTCGCGCTGAACGACGACTGGGGCCGCTCGATGGTCGCGTCGTATCCGAAGGCGATCGAAAGCGCCGGTGGCGAGATCGTGGCGACGGAGTTCTTCCAGCAAAGCGACCTGCAGTTCCTGTCGCAGATCACGAAGGTCAAGGCGTCGAACCCCGACGCGATCGTTTCCAATGCGAACACGCAGCAGGCGGTCGCGCTCAGCAAGCAGATCCGGGAGCTTGGCGTCACTGTCCCCCTAGTCGGCGAAGGATCGTGGACGAGCGACAGCTACATCAAGCTGGCGGGGCCGGCAGCCGAGGGCGTGTACGGGCTCGTCGAGTACGTCTACACGATCAAGAACCCGATCAACGATGCGTTCGTCAAGGAATTCCAGGCGAAGCTCAAGGAAAACCCGACGAAATTCGCCGGCGCCGCGCACAACGCGATCCACATCATGGTCGATGCGATCCGGCGCGCAGGCGCGGCCGATCCGGAGAAAATCCGCGCGGCGCTCGAAAAGACCGACTACAACGGCCTCGTCGGCAACATCAAGTTCGACGAGAAGCATCAGGCGTATGGACAGACGGTGTATCTGGCGCGCGTGAAAAACGGCATACCGGAAGTGATCGAGACCGCGAAGATCTCGAAGCCGTAGCGCGGTCGGGTAGCACCGGTCGAGCAGCGCTTGCCGCGATCCCGCGTCCGATCCCGGCATGTCGCCTGCGATCACCATCCTCGCTCAGCATCTGCTGAACGGGGTGCTGATCGGCTGCGCCTATGCGCTGATCGCGATGGGCCTCACGATGATCTTCGGCGTGATGAACATCGCTAACTTCGCGCACGGCGAGTTCTACATGCTTGGCGGGTTCGTCGCGTTCTACCTCGTGAGCCTTATGCGCCTCGATTATTTCGTGGCGCTGCCCCTGGCGGTCGCGATTGTCGTCGCACTCGCGGTCGTGCTCCAGCATTCGATCTTCCGGCGACTGCGCGAAGCGCCGGTCATGACGACGACGCTCGTGACGATCGGGCTCTCGATCTTCCTCGAGAATGCGGCGCTGCTCTTGTGGGGACCGCAGCCGCAATCGATTCCAACGCCGTTCCCGCCGAAGCCCCTGAGCTTTCTCGGTGTCTATACGACGCCGCTCTACCTCTTCTGCATGGCCGTGACGGCCGCGCTGATCGTCGTCGGCCATGTCCTCATACGCCGAACAAAGATGGGAAAGGCGATGCGCGCGACCTTCCAGAACAAGGAAGCCTCCGCGCTGGTCGGCATTCGCATCGATCGCATCTATGCGTACGCATTCGCGTTCGGCGCAGCGCTCGCGGCCGCGGCCGGCGCCGTGCTCGGCGGCTTTATTCCCGTCGAACCCGCGAGGGGCG
>DATFCW010000085.1:0-20320 GCA_035252665.1 Casimicrobiaceae bacterium | reverse complement strand
GAAAGTCGTCTCCGACTTCGGTCCTACCGCCTCGAGAGTCGTCTCTGACCCCGTCTCTGACCCTACTTTGGTTCTGCGCGCGCCAGCACGCCAGCGAGCTGGCGAAGATCGAGCGTGAAGCCGGTGGCCGGGCGCGCACGGCCGAACGCCTTGCCGATACCGTCGTAGCGGCCTCCCTTCGCGATCGCGTTCGGCTCGCCGGCCGTGAACACCGAGAAGATCGCGCCGTTGTGATAATGATAGCCGCGGAGGTCGGCGAGATCGATGTGAAGCGCGACGTCGAGCGCGGCTGCCTCGCGCGCGAGCGCGTCGAGCGATGCGAGCGCATCACCGATTCCTTGCGTTGGGGGAAGCTTTTCGCGCGCTTCGTCCAACACGACGTCGGCCGGCCCGTAGAGCGTGGGAAGCGATTCGATCGCCTCGCGCCACGGCGTCGCAACGTCGCGCGTCAATGCACGAACTTCATCGAGATTTTTCGTGCGCAGCGCGTCGTAGAGCGCGCTGTCGTCGCCATTGCTTGCGATGCCCGCGGCGCTTGCGAGCGCGCGGTAGACGCCCATATGCCCGAGATCGAGGTGCAGGTCCCGAAGCCCGGCCGCTGCCAGCGACGAGACGAGAAGCTCGATCACTTCGCGGTCGCCTTCGATCCCCGGCACGCCGAAAAGCTCGCAGCCGACCTGCAGCACTTCGCGCGCCGCCCGCGGGCCTTCGGCAACCGCGCGAAGCACGCTGCCCGCATAGCAAAGCCGCGTCGCGCCCGATTCGTTCAAAAGATGCGCGTCGATGCGCGCGACCTGCGGCGTGATGTCCGCGCGAATGCCGACAAGACGCCCGGACTGCGGATCGACGGTCTTGAACGTGAGAAGCTCGAGGTCGCGGCCGCTTCCCGTCAAAAGGGACTCGAGATGCTCGACGAGCGGGGGACGAACGAGTCGATAGCCGCGCGCGGCGAAGTGATCGAGCAGGCGCCTGCGCAACGCCTCCAGTTGCGCCGCCTCGGCAGGCAGCACGTCGTCGATCGATTCGGGGAGAAGCCAGCGCCGCATCGTCATGAGAGCAGATAGAGACCCAGTAGGCCGATGCCGATCGCGATCATGCCGATGAAACGAAGCTGCCCATCGGTCAATTCGGTCAGATGACGAAAGCCCTCGCGCCAGATGCGCGGCGCCGCGAACGGCAGCAGGCCCTCGAGGATCAGGAGCAGCGCGAGCGCGGTCCAAAGCGAGTCCGGCACGCGATCCCCGTGCTCACTTGAAAGGCGCGCGCGGCGCCGCCTTGCCTGTTCCCGGGTCCTTGAAGTACTGGAAGAAGTCGGAGCTCGGATCGAGCACCATCAGGTCGCTCTTGCTGCGAAACGTCGACTTGTATGCCTCGAGACTGCGATAGAACGAATAGAACTCGGGATTCTGGCTGTACGCCTGCGCGTAGATCGCCGATGCCTTCGCATCGCCCGCGCCCTTGATCTGCTGCGCCTGGTTGTAGGCGTCGGCGAGGATCACCGTGCGCTGGCGATCGGCGTCGGCGCGAATCTTTTCCGATTCGGCGGCGCCGAGAGAGCGCAATTCGTTCGCGACGCGCCGGCGTTCCGATTCCATTCGTTGATAGACGGGACCGGTTACGTCAGGGGGCAACTCCACGCGACGCAGGCGCACGTCGATCACCTCGACGCCGATCGCTTTCGCGTCGGCGTTCGCCTTCTGCTGCGTGACGGCGGTGATCTTGTCGCGTGCCGACGAAATCGCCTCGTGCACGTCGTGCTTGTTGAATTCTTCGGCGAGATTCGCGCGCACGGTTTGCGAAAGTCGGCGGCGCGCCGCTTCCTCGTCGCCCTGCACCGAGCGGTAGTACTGGCCGACGTCGATGATCCGCCACAGCACGACGAAATCGACGAGAAGCGGCTTCTTCTCCGACGTCGTCACGCGATCGGGCTCGGGATTGTCGAGCGTCAGGTTCACCTTGTCGTAGTACTTGACGTTTTGCACGAGCGGCAGCTTGAAGTAGAGGCCCGCGCTCGTCTTCGTCTCCACGATCTCGCCCAACTGGAACTTGATCGCGTACTTGCGCTGGTCGACGGTGTAGATCGACTGCGATGCGACGAAGAGCACCGCGACGAGCAACGCCAGCAGCGGCATCGAGAGCCTCATAACGGCCCCCACGCTTGCCGCTTCGCGGCTACGCTGTCCCCCGAGGGGGAGCAATTCGCGGCTCGGGACGGCCCTTCGCCTCTCATCTCCCTTCCCGATTGCGCAGCGAATCGCGCGAGCGCGATTGATCCAGCGACAGCGATCCGTCCGGCGGCGGCAGCGCGCGCGGCGGCGACACGGTCACATCAGGCGCGGGATTCGACGGCGTTTGCGTCGACTGCTGGATCAGCTTCTCGAGCGGCAGATACAAAAGGCTCGCGCTCTTCTGATCGACGATGACCTTGCTCGAATTGGAGAGCACCGTCTGCATCGCGTCGAGATAAAGACGCTCGCGCGTGACTCCCGGCGCCTTCTGATACTCGACGAGCACCTTGTTGAAGCGATCGGCGTCGCCCTGCGCGCGCTGCACGACTTCGGCCTGGTACCCGTTCGCTTCCTCGATCAGCCGCGCGGCCGTGCCGCGTGCGCGCGGCACGACGTCGTTCGCGTACGCCTGTCCCTCGTTCTTCAGCCGCTCGCGATCCTGCCCCGCCTTCACCGCGTCGTCGAACGCCGCCTGCACCTTGTCGGGCGGCTGCACGTTTTGCAGCGTCACCTTCTGCACGAACACGCCGGTGCCGTAGCGGTCGAGGTTCTGCTGCATGAGCTGCTCGGTTTGCTTCGCGATCTGCTCGCGTCCCTCGTAGAGCACGAAGTCCATCTTGTTCTTGCCCACGACCTCGCGTATCGCGGACTCGGCCACGTATGCGACGATCTGGTCGGGACGGCGGTTGTTGAAGACGTAGTCCTCGGCGCTCTTCAAATTGAATTGCACGGCGAACTGGATGTCGATGATGTTCTCGTCATCGGTCAGCATCACCGCTTCCTTGTCGATCTTGTTCTTCGGCGTGTTGCGATAGCCGACCTCGATCGTCTTCACTTGCGAGAAATCGACGAGCTCGACCGCCTCGATCGGAAACGGCAGGTGCCAACGCGGGCCTGGCAGCGTCGTCTCGGTGTACTTGCCGAAGCGCGTGACGACGCCGCGGCGGCCCTCGTCGACGATGTAGAAGCCGCTCGCGAGCCAGATCACGACGACGAGGACGATCAGAAGCCCGATGCCGCCGATCGGCAGGTGCATGCCGCCACCGCCGCCGCCGTCACCTCCGCCTTCGGATTCGCGTTTGCGTCCGAAAAGCTCGTTCATCCGGCGGTTGACGTTGCGCCAGATCTCGTCGAGGTCGGGCGGCCCGCTGTTGCTGCTCCGCTTGCCCCACTGCGGATCGTTCAGCGACATGCGGATACCACTCGGGCGTTCTGCATTAGCGTATCAAGCGCGGGCGCGCTCGCTCGGCCGGACGGCTTCCCTTCAGAAGCCTTGCCCGGCGTGCGCGTCTGTCGTTTCGGAATCAGGAGTCGGCGAAGCCGGAAAGCGTTCGGCCAGCGCAGCGCGCAAATCGGCAATGCCGGCGCCGGTGACCGCACTCACGCGGACCGACGCGATGGTACCACAGGCATCGCGCTCGACGCCCGCCGCCGCGCCCTCGAGATCGCACTTGTTGAAGACGCGTATCTGCGGCACGTCGGCGGCGCCGATCTCGTGCAGCAGCGCATCGACGGCGTCGATCTGATCGTCGCGGTTTTGGGCGCTCGCGTCGATCACATGCAGCAGCAGATCCGCGTCCGCCGCTTCGGCGAGCGTCGCGCGAAACGCGGCGACCAGATCGTGCGGCAGGTCGCGAATGAAGCCCACGGTATCGGAGAGGACGATGTTCGACGCGCCCGGAATGCGCACGCGACGAAGCGTCGTATCGAGCGTCGCGAAGAGCTTGTTCGCCGCATAGACGTTGGCAGCAGTCAGGCGATTGAAGAGCGTTGACTTGCCGGCGTTCGTATAGCCGACGAGCGCGACCGTAGCGACATCCGCGCGTCGACGCGCGCGATTCTGCGTCGCACGGCTTCGCGCGACGCGCGCAAGGCGCTCGCGGAGAAGCTTCACGCGCTGCGTGATCAGCCGCCGGTCGGTTTCGAGCTGCGTCTCGCCGGGGCCGCGCAGCCCAATGCCGCCTTTCTGCCGCTCGAGGTGCGTCCATCCGCCGACAAGCCGCGTCGCCATGTGATTCAACTGAGCGAGCTCGACCTGCAGCTTGCCTTCGGCGCTTCGCGCGCGCTGCGCGAAGATGTCGAGAATCAGCGTCGTTCGATCGACGACGCGGCATTCGAGCGCCTGTTCGAGATTGCGCTGCTGCACGCCGGACAGCGCGTGGTCGAAGATGACGAGGTCGGCATTCGCTTCACGGCGTTGCGCCGCGATCTCGTCGACCTTGCCGCGGCCGGCGAACAATGCGGGATCGGGACGCGGCCTTCGCCCGCGCAGGTTGCCGACCACGGTGGCGCCCGCGGACTGCGCGAGTGCCTCGATCTCGCCGGTGCGATCGGCGCCGTTCGCACGGCCGATGTCGAGCGCTACGACGAGTGCTCGATCGCCGCTATCGGGACGTTCGAGCATCGCGCACCGTCAACGCGTGCGAAGCCGCACCGTGCATCGGCGATGCGCGGTGGCGTGCTGCCGGCGCGCCGGCTTCGTCAGCTTTCGGCTTCGTGGTGATTCTGATGGGGCATCGCGACCGGCCGCGACGGCACGACCGTCGAGATCGCGTGCTTGTACACCATCTGCGTGACGGTGTTCTTCAGGAGCACGACATACTGGTCGAACGATTCGATCTGCCCCTGGAGCTTGATGCCGTTCACGAGATAGATCGAGACCTGAACGTGCTCCTTGCGCAGCGTGTTGAGAAACGGGTCTTGTAGCATTTGCCCTTTGTTGCTCATCTTCGAGCTCCGCGCTTGTTTTTCCGCATCTTTTCGCTCCCCCGCGTGGAGAGCCGGCGGTCCTCGCGAGCTTGTCGAAGCCTCGCTAGCGGCGTGCGGTGGAATCCGCGTAGGGATTGACGCCTGTCTTGAATTGTATCCTAAGGGGGGTGCCCCGCAATTGGAACGTGTCCCGGAAGAAATGTTCCAGATAGCGACGGTATGCGGCGGGGACGTGCGCGAGCGCCGTGCCGTGCACGACGACGAGCGGCGGATTGACGCCGCCCTGGTGCGCATAGCGCAGCTTCGGACGGATGTAGCCCGCGCGCGGCGGCTGTTGCCGCGTCACCGCCTGCTGCAGCGCGCGCGTGAGCTTGGGTGTCGGCAGGCGTGCCATCGCCGCCGCATACGCGTGATCGACGCCGCGAAGGAGCGCGTCGAGACCGCGTCGCTCGCGCGCTGAGATGAAATGGTGCTCGGCGAAGGCGAGGAAGCCGAGCTTGCGCTCGATGTCGCGCTTGACGTTCGCGCGTTGCTCGGCGTTCGCGGCATCCCACTTGTTGACGGCAAGCACGAGCGCACGGCCGGCCTCGAGCACGTGCCCCGCAAGATGCGCGTCCTGCTCGGTCACGCCATCGCACGCGTCGAGCAGCAGGATGACTACGTTCGCGTCCTCGATCGCCTGCAGCGCCTTGATCACCGAGAACTTCTCGATCGCTTCGTCGATGCGGCCCCGCCGTCGCACGCCGGCGGTATCGATCAACGTGTAGCGGCGAGCGTCGCGTTCGAAAGGCAGACGGATCGCATCGCGCGTGGTGCCCGGCTGATCGAAGGCGATCACGCGCTCTTCACCGAGCAGCGCATTGACGAGCGTCGACTTGCCGACGTTGGGCCGGCCGATGATCGCGACCTCGATGCGCCGCGCTTCCTCCTCCTCGTTCTCTTCGTCTTCGATCGGCGGCGGGCAGAGGTCGAGCGCGATGTCGACGAGATCGTGTACGTTCTCACCGTGCGCCGCCGAGATCGCGTACGGCTCGCCTTGCGCGAGCTCGTGGAATTCGGCGATGCGCGACGGCGCGAGTCCTTCGGCCTTGTTGACTGCGAGCACCACCGGCCTTCCGGATTTACGCAACAGCGACGCGATCGCCTGATCCTGCGGCGTGACGCCTTCGCGCGCATCGACGATGAAGACGACGGCGTCCGATTCCGCGATCGCAGTGCGCGTCTGCTTCGCCATCTCGAACAGGATGCCGGAAGTCGCGACCGGCTCGAAACCGCCGGTGTCGACGACGATGAATTCGCGCCCGCCGACGCTCGAGCGACCGAAATGCCGATCGCGCGTGAGTCCCGGGTAATCGGCGACGAGCGCGTTACGCGTCTTCGTCAGTCGATTGAAGAGCGTCGACTTGCCGACGTTGGGACGGCCGACGAGGGCGATTGTTGGAAGCATCGCGGCGGGTCGGCCAGATCAAAAAAGCGGGCTGAGGGACGAGGGGCGAGGGCTCTCGCCCCGGGCTTTCACTTCGCCGACGCCCAATACACCGTCCCCTTTTCCGACTGCCACAGCATGCCGCCGCCCAGCAACTCCGGCTGTCCCGTCGCGGCGCTGCCGTCGGTCGCGATGCGTCCCACATAGGCGCCATCGCTACGCGACAGGATGTGCAGATAGCCTTCGACGTCGACAACCCCAAGCTGGTCGCCGATCAGTTGCGGTCCGCCGATGCGTCGCTTCGCGAGCACGTCCTGCTTCCATATCGACGCGCCGTTGCTGCGGTCGAATGCCTGCACGCTGCCCTTGTCGTCGACCACATACACGCGGCTCGCATCGGCCGTCAAGCCGGCGAGACTCGATACGTCGCGCGTCCAGACGAGCGCGCCGCGAACGACGTCGAAGCACGCGACGCGTCCCTGATACGCGACGGCGCACGCTTCCTTGTCGTCGACATAGGGCCGGCTCGTGATGTCGGCGATTCGTTCGAGTTCCGTCGCGCCCTTCGGCGTCGCGACCGCACCGTCCCACGCGATGGTTCCGGTTTTCGCGTCGATGGCGAGCAATCTTCCGCCAGCCGTGCCGACGAACAGTCCGCCGCGCGACACGACGCCACCTGCGGCGTTGCGCACGGTGAGCGGCGGATTGGTGCGCGGATCGACCCACACCGTTTTGCCATCGTCGGCCGATAGCCCGTAGATGCGCCCGTCGCCCGAGAACACGATTGCGATGTTGTCGGAGACGCGCGGCGGCGCGATGATCTCGCTCGATACCTGCACGGTCCAGCGCGCTTTGCCCGTCGTGTCGAACGCGAGCACATGTCCCTTCGACGTGCCGACGACGACGATCGAATCGCTCGCGCCCGGTCCTGCCGACAGCGGTTGGCCCGCGCTGATTCGCCATTCGACGCGTCCCGTAGCGGGATCGAGCCGCATCAGCGTGCCGTCGCTCGCCGCGGCGTAAATCGCGCTTGGAGTGATCGCGGGCGAAAGCCCCGGCGTCGACTTGCCAACGGTTTGCTGCCAGTCGATACGCGGCGTGATCTTCGCGTTGAGTGTTGGCAACGGTCCCGGCTTGTGGCTTCCGCCAGTCAACCAGGCGAACGACGGCGCAGGGATCGACGTCATCCACGACGTCAACGGCGATTGCGAAAGGCTCGCGCATCCACCGCACATCGCGGCGACGGCGAGCGCGCACGCCGTCGCGCGGATCGAGCGGATCATTTCGCAGGCGCCGGCGTATTCCCGGACGCCGCTTCGCTCGCGACCTTCGGCGACGGGTTCTGCTGTCCGGGCGACGTAGTCGTTGGGGGCGCTTCGGCGACCTTCGGCGCGGCCGCAATCGCATCGTGCTTCGCCTGCACGTAGTTGCGATAGGCCGACTTCGGATCGAGCTTCGCGAGCGCGGTCTCATACGCGGTGCGCGCATCGGCGGGACGTCCTGCTGCTGCGAGCGCATCACCACGAAGATCGGCGTACAAACCGTCGAATGCCGGAGGGTGCTTCGCATCGAGCGTCGCAAGCGCGGCGTCGTATTGCTTTTCGTCGATCTGGACCTGCGCGAGGCGATAACGCGCAACCGCCTGCAACTCGTCTTCCGACGCATGATCGACGACCCATGCGAGCTGCGCTTTCGCACCGTTGCGATCGCCGGCGTCGTAGAGCATCTTCGCGTAGAGCAGCTCGGCGCGCGGCGCATACGCGGTGCTCGCGTAGCTCGACGTGAGCTCGGCGATGGCGTCCTTCGCCTTCGCGCTGTCCTTCGTACGGATCGCTTCGCTGACCGCGCTGTAGAGGGTCGACGCGCTCTCGGCGCGTTTCGCGGTGTAATAGCGCCAGCCCTGGATGCCGGCCACGACGAGCAGGCCGAGCACGAGCGCAACGGTGATGACGCTGCCATAGCGCGTCCACCATGCCTTCAGCTCGTCGATCTGGTCCTGTTCCTCGAGATCATAGAGAGGCATATTCGTCCCTGGTCGTATTGAGCGCCGCGAAGCGAGCGACGACATCGGCGATCGGCACGGCGACCTGATCGCCGCCGTCGCGAAGCTGCTTGATCGCGACGGTGCCCGCGCCCACCTCGTCGTCGCCGACGATGATCGCAAGCCGCGCGCCGCTCGCATCGGCCTTCTTCATCTGCGACTTGAAGCTGCCGCCGCCGGCGTTGACGACGATCGTGGCGCCGTGATCGCGAAGCGTTTCGGC
This sequence comes from Casimicrobiaceae bacterium, assembly GCA_035252665.1. GTDB lineage: Bacteria > Pseudomonadota > Gammaproteobacteria > Burkholderiales > Casimicrobiaceae > VBCG01. Next base: position 11,693 of record DATFCW010000085.1, on the reverse strand, counting down.
CACGCGACGCGCGATCGCACCCGCACGCTCACCCGCGTGCACCACGTAGCCATCGATCCCGCTTGCGTGCTCGCCGGCCTTCGCCTGCAGAAGAAGGATCATCCGCTCGACACCAATCGCGAAACCACACGCCGGCGTTGGCTTGCCGCCAAGCTGCTCGAAGAGTCCGTCGTAGCGACCGCCTCCTGCGACCGTGCCCTGTGCGCCGAGCGCATCGGTCGTCCATTCGAAGACCGTGCGATTGTAGTAGTCGAGCCCGCGTACGAGCCGCGCGTTGATCGTATATGCGATGCCGGCCTCGTCGAGCAATGCTTGCAGTCCCTCGAAATGCGCGCGCGACGCGTCGCCGAGATGATCGAGAAGGCGCGGCGCCGCCGCGATGGCCTGCTGCGCCGGCGGGTATTTGCTGTCGAGGATGCGCAGCGGATTCGCGTGCAGCCTCCGTCGTGCGTTCTCGTCGAGCACGTTCGCATGGCGCTCGAAATGCGCGATCAGCGCTTCGCGATGCACGCGGCGCTCGGCGGCGTCGCCGATCGAGTTGATGGAAAGCGCGATGCCGGCAAGACCCAGCGCACGCCAGAGCCTCGCGAGCATGACGATCTGCTCGGCATCGACGTCGGGACCCGGGAAGCCGAGCGCCTCGACGTCGAGCTGGTGAAACTGGCGATAGCGGCCCTTCTGCGGCCGCTCGTGGCGAAACATCGGCCCGCCGGTCCATACGCGAAGCGGCCGGTCGTGAAGCAAATTGTGCTCGATCGCCGCGCGCACGATGCCGGCAGTCGCCTCCGGACGAAGCGTCAGGCTCTCGCCGTTCAACTTGTCCTCGAACGTATACATCTCGCGCTCGACGACGTCGGTGTGCTCGCCGATGCTTCGCACGTAAAGCGGCGTCGGTTCCACGACCGGCACGCGGAGATGGCGATAACCGTAGCGCTCGAAGACGTTGCGCGCGGTATCGTCGAAGCGCTGCCAGACGAGCGCCTCGTCGGGGAGCACGTCGTTCATGCCGCGCACGGCCTGCAGGGCTGCTGCCATCGTTCTAGCGCCCATAGCGTTAGCGGGCCCTCACGCTCGCGAAGCGAATCAGGCGGCGATCAGTGCGACGCCGCATCGCCGATGTGCGACGAAGCCGATGCCTTTACCGCGATCGTCTTGTGCTGCGGAATCAGCGCGGCGGATCTCGGCTCGCCGCCGTAGGTTGCCTTGACGTAATCGACGACGATGCGCTCGAAATCCTCGGCGATGCGCTCGCCCTTGAGCGTCACCGTCTTCTGTCCGTCGACATAAACCGGCGCGACGGGCGTCTCGCCGGTGCCGGGCAGCGAAATGCCGACGTTCGCGAGCTTCGATTCGCCGGGGCCATTGACGACGCAGCCCATCACGGCGACATGCATCGCCTCGACACCGGGATAGCGCTCGCGCCATGCAGGCATCGACGTGCGCAGGAACGACTGGATGTGTCCGGCGAGCTCCTGGAAATAGCTGCTCGTCGTGCGTCCGCAACCCGGACACGCGGTGACCATCGGCGTGAACGAGCGCAGGCCCATCGTCTGCAGGAGTTCCTGCGCGACGACGACTTCGCGCGTGCGATCGCCCTCGGGCTCGGGCGTGAGCGAAACGCGCAGCGTATCGCCAATGCCTTGTTGCAGTAGCACCGCCATCGCCGCCGTAGATGCGACGATGCCCTTCGTGCCCATGCCGGCTTCGGTGAGGCCGAGATGCAACGGATAGTCGCAGCGACGCGCCAGCTCGGAATACACGGCGATCAGGTCCTGGACGTTGGAAACCTTGCACGAGAGGATGATCCGGTCGCCTGGGAGCCCCAGTGCTTCGGCTTGCGCCGCGCTTTCGAGCGCGGAGGCGACGAGCGCTTCGCGCATCACCGCGTCGGAGTCGGCTGGCTCGGCGCTCTTCGCGTTCTCGTCCATCATCCGGGCGAGAAGCGCCTGGTCGAGGCTTCCCCAGTTCACGCCGATGCGCACCGGCTTGTCGTATCGAATCGCAAGCTCGATCAGCGTCGCGAACTGAGAATCGCGCTTGCTGCCCTTGCCGACGTTGCCCGGATTGATGCGGAACTTCGCGAGCGCTTGGGCGCACGCCGGGTTCTCGGTCAGGAGCTTGTGGCCGTTGAAATGAAAATCGCCGATGAGCGGGACCGCACAGCCGCTATCGTCGAGACGACGCCGGATTTCGGGAACGGCCGCTGCAGCTTCGGCCGTGTTCACGGTGACGCGCACGATCTCCGAGCCCGCATTCGCAAGCGCGCGCACCTGCGCGATAGTCGCCGCGACATCGGCGGTGTCGGTGTTCGTCATCGACTGCACGACGATCGGCGCACCGCCGCCGACGGCGACGCCGCCGACCAGGACGCGGCGGCTCTTGCGTCGCTTGATGGCGGGACGATCGATCATGCTCATGGCTTGCTCACTGCAACGACACCCGCGCGACGTTGCCGCGCGTGTACGGCGACAGATCGAGCGACTGCCCGCGGAACGTGACGCCGACTTCGCGCGCGTTGCCGAGCGAAAGCTCGAGCGGCGGCAGCGCCGTGACCGTTTGCGTCATGCCTGCCCCGCCGGTCATCTGCAGCACGACGCGACCCTTCGCGTCCTTGACCTCCGCCCATGACGTGCCCTTGAACGCGAGCACGAGCGGCGCTTCGGTGGCGGGCCCCGGTGCGGCTTCGGCTGCGGGTGCGGCGGCGGTCGCGTTGGCGGCGTTCGCATCGTTCGGTTCGGAAGTGGGCGTAGATAACACGGTGACGTTGGCTGCGGCACTCGCCGGCGTAGAAGTCGGAGTGGGGGCGGGGGCGGAAGTTTCGGCGATCGGCCTCGGGGATGCCGGCGTCGCCCGCGCAGCGTTCGTCGGCGCCGGTGATCCGTTCGTGGTCGCGGCCGGTGTTGCCGCATGCGAACGTAGCAGCGACGTGAGCGCCGACAGCTGAATGTCGGGATGTGCGATCTCGCGATAGGCAACGACGGCAATGATCGCGAGGACCGCGAGGGCAATCGCAAAGCGCGCCGCCGACGGCTTGGCGACACGATCGAGCGGCATTTCGCCCATCGGGCGTCGGGATGCCGCGAGCGCCGGGCGCTCCAGCGCGGGCTCGCCTTCGGCCGCCGGCATAAGCGCGAGCACGGCGTCGGGATCGAGCCGCACGAAGCGGGCGTAATTGCGCGCGAAGCCGCGCGCGAACGTGCGTCCCGGCAGGCGCGACCAGTCGTCGTCCTCCAGCGCCTTCACTTGCCGAGGCGCGAGCTTCAACTGTTGCGCCACCGTGTCGATGGTGAGGCCTGCGGCTTCGCGGGCGCTACGCAGTTTCGCGCCGGCGGTCGTTGCCGACCCGCGACCGACGGGCGGGGCGACTTCCTCGAGCGGCTCGGCCATCGTCATGCTCCCGCGTGCACCGGCGTCATTCGCAGACATCGCCGGCGGCGGACTTGGTCTCCGGCGCTTCGGGCCAGCGGTTGGCAAGCTGCGATTCGTAGGATTTCGCCGCTTCGGCGTCCCCGCGCTTGCGCTCGATGCAGAAGCCGAGATAAAGCGCCTGCGGAGGCGGCGACGCCTGCTGCATGACCGGACGCATCCATGCGCGCGCCTCGCCGATTCGATGGTCCTTGTACGCGATCAGCGCCAGGTTGTAGGCGGCGATCGGGTTGCCGGGCGACACGGTCAACGCGCGACGCAGGTATTCCTCCGCGTTCTTCGTGTCGCCAATGGCGGCGCTGCATTTGCCGAGATTGATGTACGCGATCTCGGGCGTCTTGTACAGCGGGTCCTTCAGCACCTGCTCGAATTGCGGCAGAGACTCGCGCGCGCGCCCGGTGCCGCAAAGGTAGGCGCCCCAGTTTTCGCGGATATCCGAATCGTTCGGCGCGAGCGAGATCGCCTGTTGGAAGTTCTCCTCGGCCTTCGCGCGCTCGCCGAGCATCGCGTAAACGAGACCGTAGATGTCGTAAATCTTCGGATACGTCGGGTCGAGCGCCTTGGCGTTGCCGAGCTCCTCGAGCGCGATGTCCATGCGCCCACGCTGGTAGTAGCCGGCAGCGAGCTCGGTGCGGATCTTCGCGCGCTGCGCCGGCGAGGCTTCTTCCCTCTTGATCGGCGTGGTGTCTTGCGCCGGCGGCGTTTGCGCCTGCTGCGTGGGACCCTTCGACGCGCACGCGGCGAGTGCGAGTGCCGCGGCAGCGAGAAGCGGAGTGGCGACGCGCTTCATGCGACGTGCTTTCAAATTCATTGCGCCACCGCGATACGCGTGGACAGCCGATGCGTGGTGCGATCGCGCACCTGTCCGGCAAGCTGACCGCAGGCTGCGTCGATGTCGTCGCCGCGCGTCTTGCGAATTGTCGCCACGATTCCGGCATCCTGCAATGCGCCGCCAAAGCGGCGGATACGCTCGCGCGGGCTCGTCGCGAAACCACTGCCCGCGAACGGATTGAACGGAATCAGATTGATCTTGCACGGAACGTCGCGAACGAGGCGGATCAGCGCCGCCGAATGCTCGGGCTGGTCGTTGACGCCGTCGAGCATCACGTATTCGAACGTCACGAAATCGCGCGGCGCGCGTTCGAGGTAGCGCAGGCACGCGGCCATCAGGCTCGCGATCGGGTGCTTGCGATTGATCGGCACCAGCCGATCGCGCAACGCATCGGTGGGCGCGTGCAACGAGACGGCGAGCGCGACCGGGCATTCGTCGCGCAGGCGATCGATCCAGGGAACGAGCCCGGACGTCGACACGGTGACGCGGCGTCGCGACAGGCCATACGCGTTGTCGTCGAGAAACGTGCGAAGCGCGGGAACGACGTTGTCGAAATTCGCGAGCGGCTCGCCCATGCCCATCATCACGACGTTGGTGATGGGCGCGCGTCCCGCATCCATCCATGCTGCGCTGATCCCCTCTGTCAGCAGCGTCCGATTCGCGTGCCACAACTGGCCGACGATCTCGCCAGTGGTCAGATTGCGATTGAAGCCCTGTCGCCCGGTCGAGCAGAACGCGCAGTCGAGCGCGCATCCGGCCTGCGACGAGATGCAGAGCGTTCCGCGGTCGTCCTCGGGAATGTAAACGGCCTCGACCGCGTTGCCGTTGCCGGCGTCGAGCAGCCACTTGCGCGTGCCGTCGCGCGCGACGGTGTCGCGCAGCACGCGCGGCACGCGAATCTCGACGTCGTCTTCGAGCGATGCGCGCAGCGACTTCGCGAGGTCGGTCATCGCGCCAACGTTGTCCGCGAACCGTTGATGCACCCAACGGCTCACCTGCCGGGCCCGAAACGGCTTCTCTCCGCGTTGCGCGAGAAATGCGGCGAGCGCCGGCGGATCGAGATCGAGCAGATTCACCATCGCCAGTTGCGGCCTTCAGCGTCCGTAGATCGCGTGCGCCGGGAAGAAGTACGCGATTTCCATCGCCGCCGTTTCCGGTGCGTCGGAACCATGGACGGCGTTTGCGTCGATCGACTGGGCGAAATCAGCGCGAATCGTGCCGGGCGCCGCTTTCTTCGGGTCGGTCGCGCCCATCAATTCGCGATTCTTGGCGATGGCGTTCTCGCCTTCGAGCACCTGGATCATCACGGGGCCGGTCGTCATGAAATCGACGAGGTCGCGAAAGAACGGCCGCTCGCGATGCACCGCGTAGAAACCTTCGGCATCGCGACGGGAGAGCCACGTCATGCGCGCCGCGACGATGCGAAGCCCGGCCTTCTCGAAGCGCGCGTAGATCTCGCCGATCACGTTCTTCGCCACGGCATCGGGCTTGACGATCGAAAGGGTGCGCTCTACGGCCATATTTCGGCTCCGACTGGATAAAATCAAGCAAATTCAAAATTATAACATCGGCTTAGCGTTCGCTGCACGCTTCCAAAAGGGTGTTTTGATGCCGGTCGCCGTCGCGGATCGATTCCTGTTGCCATCCGCATCCGAAGCTTCAGGCGAGTTCAACGATCGCGGTCAGCGGGGGCGCCAATCGAGCGTGAACGCGCGCTCGTCGGGCTCCGCCGCGAAAGCGGCATCGACGCCGAGATACGGCACCGCTGCGAGGGTTTCGCCGCAATAGAGCCGCGGAAGCGCGGTCCTGGCCCATGCCGGCACGCCTGCCTCGCGCAGGAGCTCGGCGACCGAGCGATGCGATCCGCGCGCATTGCGCATGAGACGTTCGCCGGGCTTGCCGGCACGAATGGTCACCGCGGTCGAGGTGAGGCAACGCGCCGCGATGCCGCTGCCGCACGTGGGGACGAGGTGCAGCGTGCCGTGCGGCAGATCGACGCTTTCGCCACCATCCCACGGTTTCGTGTACGGCGCTGGCGCGATGCGATGGACGACGATGCGACCTCGATGGACGCCGACTTCGGCGCCGTCGTGAACGAGCGAGATCCGTGCGTCGCCCCGCGCATGGCGAACCTGCGTCAGCATTTGCGCGAGGCGCGCGGCGGAGGGCGCGCGCAGTTGCTGCTCGCGAAGGAACCAGCGCAACAGGTTGCGGGCGCGGGCAATCGACAATGAGCCAAGCGTCTTTGCGTCGAGGCTTTGGCCATCGAATGCCGAGGCGGCATCGAGCGCGGCGAGCTCATCGAGCAGTGCGGCCGCGTCGGCTTGGAGATTCGCTGCCCGCGCCAGCGTACCCGGATAACCGGGCACAATGGAACGCAATGCCGGAATCACGTGTGCGCGCAATGCGTTTCGCCGAAAGCGCGTGCTCGCGTTGCTGTCGTCGTCGACATACGCGAGCGCATGAAGCGTGACGTAAGCATCGAGATTCTCGCGCGATAAGCCGAGAAAGGGACGAAGCCACAGCGTGCCGCGTTCCGAAGCAATGACGGGCATCCCGGCGAGACCGTGTGGTCCGGCGCCGCGCGCAAGTTGCAGCAGCATCGTCTCCGCCTGGTCGTCGGCGTGGTGAGCAAGAAGCACGGCGTCGACACGATGCGCGCGGGCGAGCGTCGCCAGCGCTTCGTATCGGCGCGCGCGCGCCGACGCTTCGATGCCATCACCGCCGGCCTCCACCTCGACATGCGACAGCGCGAGCTCGATGCCGCGCGCCGCGCATGCGTCGCGGCAGAATTGCGCCCAATCGTCGGCATGCGCGGAGAGCCCGTGATGCACATGAAAAGCGACGACGCGCACCGACGCGCTGGTTGCGGCATGCGCCGCGGCGTCGAGGAGGGCGACCGAGTCGCGACCACCGGAGAGCGCGACGGCAACGCTGCCACCGCCGGGGAGCGCTTCGCGCAATAACGCGACGACGGCGCCGCGAACAGCGTCGGAGCTGTCGCCGTCAGCCCGGCGCGATCTCCTTGTAGCGGCCATAGGCGAGGATCTTGTCTTCGCGCGCTTCGAGCAGCGCGTCGATCGTCTGCTCCTGCAATTGGCGCAGCGCTTCGGTAAGCGCCTTCTTGAGCGTGATCATCATCGCCGCATGATCGCGATGGGCGCCGCCCGGCGGTTCGTTGACGACCTTGTCGATCAAGCCCAGCTGCTTCAGGCGCGTTGCGGTAATGCCAAGCGTTTCGGCGGCAGTCGGTGCGTGCTCGGCCGATTTCCACAGGATCGAGGCGCAGCCCTCGGGTGAGATCACCGAATAGGTGGCGTATTGCAGCATGAGCGTCACGTCGGCGACGGCGATCGCGAGCGCGCCGCCCGAGCCGCCTTCGCCGATCACGGTGGCGATGATCGGCGTGCAAAGCCCGGCCATTTCGTAGAGATTGCGGCCGATCGCCTCCGACTGTCCGCGTTCCTCGGCGCCGATGCCCGGATACGCGCCGGGGGTATCGACGAACGTGAAGAGCGGCAGGCCGAACTTCTCGGCGAGCTTCATCAGCCGCAACGCCTTGCGATAGCCCTCCGGACGAGGCATGCCGAAGTTGCGATGGATCTTCTCCTTGGTGTCGCGGCCCTTCTGCTGGCCGATGACCATGCATGGGTTGCCGTTGAAGCGCGCGAGGCCGCCGATGATCGCCGGATCGTCGGCGTAGGCGCGATCGCCGTGCAGCTCGCGAAACTCGGCAAACATCCCGTTGATGTAGTCGCGCGTGTAGGGCCGCTGCGGATGGCGCGCCACCTGCGCGATCTGCCAGGACGTGAGCTTGCTGTAGATGTCCTTCGTGAGCTGCTGGCTCTTCTTGGTGAGCCGCGCGATCTCGTCGGAGATGTCGACCGCCGAATCCTCGTGGACGTAGCGGAGCTCGTCGATCTTCTGCTGGAGCTCGGCGATCGGTTGCTCGAAATCGAGGAACGTCTGCTTCATTCGCACAGGGCCGGTGCGGACATTCGGCCATCATAGCGCAGCCGCTTGGGACGCCTCGAACGGGCGGGCCGGGCGTCATGCGAAATCGACGTCGGGGTTTCGTCCCATCGCCGAGGCGATCGCGACGAAATCGTCGCGCGGAACGCGCAGCATGCCGTATCGGAAGGCGGCGCCCCAGTGCTCCTTGTTGCGAATGAACGAAAGCTGCGAGAGCAGCGGCTTGATCGGCGCCGGCGTGGAATCGAGCCATGCGGCACTGCGCCGATAGACCGGCACGGGCTCGGGCGGGGGCACCTCGAACACCTCGCCTTCGCCGACGACGCCGATCGCGGTGAAAGCCTGCAGCGGGGCACCGCCCTGGAAGCTTTCGCGCGGCGAATAGAACGCGAGGCCGTCGCCGGGCTGCATTCTCGATAACGGTGCGGCGTTGCCGTAGTGGAGTTGCACGAAGCCGTGTGCGACGGCGGCTTCGGCCTGGTCCTGCGCGACGACTCCAATCCAGTAGCGTCGTTCGTTCATGGCGATTTCCTTTCATTGGGTTCGCATGCCGACGTTAGGCGCGCCGCGACGAGACCGCTATCAGTCGAATGGATGAGGCAACGAGCGCTCCTATAATCGAGTCAATTGGAAGGCCCGACGTCGAGGAGGAACGGAAACATGCATCGCATCGCGGTGATCCCGGGGGACGGCATCGGCAAGGAAGTCGTGCCGGAAGGCCTTCGCGTGCTCGAGAAAGTCGCGGCAAAGCACGCGGTCGCGCTCGAGTTCGCGCATTTCGACTGGAGTTGCGATTACTACGCGAAGACCGGCCGCATGATGCCGGAGGACTGGTTCGAGACGCTGTCGCCGTTCGACGCGATTTTCTACGGCGCGGTCGGCTGGCCGGCGACGGTGCCCGATCACGTTTCGCTATGGGGATCGCTGATCCAGTTTCGTCGCCGGTTCGATCAGTATGCGAACGTGCGCCCGTGCCGCCTGATGCCGGGCATTGCCTCTCCGCTTGCGGCTCACGCGCCGGGCGACATCGATTTCATCGTCGTGCGCGAGAACACCGAAGGCGAGTACTCGTCGCTCGGCGGACGACTGTTCGAGGGAACGGAGCGCGAAATCGTCGTTCAGGAATCGGTATTTACGCGAAAGGGCGTCGACCGGATCCTCAAGTACGCGTTCGAGCTCGCCTCGAAGCGTCCGGCACGGCATCTGACGTCGGCGACGAAGTCGAACGGCATCTCGATCACGATGCCGTACTGGGACGAGCGGTTTCGAGCGATGGCAAAGAACTATCCGGGGATTCGCACCGACCAGTTCCACATCGACATTCTGAGCGCGCATTTCGTGCAACGCCCGCAGATGTTCGACGTCATCGTCGGCTCCAATCTGTTTGGCGACATCCTGTCCGATTTGGGTCCCGCCGTGTGCGGCACGATCGGCATTGCGCCGTCGGGAAACATCAATCCTGAGCGAACGGCGCCGTCGCTTTTCGAGCCGGTGCACGGCTCGGCCCCCGATATTGCGGGGCAAGGCGTGGCGAATCCGATCGGTCAAATCTGGTCGGCGGCGATCATGCTCGACTTTCTCGGGTGCGTTGATGCTGCGCGCGATGTCGTCAGCGCGATCGAGCGACTGCTCGCCGATCTTGCTGCGCCGCGCACGCGCGACATCGGCGGGAAGGCGGGGACCGAAGAGGTCGGCAAGGCGATAGCGGCGTTGATTTGAATTGAGGGCGGAAGCGACTTGTCATATATGTCTCTAGAACCTAGCCGCTCTCAAGTTCCAAGTGCAACGTTGAAAGATTTCAATCGAGCTTCCGAAACCTCGTTCGGCGGATTTCGTCACCCGTAATCTGATAAACACGCTGCGGAAACCGCTGGCACACGCCTTGAGCTTCAGTCCGCATCTCGTCGGCGGGCCGGTTGCCTCCAACGTTAAGCGTGCTTCGCGGTCTGCGGCGCTATACTGGCAACGGAGGTGCCTATGCAATACAAGGTTGCGCTTCATCGGTCCGAAGAGGGGTTCGCCGCGTCGGTCCCTGGACTGCCGGGGTGCTGGTCGCAAGGTGCGACTGAAGCCGAGGCGCTGGAGAACATTCGCGTTGCCATCGCGGAATACTTATCCGTTGTAGACGAGCAGCTCCTGGGTGAGGATGTCCGAGTCGTCAACGTCACAAGCTAGTCTTGCCAAAGCTCCCTGGCGTCGACCATCTGGATGCCATCCGGGCGCTCGAGAAGGCCGGATTTTCAATTCTGCGCCAAGGTAAGCATGTTGTAATGGGTAATGGCTCTCGCATCTTGACGATTCCCCGTCACAACCGGTCAATGCCATAACGATGGGCGGTATCGTCCGCGATGCCGGGCTTACCATCGAGCGGTTTCGCGAACTTCTCTAACGCGCTGCCATGTGACGGCACGCCTAACCCTACGGCCAACCGGACGCGCCGGTACACTCCTTGATCTTCGGCTCGCGTTTGGTTTCGTCGTTTCGTCGGCGCAGGGTTACCTTCAACGATATGCATCGATGACGTCGCCGTTTGTGGCACGATAGCGCCCGAAGCCAACCACGGCGCGCGACGCGCCATCCCAGGGACGCCAACAACAACATGCTGATCGGCATTCCTCGCGAGACGCGGCAAGGCGAGACGCGCGTCGCGGCGACGCCGGAGACGGTGAAGAAGCTCGCTGCGAGCGGCAAGCACGAAATCGTCGTCGAATCGGGCGCCGGTGTCGCAAGCAGCATCACCGATGACGCGTTCCAGGCGGCCGGTGCGCGCGTCGCGGCCACGCGCGATGCGCTCGCCGCCGATCTCGTGCTCAAGGTACGCGCCCCACAAAGGGATGAACTGGCTGCGCTGTCGCGCGGCGCCGCGCTGGTCGGACTGCTCGATCCGTTCGATGCGGCCGGCATTGAGACGCTTGCCACCACTGGCGTGACCGGCTTCGCGCTCGAACGCCTGCCGCGCATCACGCGCGCGCAATCGATGGACGTGCTCTCGTCGCAGGCGAACATCGCCGGATACAAGGCGGTGGTCATTGCGGCCGATCAGTACGGTCGATTCATGCCGATGCTCATGACTGCGGCAGGCACCGTGAAGGCTGCGCGCGTACTGGTGCTGGGCGTGGGCGTCGCCGGATTGCAGGCGATCGCAACTGCGAAACGGCTCGGTGCAGTGATCGAAGCATCCGACGTGCGTCCCTCGGTCAAGGATCAGGTCGAATCGCTGGGCGCGAAATGGGTCGACGTGCCTTACGAAACCGACGAGGAGCGCGAGATCGCCGAAGGCGTGGGCGGCTATGCGCGGCCGATGCCCGCTTCATGGATGACCCGGCAGGCGGGCATCATCGCCGAGCGTTGCGCGTCGATGGACATCGTGATCACGACGGCGCTGATTCCCGGGCGCCCGGCGCCGAAGCTCGTGAAGGCCGATACCGTTGCGCGGATGAAGCCCGGGTCGGTGACCGTCGAT
>DATFCW010000084.1:0-9005 GCA_035252665.1 Casimicrobiaceae bacterium | reverse complement strand
AAGTGCGACCGAGACCGCATCGACCCGTTAATCACGACATGCGGCCGGCTGAACGACTTGCGCCCGCCGCATTTGACTTTGCAAGCGGCAGTCGGTAACGTAGGCGCGGGGGTAGCAGGACCCCCGGGTTTCATCCCTCCAAGACGGTGCCTCGTCCAATCCTGCAAGCGTCGTGTGACGGACGCGGGCACCCGATAACGTTCGCCATCCGTCCAGGCGCAATGCAACGTCGTGCTTGGAGGTTCGTCATGCGTTATCAACTGAAGCAGATCCACTGCCGTCCCTGGACGCTCAGCGGCCTGTCGCTGAAGCTGATCGAGAGCCACTACGAGAACAACTATGGCGGCGCGCTGCGGCGCCTCAACGCCATTACGGAGCAACTGGAATCGCTCGACTTCGCGAAGACCCCTGCATACGTCATCAATGGCCTGAAGCGTGAGGAGCTGTCCGCGCTCAACTCTACGCTGCTGCACGAGCTCTACTTTGCAAGCATGGGCGGTGAAGGCAGGGTGACGAACGCGATGTCCGAAGCGCTCACGCGTGACTTCGGGTCGGTCGATCGCTGGCGTACGCAGTTCTCGGCAATGGGTTACGCTCTCGGCGGCGGCTCGGGCTGGGTATTGCTCACTTGGATGCCGAGGGATGGCAGGCTCATCAATCAATATGCGAGCGAGCACGGCCACGCTATCGCCGGCGGCATCCCGGTACTCGCCCTCGACATGTACGAACACGCCTACCACATCGACTTCGGGGCGAACGCCGCCGCCTACGTCGATACGTTCCTGCGCAATGTCGATTGGAAGGGCGTCGACGGTCGCTACGAGGACGCGACGAAGGTCGCACCGCCACGCCCGCTGGTGCAGGAGGAGTTCGCCGACGTGCCAGGTGTGGGCGTCGAGGAAGTGCGAGCGATGTTGGCCGAAGGCAAGCCGCTGCAACTCATCGACACACGACCGAAGCACTTCGTCTCGCGGCAGCAGGACATCGCAGACGGTGTGATTTGGCGTGACCCGGAGCGCGTCGGCGAGTGGATGCGAGAACTCTCGAAAGAGAAGCCCGTGGTGGTGTACTGCGCTTACGGCTTTCACGTCGGCTGCCGCACCGCGGTCGCGTTGCGCGATGCGGGTTTCGATGCGCGTTACATGACTGTCGGGCACTCGGGCTGGAAAGCGGTCGGCGCGCCGGTGCGCTTGAGCCGGTAAGCGCCAGGTGGTGCGCGCGGTCGCGCTCTCCTGACCACGGATCTTCAGTGTGCGAAGCAGGCTGTCGATGGCATGGCGGCACAGTCACGTTCCGCTTGTGCGCGAATCACGTGAGAATCGGCCTCCTCGCAAGGATTGCAGCAGGCAATGAGAAATCGCTACTAGGGGTATCGAATGATGCTGAAACTTTACACCGCCGATCTCAGCCCCTACTCCGCGCGTGTCCGCATGCAGATCTACGCCAAGTGCATTACGAACATCGTCTTCCAACCGCCGCCCGAAGATTGGGGCATGCCAAAATTCCGCGAGAGATTTCCGATCGGACGCGTTCCGATTCTCGATATTGATGGCGACATGTTGCCGGAATCCGAGGTGATCGCCGAATATCTCGAAGAGATCTATCCGGAACCCTCGCTGCTGGGAACCACTCCGCGCGAGACCGCGCATATCCGCATGGTTGCGCGCCTTGGCGACATCTACATCATAAACAACATGTTCATGCTGGCCCGTCAGACAGGCGCCCTGGGCCGTCGAAGTCCCACCCTTGCACGCAATGATGCTGTCGGCGAGCAGCTCGCCGGCGAGGTGGTGCGCAATCTCAAAGCGCTTGACAAATTCATCGGCGGTGATCGCTTCGCCTGCTGCGGTCGCATCACGCTGGCAGATTGCGCGCTCGTGCCTGGACTCTTCTTTGTCGAAAATGTCATGCCGGCCGTCGGCATCGCCTCGCCGATTTCGGCACTTGCAAATGTCGCCGCCTATTGGGCTTCAGTCCAGAAGAACGAACACGCGGCAAGAGTGTTGATCGAACTCCACCGCGGCCTTGAAGAACGCCGTGAAAAGATCCGCAGTGGTGAGATTGACCGGTTCAGGGCCGCCCGGGACGCGGCGCAGCGGGAGGCGGAGACGTGAAATTGATTGCGTACGAATGGCGCTGATTCGATCGCCCGCACCGAATGGACGGAACTGCGAAACCGTCGACGATTGCTGCGCTTGGTACTTCGTGGCCCCTCTTGGCTTTCCGGTAGGCGCGTCACGTTTCGCACCTCGTCGTCCTTGATTTTGGTAATTGTTGTTGAACAGCACATGGGTCGTCGCGGCCTTCGGGGCACCCGAGCGACTATCCCAGCTCACAGTTACGGCCCGAAACTTTGTTGGGCCGGCTATGGGGGCCGCCTACGTCGCGACAGCCCTTGGGTCGTGGACGAACTTCTCCGATCAGGGCACTTTCGAACGCCGAGTTTCAGAACGCTTAAGGTCGGCTCAAGGACTGAAGATCTTCGCCGAAGGCAAAGTGCGCCGCATGCGGTCGGCCAACGTGCCACGCCGCCGAACCGGAGTGAGATCAACATGCGCGCCAACCGTGCCTTGCCTCGCCGTAGTGGCCTCGGAACAGTTGTCACTTCCGCCGTCGCAACGCTCATCGCCCTCGGAATCCTGATCGGGACGACCATGCTGTTTCAGAGCCGGGGAATGCCGATGGCGCAGCTCGCGGCAGCCGAGCGGTCCTGTGCTCGGCAGCCCTGCGTCTCGCATCGCGAACGCTGCACCCGCGAATCGGTGGCCACGGCAAGCGGCGATCGGCTCGCCGAACGGCAATAGGCTCGCCCATTGCCGCGGTTCGAGACACCCATGCATTCAACACGCTTCGGTGCGTGCCCGAGCTCTCATGTACCTACGTATCTCGCGTGGCCGCCCCGCAATACACTGTTCCGTGGCATTCACCAGGGGAAAAGAGCGGTGCTATGAGCAGCGGCGGGGGTCCGGCAAGCTATCGCTTCGGACACTGCGAACTGCAGCCCGGGCAACAGCGCCTACTCGTCGAGGGCCAGGCCGTAACTGTGGGCCCACGAGCGTTCGACCTGCTGGTGGCGCTGGTCGAGCGCGCGGGTGAACTCGTCAGTAAGGATGAGCTGCTGGCCCGTGTTTGGCCGAAGCTCGTCGTCGAGGAGAACAACCTGCAGGTGCAGGTCTCGGCCTTGCGCAAGATCGTGGGCCAGGATGCGATCGTTACGGTTCCGGGCCGTGGCTACCGGTTCGCCCTGCAGCTCGAAGCGCACGCTTCGGATGCTTCTGCGCTTCCGGCAGCGCCAAAGCACAACCTGCCGCGCCCCCTGACAAGGTTCATTGGTCGCGAAGACGCCGTCGCTGAATGCGCACAGATTCTCGAGCGTGTCAGGCTGCTGACGCTGACTGGCATCGGCGGCTGTGGCAAGACTCGCCTTGCGGTCCGCCTCGCCGAGCTGTTACTACCGTCCTTCGACGGCGACGTGTGTTTCGTTGACTTGGCGCCAATCGCGGAGCCCGGCCATGTCGCATTGTCCGTAGCAACCGCCTTTGATGTGCGCGAGGAACCGGACAAGACGATCGAAGAGACACTGGTACGGCACTTTGCCGATCGCCGTGCGTTGCTCGTGCTGGACAACTGCGAGCACCTGCTCGACGCATGTGTCGCGCTTGCGGAGCCGCTGCTCCGTGCAGCACCGCGTTTGCACATTCTCGTAACCAGCCGCGAAGGACTTGGCATCGCCGGCGAGCGCATGTTCGCAGTCCAATCGCTGGCGATGCCCGCGGCCGGAGATGAGAGCATCGAAGCTGTGCGGGACGCTGAATCGGTCCAGCTCTTCGTCGAGCGCGCGACCGATGTGGTGTCGCAGTTCCGCCTCGATGAGGCGAACGTCGCGGCTGTAGCCGAGATCTGCCGGCGCCTTGACGGCATACCGCTGGCGCTCGAGCTCGCCGCAGCGAAGCTGAAGATCCTTTCCATCGACCAGATTCGCGGCAGGCTGGCAGACCGGTTTACCCTGCTTGCCGGCCGCGCGCGGGCGATGTCGCGACATCAGACGCTACTTGCTACGCTGCAGTGGAGTTACGAGCAACTCACGCTGGACGAGCAACGATGGTTGCAATGTCTTTCGGTGTTTGCCGGCGGCTGGACGCTCGAAGCTGCCGCCGCGGTAGTGGGCGAACGCGGGAACGAAGGCGAAGCCCTCGAGCGACTCGAGCGACTCGTCGACCTGTCGCTCGTGGTCGTCGAGCGCAGCGCGCCGGCCGAGCTGCGCTACGGCATGTTGGAAACGGTGCGGCAGTACGCGCAGGAGCATCTGGTCGAATCGGGTTCTACGGACGCTGCCAGGAGTCGGCATCTCGCCTATTTTCTCGACTTCTCCGAACGCGCTCGTCCCAATCTCTACGCTCGCGAGGCGAAAAGCTGGCTAGCGCGTGTCGACCGTGAGCTTTCGAACCTGCTGGCTGCACACGCATGGTGCGACCACGATCCGGATGGCGCTGAACGAGGGTTGCAACTCGCATTCAACATGTGCATGTACTGGCATAACCGCGGACTATTCGTGCTGGGCCGCCAGGTCTGCACCGAGGCACTTGCTCGACGCGGTGCCGACAATTCAATAAGCAAAGCTCGCGCGCTGCTTTCGCTTGGCGTGGTTCAGCGCCTGTCCGGCACAGTGGCCGATGCGATTGAACCACTCAACGAGGCGCTCACCATCGCCAGCGAACATGACGACGAGGAGCTGGTCGCCTTGTGCCTGAACCACCTCGCGTGGGCGCGACTATCCCGCGGAGATCTTGCCGATGCCTCGGAGTGCGCCGAGAAACAGCTGACAGTCGCCAGACGCCTCGACCAATCACACCTGAGCATTGCCCTCCAGACCAAAGCCTTGATCTGCCGGATGCAATGCGATTTCGACGCGGCCGCTGCCTACCTCGACGAGGCGCTGGCGGGACACGATTCCGATAATCGCGAGCGGTCGCACGTCCTTCTGGAACAAATTGTCCGCGTGTCGATTGCGCGCGGCAGATTGGATCGTGCGACACAACCGCTGGTCGAATCAATTCGCGTTTCCCGCGAGTTGGATTCCCAATTCAGGGCAATACTCAGCATCGATCTTGCCGCGCTTCTCGCCGCGGCAAACAGCGAGTGGGAACGCGCGGTGCGCCTGCAGTCTGTCTTGGACGCAACGCTCGACCGGATGGGTGGGCTCCGAAATATCTTCATCGACGATGCGGTGCTCGAGGAGCTGCGAAAAAAGCCGCGCCAGATGCTCGGCAAGGACCGGTACGAAGCTGCCTACACAGATGGTCGCAATGTCACGACAGAGCAGGCAATGAGCGAGACGATTGCTTGGCTGGAGCGTGACGGCGAGCTGTAGCTCGCCACCATGATCGACGCGCCACCGCTCTACCTGAGCGGAAAAGCATTCGTGCAATGGATCATATCTCGATGATGCGTGCCTCGCCCGGCCGCAATGCGTTGGCCGTCACGTTGGGCGCGACATTGGCGAGCGCACGTCTGAACTCTTCCCCCGCCTCCACGCCGCGCACGAGCGCATTGTGGGCGTAGTGGACCGGAATTGCCTGTGAAACGCCTACCCACTGACAGGCACGCGCCGCGTCTTCCGGTCCCATTGTGAAGGCGCCGTCGCCCACGCAGACGATGCCGAGGTTCGGACGATAGCGTTCGCCGAGAGTCTTCATCTCTCCGAAAAGGTCGGTATCGCCGCTGATGTACACGCGCATGCCACCGATGTCCAGCATGAACCCGGCAGACGGGAATCCATGCAGGTTGGAATGAACGGCAGGCACCAAATGCGCCGTCATCGCACCATGCCGTGACACGCCGCCGAAATTCATCCCGGCGCCTCCGTTGGCGACGATCTTGGCCGGGTCCAGGCCTGCCCGCTTGAAATCGTCGACGAGCCCTTTGCGCATGAGATCGCTCTGGCCGGTCGTCATCACGGGCAGGCCCGCGGCGACAAGTCCTTGCAGCATCTCGAAGTAGTCACCGATATGATCGCCGTGATCGTGAGTAAGCAGGATGAACACCGCTTCCGGCCGCTTGTCGGCGACGTAGCGAACGAAGCCCTCCTTGCTCGCGTACTCGGGCGGCTTGCGAATGCCGAAGCGATCCCACCCGGTGTTGTTCCAAATCCAGGCGTCATCGTAGGCAATCTGCTTGTAATCGGGTGTGGCAATCTCGGTAACGCCGCCGCCGAGCCAGCGAACCGAAATCCTGCCAGCATTCGGCCGGATGCCATTGGATGCCGTCTGCGGCATGGCGTTACATGCACCGAGCAAGAGGCCGCCTCCGAGGGCCAGCATGTCGCGCACGAAGCCGCGTCGCTCGGATGCACGTGCGCCTAACTCGTCGCGCCGTGCCGGCGCTCCATCAAGTTGCGCCGCTTTGATTTGATCGCACCTGGGATATTCGTTGGCTTTCATCTCGCTCTCATCCTCCGACAAGAAATTGTTGCGCTCCTGGCACGAATGGCGCTACGCAGCCGAGGTTCGACGATCCAAAAAAGCACTGACCGAAACATCGTGCACGTATCCTCGCCACTCGTTGGCGTTCAGCGCAAGACCTTCATCCGGCAGTCGCCTCATCTAACCCTTGCCGCAAACCTCGCAAGCCGCGGCAACATTTTCTCTCCCCACGACGCGGGACCCAGCACGTAGCTTGCGCGATGATCGTCGCGCAGTGCGTCGGAGTCGATCGTGAGGCCGCCAGCACCCACATCACGCAGCGCCGAAGCAAGCTGCACAAATCCCAACGTGTGCGCCAGCGTCGCCATCGCATCCATCGACACATCGCCCTCCTTCCGCGCCGCCCGCGCCGAAAGCGAAAGACCTTCGTCGAGCGCATCATCGAGCGCATTCGCAAGCCGGATCGTCACGAGGCGACGCACATCGCCGTCAAGTGGATGCAGATCGTCAATCCAGTCGTAAACAACTCGTGGATTCCAATGCAGCCCGGCATAACCGTTCACCAGCCGCTCGGCGTCGTCGCCAATGATCGCTGAAACGCCGGCCCGCGAGGTTCGCCGCACACGCCCCATCCCGAGCCCGAAGTCGCCATGGCTGTAGGCCGAATGCAACAACCCCGCGACAATCGTCGCGCGATCGGCGCCAACTACAGCGAGGATGCTCGCTACGCCGACCAGATGGCAAACGAACGGCCGTCCCTCGGCGCGCCATTGGCCGGCGAAGAGCCGAACGGCGAGCCGATACGCTTCGCGCACTGACACGATGACATCGGCGGGATAGCGGGCCTCGATTAGTTGCGCGTACAAGCGGACGTTGGTCTGCGCGCGATCGGACAAGCTGCTCATTTCGACCTCCTCGCCGAAAACGGGGCCTGCTGGGTACCTGGAAGGCGGAATGCCGACGTACGGTCGTCGCGACCCCTGCGTACGAAGCTAAACTCCTCTTCGCGGCTCGAGGGAGCGCTCGAAATGGTTGCCCCGTGGTCCCCTCCGGGTATCCAACCGCGAAGCGCAGCACGCATGACTCAAAGCGACGTCACGATCGTTGTCGTTCCACGCGATCATTTCAGCGATACGCAGGTATCGCTGGAGAGCCTATGCGCGCAAACGCCTCCCTGCCCGATAGTCTACGTCGACGCCGGCTCGCCGCCGCGCATCGCCCGCTACCTGCGCGAACAGTCGATGGCGCGCGGTTTCGATCTGGTTCGGGTCGATCATTACGTCACGCCCAATCACGCGCGAAATCTCGGCGCGGCGCGTGTCAAGACCCGGTACGTGGTCTTCATCGACAACGATGTCGTCGTCGCACCGAGTTGGCTGCCGCCGCTTATCGCATGTGCCGACGAAACCGGCGCGGCGATCGTGGGACCGCTCAACTTCGAGCGCCGTCCGCTCCTGCAAACCGTCCACTTCGCGGGTGGCGACACGAGGATCGAGGTTGTTGACGACAACGGCATCGAGCGTCGCCGCCTGATCGATCGCATTCACAAGATCCCGGTACCCGCCGGACGAACGCGCACCGAATCGGCGGAGTTCCACTGCATGCTCGTTCGTCTCGACGTGCTGCGTGCGCTCGGCGGGCTCGACGAAAGCATGCTCAGTACGCGCGAGAACATCGATTTCTGTCTCGCGGTCAGCGCGGCCGGCGGCACCATCTATCTCGAGCCGGAGTCCAGAATCACCTATCTGGCGCCGGAGCCATTGCGGCTTCGCGACGTGCCGTTCTTTGCGCTTCGCTGGAGCGACCTCTGGGACCTGTCGAGCTTTCACCATCTTCGTCGAAAATGGCATCTCGACGAGGACGAATACTTCCTGCGCCAATATCGAAACCTGGGCTGGCGGCGCCAGGGCATGATGATGCGCGGCGTGCTGCTGCGCTGGGTTTTGCCATGGCGCCTGCGTGGTGCACTGGAACGATCGCTACGTCCGCTCGAGCGGCATGTCAATGCGCAACTCGCACGCCGGCACGCGAAACGACACGGCGTGCCAATCGAAGCGAGCATCGCGCGGAGCTACGTCGGCGTGGACGCGAACGCAGCGCCCGATCGTCCGGTTCACCTGCTCGTGGTGCCGTGGAATATCGATCATCCAGGCGGCATCGAGCAGGTCGCTACCAATCTTTATCGACGCCTCGACGCGGGCAGCCGATACTCGCCGGAAATCCTCGTTGCGTCGTGGCCGCATCGCACGCCGCTCAGCACCGTCAAGGACGGCCGGCGCGTCTCGTATCTGCGCGTGCGCATGCCGATCTCGAGAGAGCGCGGGCTGCGAACCTTCGTCAAATGGCTCGTTTCGTTACCGTTCGAGCTTGTTCCGCTCGTTCGATATCTGCGTGAGCGGCGCGTCGCCACGATCAACATCCACTATCCATCGCTCGCTGCGCTTCAGTTCCTGCTCGCGAGCACGTTCGTGCCCCGCCGCCCGCGCATCGTGCTCTCGTTCCACGGTCTCGACCTCGTCAATGCGAGCAAAAGCCGCGGTGCCGAGCGCTTCGCATGGTCGCTGTTGATGCGCCGCGCGCACG
>DATFCW010000083.1:0-15462 GCA_035252665.1 Casimicrobiaceae bacterium | reverse complement strand
AGCTTCCTCGCCCTTCGTGATCACGCCGGCATTCAGCGCGCGTTCGGCAAGCCCGGCCGCGCCTTCGCCGGGCGCGAGATCCGCATCGAGGACGCCGCTGCGAACCGCATCGCCGATCTTGCGCTCGATCGGCTCGGCCTCGATCGTCGCGGCGAGCGCGCGCTCGAGCAATCCGACCGGCTCGTCGGGGTCGCCGATGAACATGCCCGCGGTGAGCCGATCGCGGGTCGCGGACGGCTCGATCATCCGTTTCGCGACCTCGTGACCGAGCGCGTCGGAAGGCGCGACGTACGGATGACCGAGCGGGAACACGATGCGATGCATCAGCGCGCCAAGGTTCGGGTTGGGAAAGTTCGAAAGCACGCCGTCGAGCGCGCTCTGCGCCTTGAACATCGCGTCGCGGATCGCCCAGTGCACGAGCGGCGCGTCGTCGACCTGCCGTCCCTCCTGCTCGTAGCGCCATAGCGTCGCGGCGCAAAGGTAGAGTTGCGAGAGCACGTCGCCGAGGCGCGCGGAGATCTTCTCCTTGCGCTTGAGCGCTCCACCGAGCGTCGCCATCGCGACGTCGGCGGTGATCGCGAGCGCGGACGAAAGCCGCGTCATCTGCTGGTAGTACCGACGCATCTCTGGCGCGACATCCGCCGGCACGCTCACGAAATGCGAACCGGTCAGCCCGAGGACGAGCGAACGCATCGCGTTTCGTGCCGCGAAGCGAAGGTGTCCGAACAGCGCCGCGTCGAAATCGAGCAACGCCTTCGCCCGACTGCGTTCCTGCGTCGCCGCCATCTCGCGCAGCACGAACGGATGGCAGCGAATCGCACCCTGGCCGAACACGATGAGGCTACGCGTCAGGATGTTCGCGCCTTCGACGGTGATCGACACCGGCATCTGCATGTAGGCGGCGCCAAGGAAATTCGACGGGCCCATGCAGATGCCCTTGCCGCCCGCGATATCCATGCCGTCGTTGACGACCTGCCGCGCGCGCTCCGTGATATGCAGCTTCGCGATGCCCGACAGCACCGAAGGCTTCTCGCCACGTTCGACGAGCGTCGCCGTCAGCGACCGCACGGCGTCCATCAGGTAGAGGTTCGCGCCCATGCGCGTGAGCGCTTCCTCGACGCCCTCGAAGCGCCCGATCGGCGTTTTGAACTGCGAGCGCACGCGCGCGTACGCGCCCGTCGTGCGCACGGCGAGCTTCGCCATGCCGGTATTCGACGACGGCAGTGAAATGCCTCGGCCGGCGGCGAGCGATTCCATCAGCATCCGCCAGCCCTTGCCGAGCATCGGCGCGCCGCCGATCACCCATCCCATCGGAATGAACACGTCGCGCCCGGAGTTCGGTCCGTTCTGGAACACGGCGTTGAGCGGCATGTGACGCCGGCCGATCTGAACGCCGGGATGCGTGGTCGGGATGAGCGCGCACGTGATGCCGAGATCGACGCGATCGCCGACGAGACGATCGGGATCGTAGGCGTGGAACGCGAGGCCGAGCAGCGTCGCGATCGGACCCAGCGTGATGTAGCGCTTGTCCCAGGTCACGCGCAAGCCCGGCACGCGCTTGCCGTCGTGCTCGCCGTAGCAGACGACGCCAAAGTCGGGGATCGATGCCGCATCGGAGCCGGCCTGCGGGCTCGTCAGCGCGAAGCACGGAATGTCGATGCCGCGTGCGAGGCGCGGCAGGTAATGCCGCTTCTGCTCGTCGGTGCCGTAATGGAGAAGAAGCTCGCCGGGGCCAAGCGAGTTCGGCACCATCACCGAGACCGCAGCGCTCGCGCAGCGCGTCGAAAGCTTGGTGATCACTTCCGAATGCGCGTAGGCGGAGAAACCGAGGCCGCCGTATTCCTTCGGGATGATCATGCCGAGGAAGCCGCGCTCGCGGATGTAATGCCAGACGTGCGGCGGCAAATCCTTGTAGACGTTCGTCGTCTCCCATTCGGACACCATCGCGCAAAGCGTCTCGACCTCGTCATCGAGGAACCGCTGCTCTTCGGTCGTGAGCTTCGACTTCTCGATCGAAAGCAGCTCGTTCCACGCCGGTCGTCCGGAAAATAGCTGGCCGTCGAAGCTCACCGTGCCGGCTTCGAGCGCGTCGCGCTCGGTTTGCGACATGCGCGGCATCACCTGGCGAAAGCGCGCGAGCATCGGCTTGCTGATCCACGCGCGGCGAAGAGGCGCGATCGCGAACGGCGCGACGAGGATCGCGACCAGTGCGGCGAGTGCGATGAGCCAGGCGATCAGAAGGGTCATCGCTGACCTCTGCGCGCGGCTTGGCGGCCGCGATTCGCGCGCGTCGCCGTGTTACGCGATGCGCCGTTCAACGCCGGCAGCGGAGCGGTCAATCCGGCGAGCAGGAACGGCGCGAGGCGCCGCAGCAGCACTTCGTCGTTCGACGTTTCGTGCGGATTCAATTCGGCGATGAGCTTCAGCGCATCGGTTCCCGCGAGCGTGTAGGAAAGCGCGCCCATGATGAAATGGAGCCGCCAGGACAGTTCGCGCGCCGGCAGGTGCGGCAGCGCACGGGCGAACGCGGCCTTGAAGCGCGCGATCGTTTCGTTGTACTGCTGCGACAGGAACTGCCGGATGAACGGCGCCGGATCGGCATACGCGCGTCCGAGCAGGCGAAGGAAATCCTTGCCGCCGCGCTCGGGATCGCGCGCCAGCGCGAGCGCGGGCGTCAGGAACGCGCTCAATATCTGCTCGCACGAGAGCGCCTGTGCGGCCTTCGCCTCGAGGCGGGTCAGGAGTTCGAGCCGCTCGCGGTTCATCGGATCGAGCCTTCGCGCGAGCACCGCCTGGAAGAGCTCTTCCTTCGAGCCGAAGTGATAGTGGACGGCGGCCAGGTTCACGTCGGCCGAAGCGGTGATCGCGCGAAGGCTCGTCGCTTCGAAACCATGCTCCATGAAAAGCGATTCGGCGGCATCGAGGATGCGGCCTTTCGTGGCGTGCGAGATGCGGCCATCCGCCGGCGCGAGCGGCGTCGTGGAGGCAACGGGGATTTCGAGCAGCGGCGCGGCGGGTTTCACGAAAAAACGACTCAAGTCAAACGTTCGTTTTAATCCTACGTACGTTTTTCCGGCGTGTCAACCTCCCGCTTCGCCGCCCGCCTCACGTAGCTGCGAAGGAACATCCTCGTCTCGCCGTTCGGAAACTCGATCGTCACCTCGTCGCCGGCGGCCTCTCGCACGCGCCCTGCGCCATAGCGCGGCACGCGTACTTCGTCGCCTGACACGTATTCGCGCCGGCGGGTCTTGCGCGCTAAAACGCGGAGTGGCGTCGGCTCGGGCTTCGCCTCCCGCTCGCGGCGTTTCGCGCGAAGACAGTTGTCGCAGGTTCCGCAACGGTCGCCTTCGAGCCGCTCGCCGAAGTATTCGAGCATCACGCGCCAGCGGCAAAGCCCCGTCTGTGCGTAGAACACCATCCGCTCGAGCTTCTCGCGATCGCGCTCCGCCTTCTCGGCATATTCGCCGGCGAGCGCCGCGATGCGCTCGCGTGCGCGCGATCGTTTCAACGTCACGCCGCCGACGCGACGCGACACCGCACCCGCATCGACGAGGAGCTTGAGCGCCACCTTGATCTTCGCCATGGCGATCGCGGGCAACGCCTCGCGCAACGACGCGAAGGGGACGAGACCCTCCTTGGCGAGCCGTTCAATCGCCGTCTGCACCGCCTCGACCTGCGCGGCATCCGGATAGCGCTTCGCGAGAAAGAAGCGCTGCACGTGACGATCGCGCAGGTCGTAGACCAGCATGCACCGCGCAACGTCGCCGTCGCGTCCGGCGCGTCCCGTCTCCTGGTAATACGCCTCGATGCTCCCCGGCATTTGCGCATGAACGACGTAGCGTATGTCGGGCTTGTCGATGCCGAGGCCGAACGCGTTCGTCGCCACCATCACGTCGAGCTCGCCTTTCATGAACGCGTCCTGTGCCGCGCGCCGCTTTCCCGCCGCGAGCTCGCCGTGATAGAGCCCGGCACGCGCGCCCGCACCGACGAGCGCTTCGTGAATCGCTTCGGCAACCTTGATCGTCGCTGCATAAACGACGCCGCTCCCCCGCGCGCTACCGACAATCGCGACGACGCGCTCGATCCGCTCGTCGTCGGACGTGCTGTGCACGACCTGGTAGTGCAGGTTTTCCCGGTACATCGCGGCGTGCACGACCTGCATTTCGGGACGACCGAGCTGCGTCGCGATGTCGCGGATCACCTCGTCGGTTGCGGTCGCCGTGAGGGCAAGGAGCGGTGGGTCTCCGACGGCGCGAAGCGCCGCGCCGAGCTCGAGATAGGACGGCCGGAAGTCGTGTCCCCACTGCGAAATGCAATGGGCTTCGTCCACGACGAAAAGCGCGGCGCGCGATCGGCGAAGCGCGTCGAGCGTCGCCGCGTCGGTCATCTGCTCGGGCGTGGCGAAGACGATGCGCTCGCGTCCCTTCGCGATCTCGTCGAGCGCTTCGTCCGATTGCGCATCGGTGAGCACGCTATTGAGCGACACGGTGGCAACGCCGACCTCGCCTAGCTTGTCCGCCTGATCCTTCATCAACGCGATGAGCGGCGAGACGACGAGCGTCGTGCCGTGAAGAAGCAGCGCCGGCAACTGATAGCAAAGCGACTTGCCCGCGCCGGTCGGCAGCACGGCGAGCGTGTCGGCGCCGTCGAGCACGCGCGCGATCACCCGCTCCTGATCCGGTCGCAAACTCCGAATCCCGAACGTGCGTCTCAGAATGCGCGCAAGCGCGCGCGGATCGACTTTGCGCTTCCGCGCGGCCATCGTCGCTTTCAAAGGGAGGCGCCGCGCGAACGGCGGCGCGAGTCAGCATGCGCGAAATGCGCCGCCGAGCGAATCAGCGACTGATCCGCGCTGGCGTAAGCGCGCTCCTACGCTTCGCGCTTCGACTGCTACCATCGCCGGAGCGTCGACGATAGGCCGCATGCATGGCGACGATCAGGATCGACCGCCCGCATCATCGTTCTCAGGACGAGGCGAAGGCGCTCGCCGATCAACTCGCGCACGACTTCGAGACGCGGTTCGCCTTGAAGTGGCGCTGGGAGGGCGACGACGTCCATTTCACCCGACCGGGCGTGTCGGGCAGGATGCACGTCGGCGAGACGAACATCGTGCTCGACCTCCATTTGGGCCTGCTGCTCGCGCCGCTCAAGCCGGCGATCGAGCGGCAGGTGAACGCGAAGCTCGACGCGCTCGACGGTCGCGGCACCCAGGGGTAACGCGACAACAGCGGACGGCAATTCCGGACGCCTGACGGCAGTCAGTCGGGCGCGCGGCCGGGGTGGCGCGTCTTCCAGGCAGCGAGCGCCGCCTCGTAGCGCTCGCGCGCCTCCTCGTACAGATCGAAGATGCAGGGGACGCATCCGCCGCCGCAGCACTCGTCGTTCTCGGGCCTGACCGGCGGAACGGGCGGTGGATCGTCTTCGGGCGGATCGGCCATCCAGCCAGTGTAGCGAGCGGCGGCTGGCGTCGATCTTGCATCGCGACCCGGCCATGAAACCTGCCCGCCACGTTTACGCGGCGCTCGCGTTTTGCGTCGCGCTCGCCACACCCACATTCGCGCAGGACAAGGGGTCGAGCGACTCCGACACGCTGCGCCGAATCAAGGATACCGGCGCGATCACCATCGGCGTGCGCGAGGCGAGCGTGCCCTTCTCGTTCATCGACGCGCAGAAGCAGCCCCAAGGCTATTCGATCGACCTCTGCCTCAAGATCGCGGATGCGGTCAAGAGTGAGCTCAAGCTTTCGCGGCTGGACGTGCGATTCCTCCCGGTCACCTCGTCGAACCGCATCGCGATGGTGAAAAGCGGCAAGGTCGATCTCGAATGCGGTTCGACCACGAACACGCGCGATCGCGAGAAGGACGTTGCCTTCGCGTACACGACATTCGTCGCCGGCATCAAGATGCTCGCCAAGAAATCGTCCAATATCGAAAGCGTCGAGGATCTGCGCGGCAAGACCGTCGTCGTGACGAAAGGCACGACGAGCGAGACGATGCTGAAGCAAATGAACGAGGATCGCGTGCTGAAGCTCACGATTCTGGAAACCAAGGATCACAACGACTCGTTCGCTGCCGTCGCGGATGGTCGCGCCGTCGCGTTTCCGATGGACGACGTGCTGCTGTACGGGCTGATTTCGAAGGCACAGAAACCCGACGATTTCGCGGTCGTCGGCCGTTATCTCTCGGTCGAGCCTTACGGGATCATGATGCGAAAGGGCGATCCCGCGTTCGAGCGGCTCGTCAACCGCACGCTCGATGATCTCTTCCAGAGCGGCGAAATCCGCCGCATCTACGCGCGCTGGTTCTCGACCAAGGAGTTGACGGTTCCGATGAACCAGTACCTCAAAGAAGCGTTCCTGATTCCGAACACGTATCCGGCGTGGCCCTGACGCGCCCGATGCGCTTATCGTCGGTCCGCGTCTGCACGACAGGCATCATCGCTCCCCCTTTCGCGCAGCCTCGATTTCGCGCGATACGAACTCGAATACCCGACGATCGCCGAGCAGCGCGTTGTGACCGACGCCGGCGAGCGTCACTTCGATAGCGCCGGGAAGCTCCGATGACGTCTGCGGCGCGACCATCGAGTCGTGCCATGACCACAGCGATACGAAGGGCAACGAGGGATCGATCTTCTCGTCGTTGAGCGCCGCGAGCCACGCATTGCCGGGTCGCATTTGCGCGAGCGACGCGCCCGGACAGAACCACGCGAGCACGCTGCCATGGTGAGGCGCCCCGATCGTGACGACGCGCGCGACCCTCGCGTCGCCGTGCGCCCGCATGTACGCACGCGCGACGAGGCCGCCCATGCTGTGCGCGACGAGGACGATCTTTGTTGCACCGGTCGCCGAGACGATCGCGTCGATCTTCTGAGCGAGTTGTTCAGCAAACGAATCGATCGACGCAAGCGGCG
Organism: Casimicrobiaceae bacterium; assembly: GCA_035252665.1. Classification (GTDB taxonomy): domain Bacteria; phylum Pseudomonadota; class Gammaproteobacteria; order Burkholderiales; family Casimicrobiaceae; genus VBCG01. The sequence continues at coordinate 8,553 of DATFCW010000083.1, read as the reverse complement.
GCCCGTAGGAGAGGCCGTAGACGCCGTCGACTCCCGTCTCTCTCAAATAGCGAGCAAGGCGCCACCAGATGCCGGCGTTGCACAGCACGCCGTGGACGAGCAGCACCGGCGCTTCGATCGGCGCAGGCGAAGGATCGCGCACGAGTAGCGCGTAGAACATGAGCCGCGGGATCGAGCCCGCGAGCGTCATGTATTCGTCCCACCACAGCTTCAGCGTTCGACGCAGATTCAGCCGGACTTCGGCCGGCCGTCGCGCGCGCCAGATCCACGAGATCGTGAAATAGCTTGCGCAGAGCACGAAGATCGCAAAGAAGTAGAGGATCGGCACGGCGACGAGCCAACGCACGGCATTGCCGCCTGCCGCAACGTCGCGAACCGCAAGCGCGATATATGCGGCGAGCGCGGCCGCGCATGCGAGCCAAAGAGAGATTGCGGTCCACACGCGTCAGGGCGTGGGCACGTTGACGTTGTTCGCTCGCCAGCTTCGCAGCGCGGTAACCGAGCCGCCAAGATCGGCCAGCAGCAGCACGCCGGGCAGCGTTTTGCGCACGCGACGCGTGATGTCGCCACCCGCCCACAACGCGATCGACGAAGGAAGGTGACGGCGCAATCGCGCGAGGCCGTCGGCCGCCTGCCGCACCGGAAACGCGGACGAGAATGACAAAGCGACGACATCGGCGCCATGCGCCACCGCGGCGAGGCGGATTTCATCGAGCGGCGTCTGCGGCCCGAGCGAGACGCAGTGCGCGCCTTCGGCGACGAGCAACGCCTCGATCATCAGAAGCCCGAGTCCGTGCTGCTCGCCGGGCAAGGTCGTCAGGAGCACGCGCGGGTGGCTGCTTCGACGCGGGAACGTGTTGATTGCCGTGCGAAGCGATGCCTGCACCTGCTCGGTGAAAAGATGCTCCTCGAAGACGTGCAACTCGCCGCGAATCCATGCTTCGCCGACGGTGCGGCTGAGCGGCGCCACCGTCTCGACGACGAAGCGCTGCAGCCCGTCGCGCATCAGCCACTGCGCGAGCGCGTGCTGCAAAACGGAGACGTCGTGCATCAGGAGCATCGACACGATGTCCTGATCGCTCGCCACGGCTCGCGTGTCGCGACGCAATGGCGCGCGGGCGTCGGCGAGCGCGTTCAGCTCCGGGAGCGAGAGACGGATGATCTTGCCCGGCCGCGCACCGACGTCCATCAACCGCTTGATTGCGCGAAGCTTCGCGGTCTCGGCCGGCGTGTACTGGCGCTCGCCGTTGTCGTCGCGGGCCGGCTTGGGAAAACCGTAGCGCCGCTCCCACATGCGGAGCACGTCCTTCGAGAGACCCGTTTCGCGCTCGACGGCGCTAATGTTCTGCGCGAGCTCGCTCGAATCCGCGTGCATTTGTCGGAGAAACGCCGATTGTCAAGGCGACGGTCGAGGCAGTATCGTACTGCCTCGCCGGCATGGCCAGCGGCGCCTTTCGCGAAAAACCCATGAAGAGAAAGCGCAGCATTCTCGCCGCATTCGCGATCACGGCAGCGGCGGTCGGATTGCTGTGCGGCACGCTCGTCCTGAACCATGTTCCCCGGCGCGACCTGGTCGCCGATGCGCTCGGCCCGATCGCGCAACTTCCTTCCGAGGCGAACAACGACGAGACCGCCGGCGATGCGCTCGCCGACGACAACGGTGCCGGTTTTCTGCCGGTGCCTGCCCCGTTCGACGATAAAAGCGTCGTCGACGCGATGGGACCAATCGCGAAGCTCGCTTGCCGTCGAGACGATGCGGCGGACGCCTCGCAGTCGGATGATTCATCCGATCCGCTCGACGCCCCGCTCGGCTCGGGACAAAACGATGCGACACACGCGGCGGAGCAACCGCTCGTCACCGCGGCACTGGCGCCGATCGCACCCCTTCCGGCGCTCGCTTCCGATCGCATTGCCGACGCCACGCGCAGTGCGACGGCGGATACGCCGGCCGATTGTCCCGACATCCTTCGTTACGAATTCAATCGCCTGCAGACGGGCGAAGCGCAGTCGCTCTGCCAATTCCGCGGCAAGGTGCTGTTGATCGTCAATACCGCAAGCTACTGCGCGTACACGGGACAGTACGAAGGGCTCGAGGCGCTCTACCGCAAATACAAGGGACGCGGGCTTGTCGTCGTCGGCTTTCCGTCGAACGATTTCGGCGGCCAGGAGCCGGGCACCAATCAGGACATCGCGCGCTTCTGCAGGCTCACGTATGGTGTGCAATTTCCGATGTTCGAGAAGTCGAGCGTCACGACAGTCACGTCGAACCCGCTGTTCGCATCGCTCGCGTCGAGCACCGGCGTCGCGCCGCAATGGAACTTCTACAAGTACGTCGTCGATCGCCACGGACACCCCGTAGGCGCGTTTCGCAGCCGCACGGCGCCCGACGATCCCGCGCTCGTCGCGATGATCGAGCGACTGCTCGCGGATCGCGGCGGCATCGGTTGAGGCAGGTTCTCCTTAGCGCCGGATCGATTCGACGGCGCGAGCAATCAACAGCACGCCGTTGATCGTCAGAAGTCCGGCGATCAAACGAAGCACGCCGCCGCGCGATAGCGCGTGATGCAACCGATTGCCGAGCCACAGTCCGAGCACCATGACCGGCAAAAGCAGCAGCACGGCCCACTGCAACGTCGCATCGAGCAGAAGGCCGGTTGCGATGAAGAGCGTGAGGCGAATCCAGATGTTCATCGCGACGGTGATCGCGGCCGTCGCGCGAAGGTGTGATTTGTCTTCGATGCGAGCGGAGAGAAACACGATGTAAATCGGGCCCCCGGTGCCGAACAGCGTGGAGAAGACTCCTCCCGCGATGCCGATCGGCCACGCGAGCCACGACGGTGCGCGCGCGATTTTCGGCGGCCCGACGATCAGGTAGATGCCATAGCACGCGACGAAAATGCCAAGCGCGAGCAGCGCGGGGGCGCGTGGAAGCTTGAAGAGGAGCGTTATGCCGAGCGCGATGCCGATCAGCATCGCCGGCAGGAGTCGTATGAACTCGCGCCAGACGACGAGACGTCGAAGCCGCAATGCAGTCGTCATCGACGCCAATGCGTCCGTTACGGTGATGAGCGGCACGGTGAAAGTCAGCGGGAGAAAATGCGACAGCACCGGCACCGAAATCACGGACGATCCGAATCCGGTCGCGCCGAACACGACATAGCCGAGAAGCACGACGAAGGGTGCTGCGATCAGGACGTGCGCCGGCAGATCGGGAAGCGGGACGGAAAGAGACATCGATGCGACGATGCGTGATGAAGGCGTCGCATCGCATGTTGGAGGCCCGGGGACCGGGCAGGGAAAGAGTGGTTTGCGGCTATAATATTCGCCACAAAGGCGAGCTAGCTCAGTTGGTTAGAGCAGAGGAATCATAATCCTTTGGTCGGGGGTTCGAGTCCCTCGCTCGCTACTCCGAATTCGCTTGTACGGACCGGAGACATCGGTAACGGCCCGTGCCCAAGTCATGGGTAACAACCTCGTGCCGACGGGTTGTCGAGGGGTTTTCAGGGTCTTTTGCTCGAGATCGATGTAGCCTAGATCGTAATGCATGTAGCTTACGATCCAGATGCCGTCGTCGACTTCGTTGGTGCCGATTCGTTGCCCGGCCAGCTCGTACGAGAGGCTGATCTTCGTGCGGTGCATGCAGATGCGACCACAAGCGGCGACGTGATTTTGCGGCCCGGTCCAACTAGGCGACAATCGCCTGTGCTCCGCTGGTTCTCGCCACCGAGGTCGTTCACGTCGATCGCCGTCCGGCCCGCATGAGCACTCCCTCGAAAGCCGTTTTCCTGAGCTATGCGTCGCAGGACGGCGAAGCCGCACGGCGTATCTGCGACGCATTGCGCGCGTTGCATGTCGAGGTGTGGTTCGACCAAAGCGCTCTACGCGGCGGTGACGCGTGGGATGCGTCGATTCGTCGACAGATCAGGGAGTGCGCGTTGTTCGTGCCGGTGATCTCAGCGAATACGCAGGCCCGAGAGGAGGGTTACTTTCGCCGCGAATGGAATCTGGCGGTGAACCGCACGCTCGACATGGCCGACGGCAAGGCGTTCCTGCTGCCAGTGGTGATCGACGCGACGATCGACGTGAACGCCCGCGTGCCCGAGAAATTCCGCGACGTTCAGTGGACGCATCTGCCCGACGGTGTGTCGCCGAATGCATTTGCCGAGCACGTGCATCGATTGCTCTCTGGTGCGCCTGCCCCGGCGCGGTCACCGCGCGCGCTTCCGGCTGCGGCCTCGCGCGCCGCGGTTCGCGAGCGCGAGCCCGCGTCGGTCGCGGTGCTGCCGTTCGTGAACATGAGCCGCGACGAGGAGAACGAGTACTTCGCAGACGGCCTCGCCGAGGAGCTTTTGAACGTCCTCGCCAAGATCCGGGGATTGAGCGTGGCGGCGAGATCGTCCGCCTTCAAGTTCAAGGGGAAAGCGGTGGACGCCGCTGACGTCGGACGCGCGCTGAACGTGTCGGCGCTGCTGGAAGGCAGCGTGCGCAAGGCGGGAAATCGGCTGCGTATCGCCGTGCGCCTCGTGAAAGTCAGCGACGGGTATCAGCTTTGGTCGGAAACCTACGACCGCACGTTGGACGACATCTTCGCGGTCCAGGACGACATTGCGCAGTCGGTCGTGAAGGAGCTACGTGCCACGCTACTCGGGGAATCGCGTCATCCGGCCACGGCAAGCGAAGCATCGGCAGCGGTCGCCGCCGCCGTGAAAGGACGAAGCAGTCATCCGGAGGCACATCGCCATTTCCTGCACGCACGTTACTTCATCGACCGCAACACACGCGAGGATACCTCCCGGGGAATCGAGTACCTGAAGGAGGCACTGGCACTGGAATCCGATTTCGCGCTGGCTTGGGCCGAGCTCGGTCGCGCATATGCCAACGAGGCGAACTGGGGATGGGCTCCCGCCGCCGAAGGTTACGCGCGCGCCCGAGATGCCGTTTTGCGCGCAGTCGCGCTCGAGCCGGATCTCGCCGAAGGGCATGCAGGAATGGCATGGATTCAAATGGTTCACGACTGGGACTGGCGTGCAGCCGATGCGTCGTTTCGCCGTGCGCTCGAGCTCGCACCCGGCAATGCGCTCGTTCTTCAGCAGGCGGGCCTCCTCGCTGCGAACACCGGTCGTTTCGAGGAGGGAATCGCTCTAGGACGCCGCGCCGTGGAGCAGGATCCATTGAGCGCCACCGCCTATTTCTTTCTTGGCCTGACGTTCATCATGTGCGCGCGATATGGCGACGCCGAAGTTGCGATGAGCAAGGGGCTCGAGCTCGCGCCGCAAAGCGCAGCGATGCGCGCTTGGCTCGCAATCGCGCTGCATCTGCAGGGACGGCTTACCGAGGCGCGGGAACAGGCACGGCGGGAGCCAGAGGATTGGGGGCGTCTCTTCGCACTCGGGCTCGTCGAACATGCCGCGGGTCGAGCCGCCGAAGCCGACGACGCGCTGCGACAACTCATCGCCAAGCATTGCCATGATGCCGCGTACCAGGTCGCCGAGGTCCATGCGGCGCGAGGCGATACCGATGCCGCGTTCGAATGGCTCGAACGGGCGCGAACGCAGCACGATGCTGGCGTCGCATGGTCGCAGGTCGATCCTTTGCTTCGCCCGTTGCACGAGGACACGCGTTGGACGGATTTTCTGCGCAAAATTCGATTCGTGGATTGAAGCGGCTTGTCGTCGCTCGCGCCCGTTCTTGAATGCGCTTGCGCAGTGGCGCTGTTTGCAGCGCAAGGTTTTCAGCAGGGGATGTTGCAGCGCGGGGCGCAATTACTGAAAGAGCTCGTTCGCGCGTAGCATCGATGCAGCCGAGCTCTCGGAGTCTGTCCCGGAACTCGTCCTTCGCCTCCCACGCACCGCACGAAGTCGATGCGCAGTCCCGCGAATGGGTTGCTGTACGCACGTCACATTCTTGAACGATCCGGCAATGTAACAAAGCCAAGCGTCCTTCGACTAAACTCGGAGCGCGCAATCTGCCGCACAATCCGAAGGGGAAGATGATGAAACGTGCACTGCAAACACTGTTGGCCCTCGTCCTCGTTACCGTTCTTGGCGTTGCTCGCGCATCCACTGCGACAACCGAGATCACCGACATGTGGTGGAACCCGGCGGAATCGGGGTGGGGCGTGAACGTGACCCTGCAGGACGACATCGCGTTCCTGACCTTCTTCGTCTACGACACGACGAACACGCCGATCTGGTACACGTCGAACGTGCAGTTCCAGGGTTCCGACGCCAATGGCGCGCTCGTGTGGACGGGACCGCTGTACGTCACGAGCGGCCCGTGGTTCGGCGGACCGTTCCCGCCCGCGAACGTCACGATACGGCAAGCCGGCAATGCCTCGTTCGTTCTCACCGACTTCAATCAGGCGACGCTCACGTACTCGGTCGACGGTGTCGTCGTCACGAAGACGCTGCAGCGACAGACGTGGAAGAGCGAGAACTACACCGGCAACTACATCGCCGGATACTCGATCACGCTGTCCAGCTGCAACCCCGCTTCGCTCGACGGCGTACAGGAAACAGGCGGCTCGCTTGCCGTCAATCATTCGGGCAATGCCATTGCGATGACTTCGACGACCGCGATCGCGACGTGCACTTACAACGGCTCGTACGCCCAGACGGGCAAGCTCGGGGAGGTCGGCGGCACGTACAGTTGCACCGACGGAACCGCCGGCACGTTCTCGATGTTCGAGATGTCGCCCACGCTCAACGGCTTCACCGCGTTCGCTGTCGGCCAAAACCAGTTCTGCCAGTGGTCCGGCAGTTTCGGTGGCATTACGCGCGCACAGTAGGGATCGACCGCTCGACTGCGCGACGCCGAACCGCTTTGGCGAAAGGCAACTTCAATCGCGCCGCGTCAGCGCAGCGGGTTCGCGCGAAACCATTGCTGCGCGAGCGACATCGCGCGATCGCGTTCGTTTCTGGACATGGCGGCGCCTACCCTGTCCAGTGTTTCGATCGCTTTCGCGCGAGTGTCGCCCTGCATTCGCTGCGCCGCGAGATAGATCCATTTGTACGCTTCGACGCGGCTTTCCGGCACTCCATGACCACGAACGTACAGCACGCCGAGATCGTATTGCGCGAACGCATGGCCCTGTTCCGCGGCCTTGCGGAACCATGCAGCAGCATTGCCATTGTCCTGAGGGACACCGCGACCCTGGAGGTACGCCTGGCCGAGAAAGTACTGCGCGGAAGCGAGATTCTGTTCGGCAGCCTTTTGCGCCCATGAGATTGACGCTGAATCGTCCTTCTGGACGCCTTGCCCGTTCGCATACATGACGCCGAGGCTGTACTGCGCGTTCGCGACGCCTTGCTCGGCCGCCTTGCGAAACCATTCGGCGGCGATCGCGTTGTCCTGCGGCACGCCCGCACCTCGCACGTAGAGCATTCCCAGGCTGTACTCGCCTGCCGCGAGGTTCTGTTCGGCCGCCTTGCGATACCATGCCGCGGCTTGCGCCAGGTCCTTGCCTATCCCGCGACCATTTTCATAGAGCGACCCGACGTAGACCTGCGCGAGCGCATTCCCCTGTTCGGCCGCGGGCCGCAGTTCCGCGAGCGCGGTGGCGAAGTCCGCCCTTTTCAACGCCGCCACGCCTTCGTCGAATCCGGCGTAGGTCGACGATGCAAGAAGCAACCCCGAGCAAACGACGAGGACGGCGTAGCGCATGCGATTCCTCCCGTCGACTGCAGCGCATCATACTGCGATCGGGACTCATTTGGCGGTGACGTGAGCCCCTGAAGCTCGGCGCGGCTTAACGCACCCGAAATCCCATCGCCGCCAACTCGGCGCGCACGTCCTCGTCCGCAAGCCGCTCACAGAACGCACGCACGGCGGGCCGCGCCATCCGCGACGTCGGAACGATGAAATCGTAGCGTTCTTCCTTGAGAGGAATGAAGCCCAACCCATACTGACGCGCGATCGTGTCGATCGCGACGCCCCAGTCGGCACGGGCTTGCGACACGGCGGCTGCGACGGCATTGTGCGATTTGGTCTGCGTGCCGTAGCCCTGCGGTCGGCGATCGCCCAGCAACGCATCGATGATCACGCGCGTGCCGCTGCCCGCGTTGCGGTTGACCATCACGCACTCGGCATCGGAGAGTACGGTGGCAATCGCCGCATCGACATTCTTGCCTGCAAAGCGCGCATCGCCAACCCGAAACACGATGCCCTGCATGCGGCCATAACCGCGAACGAGCGACAACCGGTCGGTCAGCAGGTGCTCGTTGTATTCGCCGGTCGCCGGATTCATCAGGTGCACGCCGGCGATATCGCTCTCTTCGCGCTTCGCCGCCGCGACGCCGCCCATGCTGCCGACGAACAACGCCTTCGTGCGGATGCCTTCGCGCACGAGCTTGCTGACGATGAGATCGAGCCCGACGCAATGGCTGCCGATGATCACGAGATCGGCGACTTCGAGTCCTTGTCCCAGCAGTTGCACCGGCACGGCCGCGCCGGCATCGATGATCTCGGTGTGCTGGTCGATCGTGATGAAGCCGTCCGCGCCGCTGAACGCCGTCACCGACCCCGATCCCTTGCCCATCGGATACGCCGAGAATC
>DATFCW010000082.1:0-2041 GCA_035252665.1 Casimicrobiaceae bacterium | reverse complement strand
GTTGATGCGAGTTCGGGGAAGCTCGATATGTCGTTACTGGTTGCTTCACAGTGGCGAATCTTCGCCGCCTGTTCTGTGGTGTTCCTTGCCGGTTGTGCGACGCTGTCGTCCGATGGCGGGACGAAGGCCGTTCATGATCTCGTCGCGGCCCGCAGTGAGGGGAACTATGCGTTGCCGGATCGAGCGGCCGATCCTTCCACTCCGTCGCAGGCGGTTCGTGAGCTTCTCGCCGCACCGCTCACGCCCGACGCCGCCGTTCAGGTCGCGCTATACAACAACGCCGGACTGAAGGCGAACCTTGCAGCGTTGGGAATCGCCGAGGCCGACCTCGTCCAGGCGGGACGGCTCGCGAATCCGCGCTTCACCTTCAGCGATCGCCGCGGTGGCGAGATGGCGACGATCGAACGGACGGTTCTCTTCAACGTCATGTCGCTCGTCACGATGCCGCTCGCGCAACGCGTCGCATCCCGACAGTTCGAGGCCGCGCAGCTCGAAGCGGCTACGCAGGTGCTACGGCTCGTCGGCGAGACGCGACGTGCCTACTTCGCGGCAGTCGCGGGGCAGCAATCGACAGAATACTTCGAGCAGGCGCGACTTGCTGCGGAAGCCGGCGCGGAACTCGCACAGAAGATGGCCGGTGCCGGGAACTTCAGCAAGCTCGCGCAGATGCAGGAACAGGCGTTCCTCGCCGACACCGCCACACAGCTTGCGCGGGCGAAGCAAGCCGCCGCGAGCCAGCGCGAGCGACTCGTCCGCCTGCTCGGCCTGTCCGCGCAGGATGCTGCAGGGCTCAGGCTTCCCGATCGCCTTCCGGATCTTCCGAAGACAGCGGTCGAGGCAGGTGACGCCGAGCAGCGCGCGCTTGCGCAGCGCCCCGACGTCATGCTCGCGAAGCGCAGCGCGGAAGCGACCGCCGCCAACCTCGGCCTCGTGAAGACGACCGGCTTCGTGAACGTGCTGGAAGCAGGTTACGCCAACGAAAGCAGCACCGGCGAGCGGCGCCTCGACGGCTACGAGATCGAGGTGCAACTGCCGATCTTCGACTGGGGCGATGCGAAGGTCGCGCGCGCGAAGGGGACCTACATGCAGTCGGTCGCGCGGGCCGCCGAAGTGGCGGTCAACGCCCAGTCCGAAGCCCGCGAGGCGTACCAGGCGTATCGAACGAGTTACGACATCGCCAGGCGCTATCGCGACGAGATCGTGCCGTTGCGCAAGCAAATCGCCGACGAAAACGTGCTTCGCTACAACGGCATGCTGATCAGCGTGTTCGAGCTGCTCGCCGACGCGCGTCAGCAGGTGGCGAGCGTCACCGCTTCCATCGACGCGCTGCGCGACTTCTGGATCGCCGATGCGGACCTGCAACTCGCCTTGAATGGTGGAACTGTCGCCTCCGGCGTTGGCTCGGCCGCACTCGGGCCGACCGCTGGCCCGAGCGCCGAACATTGAACGAGAGGAAATACCGAATGAATCGCCGCAATTTCCTGACCGCGGGCGCCACCCTGTTGAGCGCCACCGCCGTCACCCGCGTGGCCGCCGCCTCGCTGCCTGAGGCAGTGACGGTGACATCGCCGGGCACCCAAGGGCCGCTCTTTCCGGCGGCCGGCCGTCCGTACAACCCGGTCGTCACGCTTAACGGCTGGACATTGCCGTTTCGAATGAACAACGGCGTAAAGGAGTTTCACCTCGTCGCCGAACCTTGCGTGCGCGAGCTGGCGCCCGGGATGAAGGCGAACCTTTGGGGCTACAACGGCCAGAGCCCCGGCCCGACGATCGAAGTCGTCGAGGGTGACCGCGTGCGTCTCTTCGTCACCAACAAGCTCCCCGAGCACACGTCCATCCACTGGCACGGGCAGCGGCTGCCGAACGGCATGGACGGCGTGACGGGACTCACGCAGCCGCCGATCAAGCCGGGAAAGACGTTCGTCTACGAGTTCGTCGCGCGGCGGCCCGGCACGTTCATGTACCACCCGCACGCCGACGAGATGGTGCAGATGGCGATGGGCCTCATGGGCTTCTGGGTTACGCACCCGAGGGACTCGAA
>DATFCW010000081.1:0-9892 GCA_035252665.1 Casimicrobiaceae bacterium | reverse complement strand
CAGGATGCACGGCAAGCCGAGCATCGGCACGATGTCGTCGACGTTGTCGCGATGGACCATCAGCGTCTTCGGCACGGGCACGCGATGGCGCGTCAGGAGCTCGTTCAGGTACACCTTGTTCGTGCACTTCAGGATCGAATCGGGATCGTCGACGACGATGAGGCCCTCGGCCGCGGCGCGGCGTGCGAACTGGTACGTGTAGTGGTTGACGTTGGTCGTGTCGCGGATGAAGAGTCCATCGAACTGCGACAGGCGCTCGATGTCGTCGCGACCGATGATCGATGCGTCCATGCCCACCATTTTCGCTGCCGCGCAGAGCTTCTCGATGGCCTTTGGGTTCGACGGCGGTTGCGGCGCGTCCTCGTCGTAAAGGATCGCGACCGACGCGGTGCCGCTCGCTGTAATCTTCGGCCGCGATCGGCTGGTTCGCGCCAGGTACTCGCGCGCCGCCGCATCGATCAGCGGTCGATCCTCGGGTGCGACATCGGCAACGCCGAGGATGCGAAGCTCGCGCAAGCGCCAGCGCTCGCCCGTGAGGTCGAAGCAGGCGCGAAGAAGCGGAATGCGAAGCGTCGCGAAGAGCTGCTGCGCGATGGCATCGTGCTGGTGGCGCGGATCGCGCCCGAAGAAGGCGTCGAGCGCGAACGTCGATGCGCCGTTCGTGGCAAGCGCACGCTGCAACTGCTCGTTGAAATTCGCCGGCAGGAGGCGCTCGGGCGCTTCTGTCGATTGTAGATCGCCGAGCGTTTTGACTTCGGGCAGCGGGCGGTGTCCGCGCGCTTCGGCAAGCAGCGATACGTAATATCCGCGGCCCTGATAGCGCTCGCCACGGCAGACGTTCAGCACGCGCGCGGAAGCGCTTTCGCTGTAAGCGGGATCGGTCAGGTATTCGCGCGCGGTGACAATGCGCGTCCCCGGCACGTCGAATGGCCAGTCGCGCGGGTGATTGACGACGACGAGGACCATCATCGCGCTCCCTCTCCCCGCGTAGCTGCGAGCGGGTTGGGGTGAGGGGCCGGATGCACGACGAGGAGGTTCGCGTCGTGCGTGACGATGCCAAGCAGAATGGCCGCGACCACGCGATCGACGCTGATCCAGTACTCGTGCGACGGCCCCCAGGGATTGGGCTGATACGGATCGACGACCATCACGCGCCTGCGCCGATCGTCCCAACCGGCGATCACCACGAAGTGCCCGACGGGATGCCCGCGCACGTCATCGGGCGTGCCGTCGGCGCACTCGCGCTCGGAACGATAGAGATACGTCGATGACAACCCGGTGAGGATCGGGAGGCGGCGCCGCAGAAGGCGACGAATCAGGTGCTCGGAGAGATTCGCGAAGCGCAGGCGGCCGCCGCGGGCGAGGAATTCGAGATAGCCGTCGACGGCGTGCTGCGCGCGCCGCTCGTCTTTCACTTCGCGCTGCTTCACGAGACGGGCGCCGATGTCGGTGTGCCGATCGGCGAACCATGTCGGGTCGAACACGGTGAGGTTGTACGTATAGATGCGCGCCTCGTAGCCGTTTCGAAGCGCGTCGCAGCCGAGATAGACCGCATAGGTGCCGCCGTGCTCGAGGCGCCACATCCGATCGATGACGCACGACAGCGGCTCGTCGTCGCCGAAGTACGCGTAGATCGCATGCAGGCATGTCGGACCGCACGTCGTCTCGTCGGGTTGCGGGAGTGTCGTGACCGGCAGGCGGAACGAGCGTCCGCTCACCGCCGGTTCCGGCCGCGCGAACGTGCGCGCCAAAGCGCTCGCGGTCGCCGCCGCCGCGCTCGCGCGCTCTACGACGTGGGGACGTTGCAAATGCAGCGAGAGGCCCGGTGCATCAACGAGAAGCGATGGCGCAGGGCGACCTTGCAAGAAAGATCACCCGCACACTATCCGCGCGTTTCGCGGGCGAGCAAAACCGGCGCAGGCTGAAAACCGTGTACGCGTCTCTCCGACGTTCGTGCCTGGCGACAAACCGGGCGGTAGCGTCGTCGATAGAATACGGCGCCTCGTATGGCAGCCGCCGTACGCTCCGTTGCACGCACCCGTGTCGCCGGCCCTCCGTCTCGCCCATCTTCGCCGTTACGCCATCGCGCGAAGCCTCGTGCCCGCGAACGGTCTGCAGGCGGCCATCGATCGGCTGGGCTTCGTCCAGGCCGATCCAATTCGGGCGCCCGCGCGCGCGCAGGATCTCGCACTTCGCCACCGCGTCGCCAACTATCGAGCAGGCGATCTGGAGCGCGCGTATCCGACGCTTGCCGTCGAGGAAGACTACTTCGTCAACTACGGCTTCGTCTCGCGCCCGCTTCACGCCTTGATGCATCCACGCGTCGTGCGGCCGGCATGGAGCCGTTCGCGGCGTGCGCGAGCGCAGGCGGTGCTCGAATTCGTTCGCCAGCGCGGCTACGCGCATCCACGCGACGTCGACGCGCATTTCGCGCATGGCGCGGTCGTCAACGCATGGGGTGGCTCGTCGAACGCGACGACACACCTCCTCGATGGCATGCACTACCGCGGCCTGCTTCGCGTGCTGCGACGTGAAGGCGGCATTCGCGTCTACGGGGTGCGAACCGCGCGCGCTGCGGAGCATGAGCTTTCGCCACATGCGCGCCTCGATGCGCTCGTCGACGTCGCCGTGCGCAAGTACGCGCCGCTACCTGCCCGAAGCCTCGCGATCCTCGTTCGCCGACTGCGCTACGCGACGCCGCAACTCGCGCGCGGCATCGACGAGGCGCTCGCGCGCGCGAAGCGCAGACTCGCGCATGCGCATGTCGAGGGGATCGAATGGTATTGGCCCGCGGACGAATCCCCGCAAGCGATCGTCGATACGCCCGACGACGAGGTGCGCCTGCTTTCTCCATTCGATCCCGTTGTCTGGGACCGCGCGCGTTTCGAGCGCTTCTTCGGCTGGCCGTATCGCTTCGAGGCGTACACGCCGATCGCGAAGCGCAAGCTCGGTTACTACGCGCTGCCGCTTCTCTACCGGGATGCGGTGATCGGCTGGGCAAATCTCGCAACGACAAACGGAAAGCTCTCGAGCCAATTCGGCTACGTCGACGGCAAGCCACGCGGACGCGACTTCGAGCGCGCAATCGCGCGCGAGCTCACGCGGATGCGGACGTTCCTGCGACCGGCGGCCGGCGCTCGCGCAGAGCCCGCCGCAGATACCGAATCGCCGGATAAACGAGCGCCAGCGCCGTCAGCACCATCACCGTCCCGCTGATCGGCCGCCTGAAGAAGATCGTCCAGTCGTTCTGGTAGGCGATCATGCTCGTCATGAACGACGTCTCGGCGATCGGGCCGAGGATGCATCCGAGCACCATTGGCGCGATCGGAAACTTCAGCCGCTCGAACAGGTAGCCGACGATGCCGAAGATGACGATCATCCACAAATCGGTCAGGCTGTTGCGCGCGCTGTACGCGCCGACGAAGCAGAACAGCGCGACGAACGCGGAAGTCAGCGCTTCGGGCAACTGCAGCACGCGGATCAAGGGCTTGATCGCGAAGTAACCGAGCAGGCACATGCCAATCACCGCGGCGAACATCGACGCGAAGATCGTGTAGACCATTGCCGCTTCGGTCTGGAAGATCTGCGGGCCGGGTTGCACGCCGTGCAGAAGGAACGCGCCGAGGATCACCGCGGTCGCGCCACTCCCTGGAATGCCGAGCGCCAGAAGCGGCACCATGTGCCCGCCCACGGTCGCGGTCGACGCCACCTGTGGCGCGAGGATGCCTTCCGGAATGCCGCTGCCGAGATCGGCGCGTCGCTTGCCGTACTGGCCTTCGATGCCATAGGCGACGAACGAGCCGACCGTCGCGCCTGCGCCCGGCACGATGCCGCATACGATGCCGACGAACGAGCTTCGCGCAATCGTCGGACGCAGCGCCCAGATCTCGCTCCAGCGCGGAAGTCGCGTCCTCACCTTGCGTCCGCCTTCCATTGCCGGCGACACGAAACCCTGCTCCATGCGCGTCAGCACTTCGCCGAGCCCGTAGGCGCCCACCATCACCGTCAGGTATTCGATGCCGTCTTTCAGGATCGGCACGCCGAACGTGAAGCGATCGATGCCGTACGTGTCGTCGACGCCGACGGTCGCGAGCATCAGTCCGATGCACAGGCTGATCAGCGCGTTCGCCATCGATGCACCGCCGAGCGCCACGACGCCCGACAGCCCGAGCATGACGACGGCAAAATATTCCGGCGTGTCGAAGCGCAGCGCGAAGTGCGCGAACGGCACGGCGAGCGCAACCGCCGACACGCACGTGATGAGGCCGCCCCACAACGCGGCGATCAGCGTCCATCCGAGCGCCTGCGCGGGTCGTCCCTGGCGCGCCATCGGATAGCCGTCCCACAGAAGCGGCACGTCGAGCGGCTCGCCCGGAATGCGAAACAGGATCGACGTGAATGCGCCGCCATACGTGCCCGACAGATACATCGCCGTCAGAAGGATGATCGACGACGTGACCCCCATGCCGTAGGTGAACGGCAGCGCAAGCACGACGCCCATCACGAGCGTCAGTCCCGGCAGCACCGCGACCAGCATGCCGACGATCAGGCCGACGACGAGCGATGCGCCGTTGGCAACCGTCAGCAGGTGAAGGAAGCCGAGCGCGAGCTGATGCAGGGTTTCATGCATCGCGGAAGGAACCGTGAATGTTCGAGCCGCTCGTCAACGCACGCCGATCAGCGCGAGGATCCACACCGAGAGCGCCTTGAACGGCCCGACGCCGAGCGGCAGAGACACGTACACGACCTTCATGAAGACGAACACGAACGCGAGGCTGCCGAGCACCGCCGACGAAACGATGACGCGGCCGCGCAGATAGCGTCCCACCACCATGAAAAGCGCGAGGTAGAGCGCCGTCGCGACGAAAAAGCCGAGGGTGTCGAGCGTGAGAACGTACGCGATCGTGAGCGCGACACCGATGCCGAGCCGCAGCGGAAAGCGTTCGGCGTCCGCGGCTGCGTCGACTTCCGCCGCTGGCGCTTCGGGCGCGACCGGAGCTGCAATGCGCGGAAACAGTGCGCGACGCACGATGGCGCAGACGCAGACCACCATCAGGATCGCGAGCACTGCGCGCGGCCATGCGTCCGGCCCAAGCTCACCGGGCCGCGCAGCCGACGCGAAGGCGCCCGCCGCGCGGTACAGATACGCCGCTGCGCCAAGCAGCAGCACGTACGGCGCGAGCGCCTTCAGGCGATCGAGCATTACTTCTTCGCGATCGTCGCCTTCATGTCGTCGACCTGTGCCTCGAGGTAGGCCTTGGCCTTGTCGGCGGGGATGTAGCTGTCCTTCGCCGAGAAGTTCTCCTCGAGAAACTTCTGGAACTCGGGATTGGCCGCCACCTTGCCCATCGCATCGCTCAGGATCTTCACCCGGTCGGGTGGCGTCCCGGCCTTGACGACATACGAACGGAACTGCGGCAGGGCGATCTTGTAGCCGAGCTCGTACGAGCACGGCACGTCCTTGAACGAGGGCAGGCGCTCCTTGCCGAAGATGATGATCGGCCGGATCTGCTTGTTCAGGATGAACTGGCGCACATCGCCCGCCTGCTCGTACAGCGCGTCGACGTGGCCGCCGATCACCGAGACGTAGCGCTCGGAAGGCTTCGCGTACGGGACTTCGACGACGCTGATGCCCTTCGACGCGAGGTATTGCAACGTCATGTCGTCGACGCTGCCGAAGCCGAGCGTCGCGACCTTGAGCGTCTTCGGCTTCGCGCGCGCTTCCTTCTCGAATTGCGCCCAGTCCTTGATCGGGCTGTTCTCGGCGACGAACAGGAACGACGGCACCTGCATCATCACCGCGATCGGCGTGATGTCGGAGAGCTTCCAGCGCGGATTCGGGCCAGCGAGAAGCGCATTCGAATCGGCGATGTAGACCGCCATCGAGTAGCCGTCGGCCTGGTCGGTCAGAAGCTTCGCCATGCCGGTTGCGCCCGTGGCTCCCGGCGTGTTGATCACCGGGAAGGAGGTATGGAGCATCGGCTCGGCGAGTTTTGCCGTGAGCCGCGCGAGTTGATCGGCGCCGCCGCCCGGTCCCCAGGGCACGATGATCTCGATCGGCCGCGACGGGTACTTCTCCTGTGCGGCGGCCATCGTTGCGAACTGCACGCCCGCGAACGCGAGCGCGCACACCCATGCTGCCTTGACAGCCTTCATTGCGACTCCTCCTTTGATGGCGCCCGACGCCGTGTCGTTTTGGGCTTAGCCGGCGCGCGGACCGCCGCAGTGTCCCATAGCCAAAGGGGACATGGCAACGCGGGAGACGTTCACTGGCATACTCGACGTACGCCGGGAAATGGTCCCAGGGGATGTATTTCCCGGCACCGCCTTCGCGAATTCACGCCGTCCTCGGCATCTCCCAAGGAAACCTCGATGGACCTCCCTGTCAATCGCTTCAAGCATGCCATCGCGGCCGGGCAATCACAGATCGGCCTGTGGTGCAGCCTGTCGAGCCATTACGCGCTCGAGGTCGTCGCCGGCGCGGGCTTCGATTGGCTGTTGCTCGACACCGAGCACTCGCCGAACGACCTCGAGTCGCTGGTCACGCAGTTGCAGGCCGCGGCCGCGTATCCAGCGACGCCGATCGTGCGCGTGCCGTGGAACGACATGGTGACGATCAAGCGCATGCTCGACATCGGCGCGCAGACGCTTTTGATTCCCTATGTGCAGAATCCGGACGAGGCGCGCGCGGCCGTCGCGGCCATGCGCTATCCGCCCGCGGGCGTCCGCGGCGTCGCGGGAACGACCCGGGCGACGCGGTTCGGGCGTGTCAAGGACTACGCCAAACGCGCGCACGAGGAGCTTTGCCTGCTCGTGCAGCTCGAGACGCGCGAGGCGCTCGCGCACGTGGAGACGATCGCCGCGATCGACGGCATCGACGGCATCTTCATCGGTCCCGCCGACCTGCACGCATCGATGGGCTACACGGGCGAGGTCGCCCATCCCGCCGTGTTGCCGAAGATCGAGGACGCGCTGCGCCGCATTCGCCGGTGCGGCAAGGCGCCGGGGATTCTCGTCGGTGACGCGGAGCTTGCGAAGCGCTGGATCGACGCGGGCTCGCTTTTCACCGCCGTGGGGGTTGACACGGCGCTCCTCGCCCGCGGCGCTGAACGGCTCGCCGCGCAGTACGGCAGGAGTGCGTAGCCGCATCGGCCTTTCGGCCGCGCGTTGTTTCTGGTACACTTGGCGTACCAGTTGATTCGCATCGGAACGAGATGAAGGCAGCCGCGCGAAAACGCGCCACGATCGATCCCGGCAGTCGCGAGGCCCGAAGCAGGCTCGCGGCGATGGTCATCGCGTTGCTCGCGCACTGGAAGCTTTCGAGCGCCGAGCAGGCGCAGGTACTGGGCTTGTCGAAGGGGAGCCGCAGCACGCTCGTACGCTATCGCAGCGGGGAGCCGCTCGCCGACAACCGCGATTTGCTCGATCGCGCCGGACACCTGCTCGGGATTCACAAGTCGCTTCGCATCCTTTTTCCGCACGATCGCGATCTCGCCTACCAATGGATGACGCAGTCGAACGCCCGGCTCGGCTCGCGCCCGGTCGACCTGATCCTCGAGCACGGCTTCGAGGGGCTGCTTGCGCTCCGCCGCTATCTCGACTTCCAGCGCGGCGCCTAGCGACTTGCGGCCGGATCTCGTCTCGGCAAGCGTCGATTTTCACGGCGATCTCGTGCGTAACATCCCAGGCGTGCGCGAATCGCAGCATCTGTTCGACGATCTGTCGAGCGATCCGGCCGACTGGGACATCGCAATCGCTGCGGAAGCCAGCGGCCGCATTCCGACGGCAGCCGCGGTCATCACGCGCCCGTTCGATTACGGCACCGTGATCAGTTACACCTTCGATTCGGCGCATTGGCAGGCGACGCGCTTTTCCGATGGCACGCGCTACGGCGTCTGGTACGGTTCGATGAACCTGGAAACGACGGTTTACGAAACCGCCTGGCACTGGTATCGATTCGTGCGCGACAGCTTTCCCACGCACGATGCGAGCGTCGTCACCGAGCGCCGCGTCTTCGACGTGCGATGCGATGCCCTGCTCGTCGATCTCCGCGGGAAGGAGAGCGCGTTTCCGCAGCTCGTCGATCGCGCGAGCTACGCGTTCACGCAGCCGCTCGGCGCATATCTGCACGACCAGGATCAGAACGGGCTGCTCGTGCGCTCCGCGCGCTGCGACGGGACGAATGCCGCGATCTTCAAGCCGCAGCGGCTTTCCAGCGTGCGCGACAAGGCGTTCCTGACCTATCGGCTCAATGTTGCGCGCAACACGTTCGTGGCCGAGCGAACGCGCGGGAGAAAGTGGCTTGCGTTCGCGCCGGAGTCGCTGGGATGAGGAGGGCCGAGGCGTCACGGTTGTCACGCGTGGCGACCCGTAGCCCTGGCGTTTACGTACGCGGAGCGAGCATGACACGCAGCCGACTGCCTTTGCACAACGCAAAATGATGCAAATTGGCGAAGAACCCTTTGAATGACGCTTGAATGACGCCCATCATCCGCGTCTCGAAACTCTCCAAGACCTACGCCTCGGGGTTCACCGCGCTGCGAAACGTCGACCTCGACATCCGCCGTGGCGAGATCTTCGCGCTGCTCGGCCCGAACGGCGCCGGCAAGACGACGCTGATCAGCATCATCTGCGGCATCGTCAACGCGACCGAAGGCAGCGTCGCAGTCGACGGCCGAGACATCCGCCGCGACTATCGCGCAACGCGCGCGATGATCGGTCTCGTCCCGCAGGAGCTCACGACCGACGCGTTCGAGACGCCGTGGGGCGCGCTCGCATTCAGCCGCGGGCTTTTCGGCAAGCCGCCCAATCCTGCGCACATCGAAAAGGTGCTGCGCGAGCTGTCGCTCTGGAATCGCAAGGACAGTCGCATCATGACGCTTTCGGGCGGCATGAAACGTCGTCTTCTGATCGCGAAGGCGCTGTCGCACGAGCCGTCGATCCTGTTCCTCGACGAGCCCACCGCGGGCGTCGACGTCGAGCTTCGCCGCGACATGTGGGCGCTCGTGCGCTCGCTTCGCGAAGGCGGCGTCACCATCATCCTCACGACGCACTACATCGAGGAAGCCGAGGAAATGGCCGACCGTGTGGGCGTAATCCGCAAGGGCGAGATCATCCTCGTCGAGGAAAAGGCGGAGCTCATGCGCAAGCTCGGCAGCAAGCAGCTCACGCTGCATCTCGAGCATCCGCTTGCACATGTTCCCGACGCGCTCGCCGGCTACGAAGTCGCATTGTCACCCGGCGGGACGGAGCTTACGTACACGTACGACTCGCACGCCGATCGCGGTGGCATTGCGTCGCTGCTCGACGCGCTCGATCGCGAGCACATCCGGGTCAGGGATCTGCAAACCAGCGAAACCTCGCTCGAGGACATCTTCGTGCGGCTCGTGTCGGAGGAGAAATGAACCTTTACGCGATCCGAGCGATTTACCGCTTCGAGATGGCGCGCACGCGGCGCACGCTGCTGCAGAGCATCGTCTCGCCGGTGATTTCGACGTCGCTCTATTTCGTCGTGTTCGGCGCGGCGATCGGCTCGCGTATCCAGCAAGTCGGCGGCGTGAGCTACGGCTCGTTCATCGTGCCCGGACTCGTAATGCTCTCGCTTCTGACGCAAAGCATCTCCAACGCATCGTTCGGCATTTACTTTCCACGCTTCACGGGTACGGTCTATGAGCTCCTGTCGGCGCCCGTCTCGTATCTCGAAATCGTCGTAAGTTACGTCGGCGCCGCCGCGACCAAGTCGGTCGTCCTGGGACTCATCATCCTTGCGACCGCGGCGATCTTCGTGCCGCTGCACATTGCGCACCCCGCATGGATGGTGCTGTTCCTGCTATTGACCGGGGTGACGTTCAGCCTGCTCGGCTTCATCATCGGCATCTGGGCGGACGGTTTC
>DATFCW010000080.1:0-5936 GCA_035252665.1 Casimicrobiaceae bacterium | reverse complement strand
GGCCAATCCGGCCGCGAACGCAGCCCCGAGGATCAGCCGCCGAACATGCGCCGGCACGTCGTTTTCGTAATCGCCCATCGATTCTCCCTCGCCCGGAACCTCGGAGCGACGCCCATGCGGCATCGCTCGAACGTTCCATGTCTCACCGCGGATTGGATGCTTCGAGGCGGCCGGCCGGATTCGACATTGATTGAAAAGTCGCCGCGGCGCTTGTCAATTTGACCGATACCCCATGCTATCATCGCCGCCGATTCCGCTTCGGGGCGCGCGGCAAGACGACGGCGACGCCGCGACAGGATCACAGGAGCCGGCATTCTCGCGTTGATGGCCGTCGTACCGTTTCTCGTATGCTCGCGCACGCCGGCGGTCGCGAGCCGTTCCCGGATTCCGACATTCGACGCGACGCGGCGACTGGCGGCGGCGCTTCTCGTCGTGCTCGTCGCGTTCTGCACGCGAAGCTTCGCGCAGGATTCCGGCAGCGTCACGCTCAACTTCGTCAACGCCGACATCGACGCGGTCGTGAAGGCCGTGGGCGAAATCACCGGACGCAATTTCGTCGTCGATCCGCGCGTCAAGGGGACGATCAACATCGTCTCGGCGCAGCCCGTTCCCAAAGCGCTCGTTTACCCCACGCTCTTGTCGGCGCTCCGGATGCAGGGCTTCGCGGCCGTCGAAGGCGACGGCGTCGTCAAGATCGTTCCGGAAGCCGAAGCGAAAACCGAGGGCGTGCCCGTTCAGCACGCGAGCGTCAATGCGAGCGGCGATCGCATCGTCACGCAAGTGATCGCGCTTCGCTATGAATCTGCCGCGCAACTCGTCACGGTGTTGCGACCGCTCGTTTCGCCGAACAACGCGATTTCGGCGTACATCCCGAACAACGCGATCATCATCACCGACTACGCGGACAACATCAAACGCATCGATCGTATCGTCGCCTCGCTCGACCAGCCGCCGTCCGGTGCGCCGCTGCTCGTGCCGGTCAAGCATGCGTCGGCGCTCGACCTCGCGGCACTCGTCAATCGAGCGCTCACCGAGAACGCGCAGGTTCCGGGAACGCCGGTCGAGCCATCGCGCGTGGCGCTCGTCGCCGATCCGCGCTCGAACAGCATTCTGATACGCGCGGACACCGCGGCGCGCGCGGCGCGCGTGCGCGAGTTGATCGAGCAACTGGATACGCCGTCGCGCGTCGGTGGCAACGTGTACATCGTCTACCTGAAGAATGCGGATGCGGCGCAAGTCGCCGAAACGCTGCGCGGCCTGTACGGCGGCGAGCATCAAACGCCGTCGACGCTGCCATTCACGACGACGACGAGCATGCCGACGACGGCCACGCCGGGCGCGGTCGCGACAACGACCACGACGAGCCTCGGCGCGTCGCCGCAGGCAACGAGCCCGCTTTCGCGGACCGCGGCATCCACGCAATCGAATGCATTCCAGGCGGGTGGTGCAATGGTTCAGGCCGACACGGCGAACAACGCGCTCGTCATCATGGCGCCCGAGCCGGTGTACAACAATCTGCGCGCGGTGATCGAGCGGCTCGACACCCGGCGCGCGCAGGTGTTCGTCGAAGCGCTGATCGTCGAGATCACGTCCGAAAAGGCGGCCGAGTTCGGCATCCAATGGCAAGTGCTCACCGGCGCGGGCCGCAGGAGCAACAATCTGCAGGGGATCGGCGGCACGAACTTCGGTGCGCGCGGCAGCGGCCAGAACATCATCGACGCGTCGATCAACCTCGGCTCGCTTGGCAACGGCCTCAACCTTGGCGTCATCAACGGCACGATCAGCATTCCCGGCCTTGGCGTGATCAGCAACCTCGGGCTTCTCATTCGTGCGCTCGAGGACGATAACGACGCGAACATCCTGTCGACGCCGACGCTGCTCACGCTCGACAACGAAGAGGCGCGCATCATCGTGGGCGAGAACCGGCCGTTCATCACGGGCCAGTACGCGACGACCGGTTCGACGTCGACCGTGCAACCGTTTCAGACGATCGAGCGCCGCGACGTCGGTCTCGTGCTGCGTGTGAAGCCGCAGATCACCGAGGGCGGCAGCGTGCGGCTCGGTCTCTACGAAGAAGTGTCGCGCGTCGAGAACGATTCTGCGGCCGGACCGATCCTGTCGAAGCGGGCGCTCGAATCCTCCGTCGTCGTCGACGACCAGCAGATCGTGGTGCTGGGCGGATTGATGCAGGACAGCCTGACCAACAACGCGCAGAAGATTCCAGGCGCCGGGGACGTGCCGGTGCTGGGCTCGCTCTTTCGCTACGACAACCATGATCGCACGAAGACGAATCTGATGATCTTCCTGAAGCCGACGATCGTGAAGGGTTCGAGCGGCGGACGCGAGCTCACGAGCGAGCGATACGATTACCTGCGCGGACAGCAGATCGAAACCGCGCCGCTTCCGACGTGGTTCTGGAAGGACCCGACGGCGCCGCTCCTTCCCGCGCAGCAGGGCGCGACGCCGGGCATCGCGCCGTCGACGCCGAATGGCCAGCCCCAACCCGGCAAGTAGGATCGCGTACGCCTTCTCGCGCACGCACGGCGTGCTCGCGTGGCGCGACGAAGGCGACGCCACCGTCGTGCTGCTGCGACCCGACGCCACCGTAGACGGCATCGCCGAGCTTCGCCGCGTTCTCGATCGACCGCTCGTAACGCGTCCGGTGGCCGCGGACGTCTTCGCCGCGGAGCTCGCGCGCGCGTACAACCAGGCAGGCGCCGCGGTCGCGATGAGCGAAAGCCTCGCGAACGAGGCGGATCTTTCGCGCCTTTTGCAGGAGCTTCCGGCGACCGACGACCTGCTCGACGCGGGCGAGCAGGCACCGGTGATCCGCATGATCAATGCGCTCCTGCTGCAGGCATTGCGCGAGCGCGCGTCGGATCTGCATTTCGAGCCGTACGAATCGCACGCGGTCGTCCGCTTTCGCATCGACGGCATGCTGCGCGACGCGATCGAGCCACCGCGCGCGCTGCACGGCGCGCTCGTGTCGCGACTCAAGATCATGGCCGGCCTCGACATCGCCGAGAAGCGCCTGCCGCAGGATGGGCGCATCGCATTGAAGCTCGGCGATCGACAAGTCGACGTGCGCGTGTCGACGCTGCCGACCGGCGCGGGCGAGCGCGTCGTGCTGCGTCTTCTCGATCAGGAAGCGGCGCGGCTCGATCTCGCGGCGCTCGGAATGAGCAACGATACGCTCGCAGCGGTCGATCGATTGATCCGCGAGCCGCACGGCATTCTGCTAGTGACCGGCCCGACCGGATCGGGCAAGACGACGACGCTCTACGCCGCGCTGTCGCGGTTGCCGCGCGATTCGACGAACATGATGACGGTCGAGGACCCGATCGAGTATGCGCTCGACGGCGTCGCGCAAACGCAGGTGAACGCGCGGATCGATCTGACGTTCGCGCGCGCGCTGCGCTCGATCCTGCGCCAGGACCCGGACGTGATCATGATCGGCGAGATCCGCGATCTCGAAACCGCGCAGATCGCCGTGCAGGCGTCGCTCACCGGTCATCTCGTGCTCGCGACCTTGCACACGAACGACGCCGCGAGCGCGATTACCCGTTTAGCCGACATGGGCGTAGAGCCGTATTTGCTCGCATCGAGCCTGCTTGGCGTTCTCGCGCAGCGTCTCGTACGGACGCTGTGCCCGGTTTGTCGCGTCCGCGCGCATCCGAGCGATGGCGAAGGACGCCTCCTCGAAAGCGTCGGACTGTCCTGCGCGCAGCCGATCTTTCATCCCGAAGGTTGCGAGGCCTGCAACGACACGGGGTTCGTGGGACGCACCGGCGTCTACGAGCTCTTGCGCATCGACGAGACGCTTCGTCGATTGATTCACGATGGCGCAGGCGAGCTCGCGCTTCGCGATGCGGCGCTTCGCGCCGGCATGCGACGATTGCGCGAGGATGGCGCGCGCTTCCTGGCCGATGGCCGTACGTCGCTCGCGGAGTTGACGCGCGTGACGCGGGATACGTAAGGTCACGCCGTCATGAGCGCGTTTCGCTACGAGGCGGTCGATGCGCGCGGGCGGCTGCGCCGCGGCTTGCTCGATGCCGATAGCGTTCGCGCCGTGCTCGATCGCCTGCGCGCCGACGGTCTCACCCCGACAGTGGTCGATGCGGCGCCCGAACGCAGCGCCGCGTTGTCGCACGCGCGCCTTCCCGCAGGGACGCTCGCGCTCGTCACGCAGCAACTCGCGACGCTCGTTCATTCCGGCATGCCGCTCGAGCAGGCACTGGTTGCCGTCGCGGAGCAAGCCGATGATTCGGCCGTGGCGAAGCTCGCGACGTCGCTGCGCGCGCACGTTCTCGCCGGCGAATCACTGCCCGCCGCGATGAGCCGCTACCCGCGCACGTTCTCGCCGCTCTATCGCGGATTGATCGCGGCAGGGACCGAAACCGGCAAGCTGCCCGAAGTGCTCACGCGCCTCGCGCACTATCTCGACGCGCGACTTGCGCTGCGCCAGAAGTTCGTCGTCGCGCTGATTTATCCGGCGCTCGTGACGATCATCGCGATCGGCGTCATCGCCGTGCTCGTCACCTACGTTGTACCGCAGGTCGTTTCCGTCTATCAGCAGAGCCGGCAGACGCTGCCGCTTTTGACGCAGGCGCTCATTTCGGTCAGTGCATTTTTTCGTGCGACCGGTCCCTTGTGGCTCGCTGCCGTGATCGCCATCGTCGTCGGGTTTGTCGTTGCGCTACGTCGCGAGCGCTCGCGCGCACGCATTCATGCTGCGCTGTTGCGCGTGCCCGGCGTTGGCCGACTTGCATCGAGCCTCGACACGGCTCGCTACGCGAGCACGCTCGCGATTCTCGTTGGCAGCGGCGCGCCGCTTTTACGCTCGCTCGATGCCGCAACGGACGTCGTGCGGATGATTCCGCTCGTCAATGCGGCGCGCGCCGCGTCGGTGCTCGTTCGCGAAGGCGTGTCGCTGTCGCGTGCACTCAAGGAACAACGGGCATTCCCGCCGGTGCTGATTCATCTGATCGGCAACGGCGAGCAGAGCGGGGCGCTTGCACCGATGCTCGAACGCGCGGCTGCCGAGCTCGAGCGCGATGCCGAGCGGCGCCTCGCGTGGATCGCCGCGCTGATCCAGCCGACGCTGATCGTGCTGATGGGCGCGATCGTTCTGGTGCTCGTGCTGGCGGTGATGTTGCCCATCGTGACGATGAATCAGTTGGTGAGATAGCCGCGATGAAAAAAGTCTTCGCTTTGGCGCTTTCCTTTCTCGTGCTCGTGTGCACAGCCGCGAACGCCGAGCTCCCTGCAAAATTCGATCCGTCGCGCGACGCGGCAGCCGATGTCGCGTACGCGGTGTCGCTCGCCAAGCGCGGCGGCAAGCGCGTCATCGTCGACGTCGGCGGCGAATGGTGCTCGTGGTGCCACATCATGGATCGCTTCATCGCAGCGAACGCCGACGTACGCTCGCTGATCGACGCCAACTACATCTGGGTCAAGGTGAATTTCTCGAAAGAGAACCGTAACGAGGCGCTGCTCGCGCACTGGCCGAAGATCGAAGGCTATCCGCACCTCTTCTTTCTCGATCCAAACGGCGCGCTCGTGCATTCGCAGGACACGAGCCTGCTCGAATCGGCGAAGGGTTACGACAGGCAGCGATTTCTCGCGATGCTTCGGCGTTTCGCACCGGCGAAAAGCATGCGGATCTGAAGTGCAGGTAGCGCCGCTACCAGCGAAGCATGCGTTCGCCGGCGAGTGAGCCAACGATCGCCGGCAGCAGCATCCCGATCAGATACCACGTGCCGAGGAACGGCGCGCCGAGCTCGGGACAGTGGATCGAATAGACGAGCGCGCCGGTGGCGCCTGAGGCGAAGCCCGCCATCGCACCCGCTAAGCGGAGATTCGTCGGCGCCATGCGCCTGACGGTCCAAACGATCGCAACGAACACGGGAATCGATAACCCCGCAATCAGCCACGGA
>DATFCW010000079.1:0-2249 GCA_035252665.1 Casimicrobiaceae bacterium | reverse complement strand
GCGCGAGCCCGCCGCCGCGCGCGGCACGCTCGAGATCACGACGCTGGTGCGGCTTGAGGTCGCTGTGCCTTGAGAGGCGCTGCCCCGATGCGACGGTCTTCGCCTCTGCCAAGAAGTAGCGACCATCGCGAAGCGCGCCGATGAAGTCGGCGCTCGCCACTCCAACGGCGACGGGCTGGATCTGACCCTTCTTTTTGCGAACGAAGGTGAACTTCGGCCCGATGTGCCACGAGAAGACGACGAGTCCGCTCGCCTCCGCGCGGGCGTGGTGTTGTTTGATTTCTTGCTCCCAGCGAGCGCCCGCATCGCGCGCGACCGCGCCCTGGCGCTTCCTCTTGGCGCGCGCGTCTATCAAACCGGCACCAGATCGCCGCGGCTCTCGATCCAGTGCTGACGATCGCGCGCGAACGCCGACCACTCGGCGGCCGTCGCGCGCTCCATGAACAGGCTGCGCACGACGAGCACCGCCGCGTCCTGCCGCTCGCGCGGAATGGGGAGGACGCGACGATTACCAATGACAGCGACCTCGCCTCCGCACGCGATATGGCAGCCTCGACAAACTGGGATCGTCCGGTCGTCGCGCCGACCGTGCGAGCGCGGAGGCCAGTGGTGCGCCTCCGACGGCGCGCGTGCGCCGCAGAACATGCAGTCGAGCCGACGCACGAACGCAACGAAGGCGTCGCTCACGAGGGCGCCGCTCTTGGGGATCAATGGACACCTCGCAGAGAGCGCGCGCAGACGTAGCCACTGAGACTGCGCGCTCGCCCGAGGGACGAGACAATGGCACTCACGGCCGGAAACCTAGCAAACGTACCCCTACTTTTGCAAGATAAAAAGTAGGGCTACATCAGTTGTCTCAACGCTTGCAGGTGACGGGCGAAGGTATTACAAGGGTGTGATATGCCGAGGACGCGGGTCCCTAAATACGATCGCGACGTGCAGAAGCTGATCTGCTCGAACCTCGTCCGCTTCATGGACGAGCGAAAGGCCGTCCTCAACCGTCAGGACATCGCTTCTCTTGGTGGCGTCTCCCCCGCGTCCCTCGATGCGTACGTCCGCTGCGCCGGCGATCCAGATGCACCGGACGCGCGCTGCCCGCGTGATTCAACACTCGAACGGCTCGCCATCGCTCTCGGTCGCACATTCGATGATTTCTTCAAGAAGCACCCGCCGCCCGCGCCAGCGCTCAAGCGGCCGGTCTTTCAACTCGTCGTGTTCGGCCACCACGAGGGGCCGCTGTTCGAGCAGTACAAGCAACAAGCCGAACGAATGCTCCAAGCTCTCAGCGATGATTTTTTGAAATTGCAGCTCAAACAGCGTCGCAAATAGCTCTCCGCCTCACTCGCGTCGCACCTCGTGCATTCATTTTCTTCTTGACTATAGTACCCCTACATTTCAAGCAATGCGGCATCGCTGATCCGATGCCGCTGATGGTTCCGGGTCAGCTCTCAACCCAACGCAAGGAACTTCGAGAAAATGAGAGCGGTCAATCTTCGCGCCGTAGCAACTGCCGATTTCAGAAGTTCAGAGTTCACCAACTTTGAAGCGTGGAAGAAGAAGCACGGCGGGCTCGCCAAGAAGCTCGGTGAGACCGACGCGGTGCTATTTCTTTCGCAGTCCGGTGGACAGATCGTCTTCGTCCACGGCTTCACCACATTCGAGACGCGCAACCGACGCGCGGGCACGGGCGAGGTGCTTCGCTCTGAGCGCCTCCGACTGCGCGATGGAACGTGGAGCCCGTACTTGATTGCGGACTACGCGGCGTGCGTCGGGCTCAAACTGAACGGCCTCAAGCGCTTCGTCGATTACGTAAGAAGGCTCGGCCACCATGCGCCGACCGCGGACGCAGCATGAGCGAGCCAGGAAGCTACGCTGCGCCGACGACGGCGCTCGCTGCCTATGAACCTCGCAATCTGTCGGAAGCGTATTCGCTCGCGAAGTATTACGCCGAGTCCAAGCTCCTCGCGCGCGAGCTGCAATCGCCCGAGGCCGCGCTTCTCATCATGGCGACGGGCGCCGAGCTGGGGATTCCCGCGACGACGGCGCTTCGAGCCATTCACATCATCAACGGCAAGCCCGTTACCTCGGCCGATCTAATGGTCGCGCTCTGTCTCCAAAAGAGATCGGTATGCGAGCGCTTTGAGTTGATCGAATCGACCGAGACGTTGGCGACGTACGAGACGGTGCGCAAGGGCCAATCGCCCAAGCGAATGACGTTCACGCTCGAGGACGCGCGCCGCGCGCGGCTC
>DATFCW010000078.1:0-3838 GCA_035252665.1 Casimicrobiaceae bacterium | reverse complement strand
ATGGCTTCACGTGGCCGAGCACGTCCGCGGCCGCCGCGTCGAAGGGCGCGCGCCCGGGTCCCGGCTTGATCGACGAAGGGTCGATGCCGAATTCGCGGTAGTACGGCGCGAGCTCGTCTCGCCATTCGGATTCGCGCTTCGAATCGATCGGCGGTTGCGTATGGCAGAAATAGTTGACGTTGAACGGTCGCGACGTTTGCGCGCGGATCTTGCCGATCTCCTGTGCGACGCCGTCGGTCGAAAGCAGCGCGCACGGCAGCGATCCCAATCCGCCCGCATTCGAGACGGCGATCGCGAGCGCGCTCGCCTGCACGCCCGCCATCGGCGCCTGAACGATCGGCAATTCGATTCCGAGAAGGTCGCGCAATGCCATCATTTACTCCTTTTCATGTTCCAATGACCGGATGTCGACGCGCACCGTGTACACGATCGGCCATTCGACGCGAACCGCGGACGAATTCGTCGCGCTGCTTAAGAAGCATGAAGTCACGCGCCTCGCCGATGTTCGCACGGTGCCCCGCTCGCGCCACAATCCGCAGTTTAACGGCGACGCGCTTGCCGAAACGCTGGCGGCGCACCGAATTGGCTACGTGGCGTTTCCGGGACTCGGCGGCTTTCGGCGTGCAGCGCCCGGCTCGCCGAACGCCGGCTGGCGCAATGCGTCGTTTCGCGGCTACGCCGATTACATGCAGACAGACGGATTCGTGTCGAACCTCGACGCGTTGATCGCGCTCGCGCGGAAGAACGTCGTCGCAGTCATGTGCGCCGAGGCGGTGCCTTGGCGGTGTCATCGATCGCTGATCGCTGATGCGCTCGTCGTGCGCCACTTCCGTGTCGAGGAGATCGTCAGCGAGACGAAAACGTCGGTGCACGAGCTGACGCCGTTCGCGGTGGTCGACGGAACGACGATTCGCTATCCGCCGCTCGATACGCGGGCCTGAACGTCGGGGCATCGACCCGGGATGCCGGGTGCGCATTCGAGCGCTGCCCGGTCCCAGCCCGAAGCGTTCGCGGCCGCCTCGTACGTGCTGCGCAGGAATTCGAGAAGCATTGCGTCCGGATCATCAGCGCGGCGCACGACATCGTAGGGCAGCAGAAATTCGCCGAGCGCTTCATTGAATTGCGCTTGCGCGGGGCGCACGCTTGTCGAGGCGAACGCTGCCGACGACGGATACGCGTACGCATAGAACGACGCGTCGACACCCTGCCCGCCCGGCCAGAAACCGGCGCTCGACAGCTCGTGCGAGTACGCCTCCTGCATCACGCGCGTCGCAACGCCTGGAACCTTTCCCTGCCACAGCGGCGCGCGGCGACCCGAGAAACGCGTGACGGCGAGGTCGAAGCTGCCCCAGAAGAAATGAATCGGACTGCACTTGCCGAGGAAAGCGCTGCGGAACTGCTCGAACACGCGCTGCACCTGAACCAGCACGCGAAAGAAGCGGTTCGCGTAGTGCGCATCGTACGATGCGTGCGACCGATCATGGGAAAACGGAATCGCGGCCGGAATCTCGCACGGCAAATCGTCGATCGTCACCGCGATGCCTATTCCGCGCAACGCCGACATGAAGCGGGCGTAAAGATCGGCAACCGATTGCGGCGCGAGCGGAAAGCTCACGATCTCGCCATCGCTCTTCCT
Organism: Casimicrobiaceae bacterium; assembly: GCA_035252665.1. Lineage (GTDB taxonomy): Bacteria > Pseudomonadota > Gammaproteobacteria > Burkholderiales > Casimicrobiaceae > VBCG01. The sequence continues at coordinate 2,202 of DATFCW010000078.1, read as the reverse complement.
GATCTCGAGCGCGTGCGCGATGAAATCGAACTGGACGTCGAAAGCGGTCGCGCCGTTCGGAACGAGCGACGTGGTAAGCCCGCGCGCGTTGACGTACAGCGGCACCTGCCAGCTATGATTGAGCCAGGGCGTGCGTGCGAGTCGAACCTTGCCGACGATCTGTGTCCAAAGCTGGAGCGTTGCGCAGGTGTCGCGCCAGGCGTCGAACGCAAGCGCGGGCCATGCCGCGGCGTCGGGTGGGGAGAGCGTGGCGTTCGACATCGCTGCATTCATTTCCATGTCTGACTTTCACGAAAATCGGTCGGCCCCCATGAATTTTGCGCCAACGAACGCGTTGACACCATGGACTACGCGACGCTGAAGCTCGTTCATGAAAGTGCCGTGACGGTGTCCTTCGCCGGCTTTTTCGCGCGCGGCCTCGGCATGCTAGGCGACGCCCGCTGGATACGCGGTCGGCTCGCGAAGACGCTGCCGCATTTCGTCGATACGGTGCTGATCGTTTCCGCGGTTTGGCTTGCGTGGATATTGCAACTGACGCCAACGAATTCGCCGTGGATCGCTGCGAAGATCGGTGGTCTTATCGCTTACATCGTACTGGGCCTGGTGGCGCTGCGCTTCGGTTCGACGAAGACCATTCGCACGGGCGCGTGGCTGCTCGCGATGCTGACGTTCGCCTGGATCGTTTCGGTCGCGATGACCAAGGATCCGCGCGGATTCCTGGCGCTGACCTGACATGCACCGGGCGCGAAGTTCGCGCAAGCGTGCTTCGTGCCACTGCGCGCATTGGATAATGTCGTCGAGTTTCCACTCGACGTACGGAACGTTTGCATGAACGAAGACACCGGGAAGATCGACATCCATCGCGGCCTGAAGGGCGTCTACTTCGACCGCTCGGAGGTCTGTTCCATCGACGGTCGCGCGGGCGAGCTTCTCTATCGCGGCTATTCGATCCACGATCTGGCCGAACGCTCGACGTTCGAGGAGACCTGCTATCTGCTGATGTACGGCGAGTTGCCGACCGCGGACGAGCTGTCGCGTTTCGACGCCGAGCTCAAGGCCGCGCGCACGTTGCCTGCGAAGATCCACGACATCATCCGGGCGGTGCGCGACGCGCATCCGATGGACGTTCTGCGCACCGCGACTTCCGCGCTCGCGGCATTCGACCCCGAGGTCCACGACAATTCGATCGAGGCGACGCTTCGCAAGGGGATTCGGCTCACGTCGCAGGTGCCGATCATCATCGCCGCGCACGAGCACATTCGCCACGGCCGCGAGCCGGTGCCTCCCGATCCCGAGATCGGACATGCCGCGAATTTCCTGCGGATGTTGAAAGGCACGCCGCCAAGCGGCGATGCCGCGCGATTGATGGACATCGACATGATGCTGCACGCCGAGCACGGGTCGAACGCGTCGGCTTTCACAGCGCGCGTCGTGGCAGGCACGGAAGCGAATCTCCATGCGGCGATTACCGCGGCCATCGCGGCGCTGTCCGGGCCCGCGCACGGCGGCGCAGCGGAGAACGTGATGCGGATGGCGCAGGAAATCGGCGATCCCGCGAACGCCGCCGAGTACGTCAAGCGCAAGCGCGCGAACAAGGAGCCGGTGATGGGCTTCGGCCATCGCGTCTATCGCGCCGAGGATCCGCGTGCACGACACATGCGCGCGGGCGTGGAGCGGTTGTCGCGTGCAATGGGCGAGCCCAGGTGGTACCAGATTCTCGCCGCGCTCGTCGACGCGATGAAGCCGTACGCGCGACACGGCGTGAACGTCAACGTCGACTTCTACGCCGGCGTCGTCTATTTCCTGAATGGGATCGCCGAGGACTTGTTCGTGCCGATCTTCGCGGCCGGCCGCGTTCCGGGATGGACAGTGCAGGTCGTAGAGCAGCTACGTAACAACATCCTGATCCGGCCGCTGACCTTGTACAACGGGCCGTCGGCGAGGAGCTATGTGGCGATAGAGCGGAGGTAGGAGTCGGGGCGTAGCGCCTCGTCTCCCGCCATCGCCAGCGCCACCGTCGTCGTCGCCACGATGTCGTCGACGCTCGCACCCCGCGACAGATCGCTGATCGGACGCGCAAACCCTTGCAGAATCGGGCCGATCGCCTGCGCGCCGGCGAGATACTGCGTGAGCTTGTAGCCGATGTTGCCGGCGTCCAGATCGGGGAATACGAGCACGTTGGCACGTCCCGCGACAGGTCCT